>CAJTZB010000217.1 GCA_910583815.1 uncultured Lachnospiraceae bacterium
TTTATCAATATTTCGGAGCGCTGTTCCTGCTATTTAGATTTGGATGCAGTGAAGAACCCTTTATTTTCCAAACGTCAGTCAGAGAAAAAAATCTCTATGGGTGACACCTTAATAGTTCAGGTAGTCAAGGAAGAAGTTAAAACAAAAGCACCGGTTGTAACTGCGAATTTCTCCATAACAGGAAAGTATGCTGTTGTAATCCACGGAGAAGCAGGTATTCAGGTTTCCAAAAAAATTGCACACAAATCTGTAAAACAGGCATTAAAAGAACAAGCCAGCTCATTTCTTGGAGAAAATTATGGCATTATCATACGTACTAACGCTCAGTATGCAGCACCGGAAGAACTGACTGCAGAACTGACCTACTTGATTTCAGAATACCAAAAACTTTGCGAGACCGGTGTCCACAAAGCAAACTATACGCTGCTTAGAAAGGAACTTCCGACTTATCTGATTCCAATGAGGGAACTTCGGTTGGAACATTTAGAGCGTATTATTACTGACTATACCGATATTTATCGTGAAGTAGAACATTATCTAAGCTGTTATCCAAGCAGGAATGAACAGGGCGGTCTGACAGTACTGGAATATGCAGAGCGAAGCAACGACATTGCTGTCAGATATAAAATTAATACTTTTATGGACAATGCATTGAGGCGGACCGTTTATTTGAATTCCGGGGCGACGATTGTTATTGATGTGGCAGAAGCATTGACTGCGATTGACGTCAATACCGGCAAAGCCATTTCAGGGAAAAAAGCATCCGAGCAGACCTTTTTTTCCATCAACATGGAGGCGGCAAAAGAAATTGCCTATCAGCTGCGGCTCCGTAATTTATCCGGCATTATCCTTGTGGATTTTATCAATCTGGAAGAGCCGGATCATGTTAAACAATTGTTAGACGAACTGCGCCGCCTGTTTAAAGAAGATTCTGTGCAGACGGAGCTTGTTGATATGACAAAGCTTGGATTAATTGAAATTACCCGCAAAAAAGTATACAAAACACTGGCAGAGCAACTTGGCAAATCTTCAGTCAATACTTAATATAAAATACTTGACATAATTTGAGCCTTGTGCTATATTTTATGAGTATGCCGCACAATGAGGTCGAAGTCTGCCTGTGTTCTGTACACAGAAGCAGCACCACAGTTGGCGAGTAATGATAATGGGAGGTGCTATATGTACGCAATTATTGCAACAGGTGGCAAGCAGTACAAAGTAGCCGAAGGAGATTTCCTTAATGTAGAGAAGCTTGGAGTAGAAGCTGGTGAGACCGTTACATTTGAGAATGTTCTTGTAGTGAACAACGGCTCTGTTCAGGTTGGCAATCCAACAATTAGCGGTGCTACTGTCAGCGCAACTGTAGTCGGAAACATAAAAGGTAAAAAGGTTATTGTCTACAAGTACAAGAGAAAGACCGGATACCACAATAAAAACGGCCACAGACAGCAGTACACACGAGTAAAGATTGATAAGATCAACGCTTAATTATGATTCGTGTAGTGAAATTATGGGACGAGCAAGGAGTTCCTTGCGGTTTCTGCTGCAATGGACATTCTGGCTACGCAGAAAGCGGCAGTGACATTATTTGTTCTGCAGTGTCTGCGCTCGTCATCAATACAATGAATTCAATTGAAGCTTTTACTGATGACGTCTGTTCCTGCAAACAGGAGCAAAAGAGCGGTACAATTGAATTCCGCATCGTTTCCAAACCGTGCAAAGAGTCTTTGTTGTTGCTTGACTCACTCTTCCTTGGTTTACAGGGAATTGAAGACGAGTATGGAAAAAGGTATCTTACAATTTCTAAGGAGGTATAGGTTATGTTTCAGATGAACCTTCAGTTTTTTGCTCATAAAAAGGGCGTTGGTTCTACCAAGAACGGCAGAGATTCCGAGTCTAAGCGCCTTGGTGCTAAGAGAGCCGATGGTCAGTTCGTATTAGCCGGCAATATTCTTTACAGGCAGCGCGGAACCAAAATTCATCCAGGTGTCAATGTAGGCCGCGGCGGAGATGATACATTATATGCTTTGGTTGACGGAGTGCTGAGATTTGAGAGAAAAGGCAGAGACAGGAAGCAGGCTTCTGTTTATCCTGTAGAAGCTGAATAAAGTAACCAACGAAACCCTGAATTCGCGAGATTCTCATGAATTTGGGGTTTTTTGCTCTGTCTGGTTCAGATGCCAAGATTCTTACATTATGTCATAGATTGCATCGTCCAGACAATAGGAGGAAATTATGTTTGCAGACAGAACTGAAATTTATATTCGCTCCGGAAAAGGCGGAGATGGGCACGTCAGTTTCCGAAGGGAACTGTTTGTAGCTGCCGGTGGGCCAAACGGTGGAGACGGTGGCAGAGGAGGCGATGTAATTTTTGAGGTAGATACCGGATTAAACACCTTGGCAGATTACCGCTATACTCGCAAATTCCGTGCAGAAGACGGAGAAAACGGTGGCAAAAATCACTGTACCGGACGCGACGGAGAAGACATCATATTAAAGGTGCCAGAAGGAACCATTATCCGTGATAGCGCAACCGGAAAAGTAATTGCTGATATGTCCCATCAGAACAAACGAGAAGTTGTGCTGCGCGGCGGCAGGGGGGGAAAGGGCAATCAGCATTATGCAACAGCAACCATGCAGGTACCAAAGTATGCCCAGCCAGGACAGGCAGCTTTGGAGCTTAATGTATTGCTGGAGCTTAAAGTAATTGCAGATGTTGGCCTGGTTGGATTCCCGAATGTTGGAAAGTCCACTTTTTTAAGCCGTGTTACAAATGCACGGCCTAAAATTGCAAATTATCATTTTACAACACTCAATCCAAATCTTGGAGTTGTAGACCGTCCAGACGGAAAGGGATTTGTGATTGCAGATATTCCTGGATTGATAGAAGGAGCTTCTGAAGGTATCGGACTCGGCCATGAGTTCCTACGCCATATTGAACGTACCAAAGTGCTGATCCATATTGTGGATGCTGCTTCAGCAGAAGGAAGGGATCCCTTGGAGGATATTGCTGCTATCAATAAGGAACTGACTGCCTACAGTACAGCAATTCTGGACAAACCGCAGGTAATTGCAGCAAATAAGCTGGATCTTTTATACGGTGAAGAAAAAGAAGCCGCGATACAACATTTAAAAGATACATTTGAGCCACAGGGAATCTCGGTGTTTCCTATTTCTGCTGTCAGCGGAGAAGGTGTACAAGAACTGCTTTTTCATGTAAGCAATCTGCTTGCTGCAATTCAAGAAGAGCCTATTGTATTTGAAAAAGAATTTTTTACAGATACTTTAGAAGTCGCTACAGAGCCATATTCCGTGGAATATAACAAGGAAGATAATGTTTATGTGGTAGAAGGCCCTCGCATTGAAAAAATGCTTGGCTACACAAATCTGGACTCTGAAAAGGGCTTTGAGTTTTTCCAAAATTTCTTAAAGACGAATGGAATCTTAGAGGAACTGGAGAAGCTTGGGATTAAAGACGGCGACACTGTAAAAATGTATGGATTGCAGTTCGATTATTATAAATAGGAATTTACACGGATGGAGGAGATTATGACAAGCAAACAACGCGCATATTTGAAAGGGCTTGCAATGAATATTACGCCAACTTTCCAACTTGGCAAAGCAAGCCTTACGCCAGAATTTACGGAAAGTATTATTGATTTATTAGAAGCCAGAGAACTTGTTAAAATTTCGGTATTAAAAAACTGCTCTGATGACCCAAAAGAGTTAG
>CAJTZB010000218.1 GCA_910583815.1 uncultured Lachnospiraceae bacterium
CACTTGACCGTCTGGGATTCTCACAGGGGAACATCTTGGAGCCGTCCTGCGGCACGGGAAATTTCTTAGGGCTTTTACCCGACAGCATGGAGAAATCAAAACTGTACGGCATTGAGATTGACCCATTATCAGGCAGGATTGCAAAGCAGCTCTACCAGAAAGCCAGTATTGCCATTGAGGGATTTGAGGATACAAAGCTTCCAGATAATCACTTTGACGTAGTGCTTGGCAATATCCCGTTCGGGGAGTTTAAGGTCAACGACAGCCGTTATAACGCCCAGAAGTTTTTAATCCATGATTATTTTATAGCAAAAGCTCTGGATAAAGTGCGGGCAGGCGGCGTCGTGATGTTTATTACCTCTAAGGGGACGATGGATAAGACAAGCCCGGAGGTGCGGAGATATATCGCCCGAAGAGCCGAGCTTTTGGGAGCCATTCGTCTGCCAGACAGTACGTTTCGTGCAAATGCAGGCACGGAGGTTACGAGCGATATCCTTATTTTACAGAAGCGAGACCGACTTATTGATGTAGAGCCAGACTGGATTTTTCTTGATACAGATGTGAGTGGGATTACCATGAACAGCTATTTTGTAAACCACCCGGAGATGGTTCTGGGCGAGATGAAGATGGAAAGCACACGGTTCGGCATGGATGCTGTCTGCAAAGCTCATCAGGATATCCCGTTATCGGAGCTGCTTCATGGAGCAGTGCGGCGGATAAATGGAGAAATTACAGAGCTTGATGATGAGATTGACCGAATTTCTGACGAACAGAACGTCTCTATTGAAGCCGACCCGGAAGTACGGAATTTTTCATTTACTCTTGTGGAGGATAAAGTTTATTTTCGAGAAAATGACAGAATGAATCCTGCGGATGTTTCTATGACCGCAGAGAATAGAATAAAAGGACTGGTAGAAATCCGTGATTGTGTCCGTAGGCTTATTCAGTATCAGATAGACGACTGCCCGGAGGAAATGATACAATCCGAACAGAAAAATTTAAATAATCTGTATGATGCTTTTACTAAAAAGTATGGTTTAATTAATAACAGAGGTAATTATCTTGCATTTGCGGCAGACGAAAGCTATTTTCTTTTATGTTCTCTTGAAGTGCTTGACGATGAGGGGAAATTTAAGAGAAAAGCAGATATGTTTACGAAGCGGACAATCAAACCGCACCGGGAAGTCACATTTGTGGAAACGGCAAGTGAAGCACTTGCGCTTTCCATAGGGGAAAAAGCCCGTGTTGATTTAGAGTATATGGCGCAGCTTACAGGTAAAACGCAGGAAAAAATCATTGAGGATTTGCGAGGGATTATCTTTAAAATTCCAAATACTGAACCTGTAAAATATGTTACTGCCGATGAATATTTGTCAGGAAATGTCCGTGCAAAACTCATTACAGCGAAAACGGCGGCAAAGGAGAATCCAGAATATGCGGTCAATGTGGAAGCACTCCAAAAAGTTATTCCAAAAGACCTGCCTGCAAGTGAAATTTCAATTCGGTTGGGTACGGCATGGATACCAGAGGAAGATATCCAACAGTTTGTAATAGAACTTTTAACTCCCTCAAGTCATGCGGCAGGGAGAATCCGAGTGCGTTATACCGCTATAAATGGCGAGTGGTTTATTGAAAATAAAAATTCCGATTTTGGAAATGTCAAGGCAGACAGTACTTATGGAACAAAGCGCGCAAGCGCTTATCGCATTATTGAAGATACGTTAAATCTGCGAGATACTCGGATTTTTGATTATGTTTATGATGAACATGGAAATAAGAAAGCTGTATTTAATGTAAAGGAGACAACAGCAGCGCAGGCAAAACAGGAGATAATTAAGCAGGCATTTCAGGATTGGATTTGGAAAGACCCGGAACGGAGAACTCGCCTTGTCCGTTATTACAATGACACATTCAATAGTGTAAGACCGCGTGAGTATGATGGAAGTCATATCACGTTTGGCGGAATCAGTCCAGAGATTACGCTTAGACCGCACCAAGTCAATGCGATTGCCCATATCCTTTATGGCGGCAACACACTTCTTGCACATAAGGTAGGAGCAGGAAAAACCTTTGAGATGGTGGCTGCGGCACAGGAGAGCAAACGTCTGGGATTATGCCAGAAATCTATGTTTGTCGTGCCGAATCACCTTGTCGGTCAGTGGGCGTCGGAGTATCTTCGGCTCTATCCAAGCGCAAATATCCTTGTGGCAAGGAAGCAGGATTTTGAAACGGCAAACCGAAAGAAGTTCTGCGGCAGGATTGCAACGGGAGCTTATGACGCAGTAATTATCGGGCATTCACAATTTGAAAAAATCCCTATCAGCGAGGAACGCCAGAGGGAACAGCTCATGCGTCAGCTTGACGATATAGAACATGGGATAGATGATGTGCAGGCAACCAATGGGGAGCAGTTTACGGTGAAACAGCTTATGAAAACAAGAAAAGCGATTAAGGCAAAGCTGGATAAACTCAATGATACGAAACGGAAAGACAACGTGATAAACTTTGAAGAATTGGGTGTTGACAGGCTTTTTATAGATGAGAGTCATTTTTACAAAAACCTTTACCTGTACACGAAGATGCGGAACGTAGGAGGTATTGCCCAGACTGAAGCCCAGAAATCGAGCGACCTTTTTATGAAATGCCGTTATCTGGATGAGATTACAGGCAACCGCGGCACAGTTTTCGCAACGGGAACGCCTGTGAGCAACTCGATGGTCGAGCTATATTCCGTACAGAGATACTTGCAGTATGACACTCTTGTAAGGAACGGTCTGCAACATTTTGACAGTTGGGCATCTACCTTTGGCGAGACGGTTACGGCTCTGGAACTCGCCCCGGAGGGAACAAATTACCGCGCCAAGACGAGATTTGCGAAATTCTACAATCTGCCAGAGCTGATGCAGATGTTTAAGGAAGTGGCGGATATCCAGACTGCCGATATGTTAAAGTTACCTGTACCAAAGGTCAATTACCACAATATAAAAACCAAGCCGAGTGAGATACAGACACAAATGGTAGCGTCTCTTGCAAAACGGGCGGAGAAAATCCGGGCGAGATTGGTTGAACCACAACAAGATAATATGTTGAAAGTGACAAATGACGGGCGGAAACTTGCCCTTGACCAGCGGATGATAGACCCCATGCTGCCAGACGACCCGAACAGCAAAATAAATGCCTGTGTGGATAATATTTACCGTATCTGGGAAGAACATGCCGACACAAAAGCGGCGCAATTAGCATTCTGTGATATTAGCACACCAAAGAGCGACGGAAGTTTTAACGTCTATGATGATATGAGAGAGAAGCTTATTGCCCGTGGAATCCCTGCGGAGCAGGTGCGTTTTATTCATGAAGCAAATACCGATGCACAGAAAAAAGAACTGTTTGCGAAGGTTAGAAGCGGCGAGGTGCGAGTTTTGTTCGGTTCTACTCCGAAGATGGGCGCGGGTACGAATGTACAAGACAGGCTCATTGCCATACACAACTGCGATTGCGCATGGCGCCCATCCGATTTGGAGCAAAGACTTGGTCGTCTGGAACGTCAGGGCAATATGTTTCCAGAGGTTGAAGTCTACCGCTATGTGACGGAACAGACATTTGATGCGTACCTCTACGTGCGACACGAAGTCGCTTAATTTAACTGTTTGGATGTAATATTACAGACCAAAC
>CAJTZB010000219.1 GCA_910583815.1 uncultured Lachnospiraceae bacterium
GTAGTCTTTCCAACCCCATTGACGCCAATAAGCAGCACAACCGACTTCCGGTTTTCAAATTCATAGGCGTCTTCCGGTACTGACATCTGCTCCTTCATGCTGTCCATTAAGAGCTTTCTGCAGTCTTCTGGATTTTTTGTCTTTGTTTCTTTTACTTTTGCCCTTAGCTGCTCCAAAATATTGGTCGTAGCATGAATTCCAATGTCCGACATAATCAAGATTTCTTCCAATTCCTCATAGAATTCATCATCAATAGAGGAAAAACCTTTGAAAATGGAATCCATGCCTGACACAATATTATTTCTTGTCTTTGTCAGCCCTTCTGCAAGGCGTTTAAAAAAGCCTTTTTTTTCTCCCATAGCTGCCTCCCTGTCATTTTCCCAGTTCTATTCCGCTGTTCTCAATTTTTCTATTTACTTTTCCAGCTCGTCTTCAATTAAGTTGACTGCCACAAGCGTAGATACGCCTTTTTCCTGCATTGTAATTCCATAGAGGATATCTGCTGATGCCATTGTGCCTCTTCGGTGTGTAATCACGATAAACTGTGTATGCTTGGTCAGCTTATGTAAATACTTTGCATAACGCCCGACATTAGAGTCATCCAGCGCTGCCTCTATTTCATCTAACAGGCAGAACGGAGACGGCTTTAAATTCTGAATCGCAAACAACAGCGCAATTGCTGTCAGTGCCTTCTCTCCGCCTGACAGCTGCATCATATTCTGCAGCTTCTTTCCCGGCGGCTGCGCAATAATGCGGATGCCGGCAGTCAGGACGTCCTCATCTTCCATCAGTTCCAATGTTCCCTTACCGCCGCCAAACAGCTCACAAAATACAATATTAAACTGCTCCTTGACTGCTGAAAACTTTTCTTCAAATTGCCTGCGCATCTCTTGATCCAGCTGTTCAATAATCGTGCGGAGCTTTGCTTCCGCTTCCATCAGGTCATTTTTTTGTGTTGTATACAGTTCAAAGCGTTCTGAAATAGTCTTAAAGTCCTCAATCGCATTTACATTGACATCTCCAAGTGCCTTAATCTGTGCCTTAAACTCCCCGATTTCTTTTTTGGTTGTGCTATAGCCTGATATTGATTCATCACGGAAAGCCTTTGCTGCTTCTACAGTGATTTCATATTCTTCCCACATATAGTTACACTGGGTATCCATTGTCTCTAAAATACGTTCCAGCTGCCCGGACAGGCGGAATGACTCTTTATCCAGTTCAGATACTCTTGCTGAAAGTTCCTCACGTTTTGCAAAGAAGTTTTTATGTCCTTTTGTAATCTCGTCTTTTTTCTCTTCCAACTCTTTTAAGACAGTTTCCAGTTCAGAAACCGTATGGTTCCATGCAGCTATTTCTTCATATGCCTGCTGTATGCCATTCTCTTGTTCTTTGATACGCTCTTTTGTCATTCCTTCATCCGTCAGGAATGTTTCTCTTTCTTTATTCAAGCGGACGCTTTCATTCTTTACACGTTGTATATTTTCTGCGGTAAACTGCAAGCTTTGCTCCAGACCGGAAAGCTCCATGCGCAGGCCTTCTCCCCTTTCGCCTGCATATTGTTCCAGCCTCCTGTCCTCATCCAGCTTATGGCTGCACCGTTCTATTGTCTCTTTTGCTTCTGCCTGCGCCAGTTCGCTTTCCTTTAACTGCTCTTTAAGCTGTACAGAATTCGTTCGGTTGTCTCTGTTCTGGCGCTCAAGCTCATGAGCTTCTGCCTCAATGGAAGTATAGGACTCCTGAAGCGCATGAAAACGATCTTCTTCCTGATGCATACTGAGCTCTGCCGTATTCTGCTCCAAAAACAGGCTCTGCAACTGTTCTTTTCCGGTATTTATCTGGTTACGTAGTTCTTCTCTTTTCTGTTTTAATGTTTCTCTTTTCTGTTCCTGCTCCTTATATTGCCTGCCCCATTCTGCAAGCTTTTTTTCGCCCTCTTCCATTTCTCTGCGCCGGCCAAGCAGGTTACTGTTATTCTTATAGGCGCCACCGGAAATAGAACCGCCGGGACTTAGCTGCTCTCCGTCTAAAGTCACAATACGAAGTGAATAGTGGTATTTTTTTGCCAATACAAGAGCATGTTCCAATGTATCTACCACAAGGCTCCTGCCAAGCAGATACTTTTTTAATTCGTCATATTCCTTTTCTGCACTGACAAGTGCGTCTGCATATCCGATAATCCCTTCTCCAGACAATTCCTGTTCTTTGATATTTGCTGTTATGCTGGTAAGCGGAAGGAACGTCGCACGCCCAAACTTATTTGCCTTCAGGTACTCCACCATCTGTTTTGCCGTAGCTTCGTCCTTTGTCACAATATTTTGGATGCTTGCACCGAGTGCGGTTTCAATTGCTGTCTCATAGCGCTTGTCTACTTTGATAATGTCTGCAACAACACCGACGATTCCTGCATAATCCGTCTTTTTTTCCATCACACGGCGGATACTGTTTCCATAACCGTCGTAGCGTTCCGTCAGATTGCGAAGCGCTTCTAATTTAGATGCCTCTTCAATCCGGCTCTTTTGCAGCCGTTCCATCAAGGCTGTAATCAGGGAAGCTTCTTCCTTTAACTTTGCTTCTTCTGCTTCCTGCTCTTTCAATACTGCTTTTTGTTTCGCAATATTTTCCTCGGCACAAAGCAACACCCTTCGGCATTCCTCCAAGGTTTCTGCATAGTGTGCTTCCTCAGACTTATGCTGCAAGATTTTCTGAGCCATCGCTGCTTTTTTGATTGCATTTTGCTCTTCTAAGGTAGCAAAACGCTGCAGACGCGTCTTGATTTCGGTACTCTGGTTCATTGCCTGAAGCACAAAACGGTTGCATTCCTCCATCTTTGCAGTACATTCTGCAATCCGCCCGCGAATGCTGTATAATTCTTCCTGGCTAACCTGCTGACGCTCTTTCAGTTCTTCTATAGAGGATTCTAACTGTTGCTTTTCGTTCTCATATCCCAGAAGCTCTTCCTGTCTGCTTGCAAGCTCCGCTTCCAGTGCTGTTTTTCGCTGCTGATAATGCGCATCGCTCTGGTGCAGGGATGAGATTTTTTCCTGCATCAGTGTCACTTCGCCTTCCCTTTTCTGTTTCAGCATCAAAAGCTCCGTCCGCTGCTCCTTTTTCCTGTCAATATCGGAAGCGTACTGCTCAAGCTCTGTCTCCAGGCGCTCATATTCTAATTTCGTGCTGTCATACTGTGCCTTTGTATCTTCTATGTCTCCGCTCACAATCTGGGATTTTTTTCTGAGTTCCTCTTTGGTAACTTCGCTTCGTTCATAGTCAAGTAAAAACAGGTTGATTTCCAAACGTTTTAATGCCTCTTTTAAACGCAGAAATTCCTTTGCCGTTTCCGATTGCTTCTTTAATGGTTCTACTTGCTTTTCAATTTCAGATAGAATATCAGAAATTCTGGATAGATTCAGCTGCTCTTCTGCCAGTTCTTTTTCCGCCGCAGCCTTTCTTCTTTTGTACTTTACAATTCCTGCTGCCTCGTCAAACAGCTCTCTTCTGTCCTCTGGTTTTCCGCTCAATACCTTGTCAATCTGTCCCTGTCCAATAATCGAATAGCCTTCTTTGCCAATACCGGTATCAAAAAACATTTCCTGTACATCGCGGAGCCTGCAGGCACTTCCATTGATAAGATACT
>CAJTZB010000220.1 GCA_910583815.1 uncultured Lachnospiraceae bacterium
AATTATACCATTACTTTTTCCTCATTTTCTTCTGATGTAAAAATACCGTTATTTGTTGTAATAATTTCTGCAATTTTTCTCTGCTCTCTTTTAATATGCATAAAAAAGAGGCCAATCACTGAATTTAGTAATTGAACCTCATTTATCTTTATTCAATTATTCTTCCTTTTTAATTCTTTCAGCATCTTCCCATGTAATTATCTTATTCCTCACCATGCTGTCCGGCACAATCTCTGTCCTTTGCACCGCCAGTTCATTCTCTCCATCCGGAGAATAGACCGATGATGTATTAGGAATCCCCGCCAGCATCGCACATTCGTATTCACTCAGTTCAGAAGGTGGCTTTCCAAAATATCCAGCGGCAGCCTCGCCAACACCATAGTACCCATTTCCAAAATAGGACGTATTGACATACAGTTCAAAGATTTCTTCTTTGGTATAGACGGACTCCAGTTCCAGCGCCGCAAACACCTCTGCGGCTTTCCGCTCCAGTTTCTTTTCCTGCGTGAAAAGCATATTTTTCGCAAGCTGCTGTGTGATCGTACTCCCGCCCTGCACAAAGGACCGTTCCTTAATATCCATCAGCGCAGACCGCCCAATCGTAATCAAGTCAATCCCACAGTGTTCCTCAAACCGATGGTCTTCCACGGATATCGTGGCATCTATGTAAAACTGCGGCAGTTCGGAATAGGGCGTAAACCCTTCCATGCCACGGATTTCTTCCACACGCTCACTGATCGGCTTTTCTGCCACAGCCTCTTTGTACATCTGGTAGCCTTTTACACTGAAAAAAACGCAAACCACAACAAATATGCAGAGCAGAACCGCCAGTAGGTTCCGTAAAAATTTTCTAACCGGATGTTTCTTTTTCCGCCTTCTCTTCATAAGCATCCATCCTTCTCCAGCTTTCTGACAATCCAATCTGCCAACTCCCATACGATACCGACGCCAAGAAACAGCAGGCAGAGCAGAACCATAAATACACACAATGCTGCAAGTATTCCTATTTCCTTACCCCACCGAATCAGCGTGCTACAAATGCATCTCTTATTTTCCATACGCCGCTCTTACATTCTGAAACTGCTGTGTAGAAGTCCTGCGGCACAGCAGCTTTTTCTCTTCCCACTGTGCCGCAGTTTTTATCTGCTGTTCCAATTACAGGTCATTGATCGTATCCGTGATTGCCATGTTCCTCATACGTTTCGCCGGTCCATGAACCGCAATCATGCACGAAAACGTAACCAATAAAAATACAATTCCAATCGTGCTAAATGGAATATTCCAACCACCACCATAATGAGTAATAACAATCTTCACATAAATCAAATAGTGAAGTATCAACCCAAGTACAATTCCGGCAATTGTGCCACAGACAGCGTATGTTATTGCCTCTGCAGTTATCATCTTTGTAACCTGCCTGCTTTCCATCCCGACAGCACGCATTGCCCCATATTGCTTCACCCTTGCAGACACACTCATTGAAATACTGTTCATAATATTCAACACGGTTATCAGAGAAATTATTGCCAGGAAACCGTATGCCGCAATTCGGAATACCCAATAAGAGCCGCTGGTTTCACTGTTTGTTTCCCGGTTATCCGAAATAAGATTTCCATCTGCCAGAGCCTGGATTTCCTTTACTGTGGCTTCGGATGCATCTTTTCCCAATACGACCCCTACTATAGCAAAACCACTGTCGCCTGTCAGGCGGGAAAATGTCTCCTCCGAGCATACCACAGTCACTGCACCGCTAATACTTCCGATCCCCTCTGAGTTGACACAGGCAATCTCAATCTCCTGATCTCCGATTTTTATTTTATCCCCGACACTCAGATGGCTGCTTTGATCATGTACCGCCATCGCATAATTTCCGTCTCCATAGACTTTCTCTATATCTCCGCTGACTACCGAATTTTTGAACTTGTCAAGCAGCGCCTCGTTATGGGAAAACAAGTCAATGGTAGTCTCATTTCCATTTACTTCCACAGGATATGCTGTATATGCCCCAAAACCAAAAGTCCAGTCCACTTCCTCAATCCGTTCAATTTCTTCCAGAAGATCCCTTTCTATAGAATTCGTGTCATCCTCGCTTGCAATCGTAATATCCGGTGTAAACTTGCTCACTGCTGACGGGAGCAACTTATTCACAACATCAAGGCAGGCAGAAAAAAACAGAAACAGTACAATTGTAAGGGCAAACGAACCTGTCATCAGAAACAGGTTTTTCTTAGACCCTGTCGCATGGTGGGTTCCAAGGGAAGTTTCTACTTTAAAAAGCCTCGTATTTGCCGCATGTACCACTTTTTTCAATGATTCCGCATTTCCGGATACGGCTGCTGCCGGGGAAATTTTTGCCGCCTGTTTAGCAGGGGACTGCGCCGCAATAAATACTGTAACTACACCCACAACAGCTCCACAAAGAATACCACTTATGCTCACCGAAAAAAGAGGCATATCCACCCATTCTCCTTTTACAATGAACCGCAATACCGCACATGATATCCAACAAGTTACCGTCCCTAATGCACATCCAATCGGGACAGCGGTTTTACACCAGTTCAATGCTTCAAGCCTTACAAAACGTACAATCTGCTGTTTGCTTGCCCCAACGCACCGCATCATCCCAAAAAATTTTGTCCGCTGCGCCACATTACTGTTCATACAGCCTGAGATCATTAGAACACCGGCAATCAATATGATTACAAAACAAGCGATTGCCAGGGGATAAAGAGCGTTTACGCTTTCATTGCTGCTGGCTCCCAGCAGACTTAAAACCGCCGTATTCTCCTTAACATTTTCATCTGTAAGGCTATATTGCTCTTTCATTTCAGCGATTGTTTTCTTCAAGCCATTCTCTTTTTCGAACCGGATATAAAACTGAGACGATGCTTCCACGCCATTCAAGCTGCGTACTTCATCAAATGCCTCCCTGTTCATATACACGCAACTGCCTTCAATGATATCGTTAAATTCTGTATCATCCTCATAAAATCCAGAAACGGTATATTCAAAAACTCCTGCTGGCGTGTTTAAGGTAATACTGTCCCCTACCCTAATCCCAAAAAGTTCTTTTGCATCAGTACTGAGGGCAACTTCATTTTTATCCTGTGGATAAGAACCCTCGGCTGGATAATTCATGATGTCTGTAACGTATGTTTCCTCAGCACCATATAAAACCGCATTTTTGCCATTTATATAATAGCCTTGGTCAGCATCAACATTGATCGCATCATACCATGAGGAAACCTCAACATTAGCATTTCCGCAAATCGGTTCTGCTTTATCTTCCGGTACATTCTGAAGAACAATGTGCCAATTTCCATGATTATGGCGCATTGCCGTTGTCTGCCCGTCCATCCACATTTCAAGCATAGAAAAAATTGCCGTTACGAGGAATACAGCAAGAATAATACAAATTCGTGTCATCCGGCTCTGTCGCTTGTGAACCTTTGCAGAAAGCGGAATAAGGCTTAAATAGCTCTTCATTCACTGCACCTCCCCATATCAGTCAGTACACCGTCCGATACCTGCAGAACCCTGTCCGCTGACTGTGCGATACTCCGGTTATGGGTGATCATGATGATCGTCTGGGCGTACCGCTTGGATGCATTTTTCAGCAGGCC
>CAJTZB010000221.1 GCA_910583815.1 uncultured Lachnospiraceae bacterium
GAGCGAGAATGAGAGTCGGTCTGACCGGTCTTACGATGGCGGAGTATTTCCGTGACCAGACCGGTAAAGACGTTCTGCTGTTCATTGATAATATTTTCCGTTTTACGCAGGCAGGTTCGGAGGTTTCCGCTCTGCTTGGACGTATGCCTTCCGCCGTTGGTTATCAGCCAACCTTGCAGACAGAGATGGGTGCTCTTCAGGAGCGTATCACATCTACAAAAAATGGTTCCATCACTTCGGTTCAGGCAGTTTATGTGCCTGCCGATGACTATACCGACCCGGCTCCGGCAACGACATTTGCACATTTGGATGCAACAACGGCATTGTCTCGTTCTATCGTAGAGCTTGGTATTTATCCTGCCGTAGATCCACTGGAGTCTACTTCAAGAATCCTTGACCCGCGTATCGTTGGTGAGGAGCATTATAAAGTAGCTCGTGGCGTGCAGGAGATTTTGCAAAGATATAAAGAACTGCAGGACATCATTGCAATCCTTGGTATGGATGAATTGTCAGAGGAAGAAAAGCTTCTGGTAGCGAGAGCAAGAAGAGTGCAGAGATTCCTTTCGCAGCCGTTCCACGTAGCAGAGCAGTTTACCGGACTTCCAGGACGCTATGTTCCGATTGCTGAGACGATTCAAGGCTTTAAGGAAATTCTGGAAGGCAAGCACGACGACATTCCGGAAAGCTACTTCTTAAATGCCGGAAACATCGACGACGTGATTGCAAGAGTAAAGAAATAAAGAGCACCGGCAGGACTGATGCGGTGTTTTAAAACAATAACAGCCCGGACAGTACTCCAGAGAAACTTCTGGCTGTGCTACAGACAGAAGTTTCTCTGCCTAAAAAAGTACTGGAAGGGCTGTTATGGTACTCAAATATAGCAGCAGCCCGAACGGCATACAGATTAAATTTCGGAGGCAGCAGGCAGACGAAATTTAATCTGCGGCATTTGTGTGCCGGCAGGACTGATGCGATATTTCATATGGAGGAGCTATATGGCAGATCAGAGCAGATTGTTTCACCTGCAGGTCATTTCGCCGGACCGTATCTTCTATGACGGAGATGTGGAAATGGTGGAAATGAGGACCTCGGAGGGGGAAATTGGCGTTTTAAAAAACCACATTCCTTTGACTGCAATTCTCATACCTGGTGTTTTAAAAATCAAAGAGGACGGTGGGGAGAAAAAAGCAGCCCTGCATGATGGCTTCGTTGAAATTTTTAAGGATCATGTCATGATTTTGGCAGAGTCCTGCGAATGGCCAGAGGAAATTGATGTTGTCCGTGCAAAGGAGGCAAAACTCCGTGCGGAACGCAGGCTTTCGAGCGGAGATGCAGAGGTAAATGTGGCGCGCGCAGAGCTTGCGCTGCGACGTTCCCTGCTCCGTCTGGAGATGGCACAGTCACAAGGAAAATAAAAAGAAGGCCGGATATTCCGGTCTTCTTTTTTTACACTATAGCAACAAAAGCTTTACTAAAACTCGCGTTTGGCATACAGCCTATTGGATAATAGATAGGAAGCTGTCAAACATGCTGTGCCTAGAGCAAACATGCCGCCGCTTACCAGAAGCAGATGTTCAGAAGTATACACAAGCAGGTCAAACATAAGTGTTCCGTTCTTTCTGGTAATGTCATACTCTATAATTGATATAAATATCAGAGAAAAAATAATAGCTGGAAGGAAAAGCCCCCAGAACTTTCCTTTCTGGTAGCCAAGCTTGAAAAGCAGAGGATACATGGAAAGGCTCATTACTGTATGAAGGAGAAAGCTAAAGGAAAAAAGAACCAAAATCCATTTATAGTCAGGATACCATTTGGAAGAGGAGATAAGGTTGGCAAACGGCATCAATGCAAAGGCGAGCAGAACTCCAACGATATAAAGAAGGAGGGCAAGGGCATATCTGCTTGTAACAATAGTATTTCTTCTTATAGGAAGCGTTAAGTAGAGCCTGTTTAAATCTCCCTTTTCCTCTATGGCAAACAGATTGATGGAAAAGAAGAACAGCAGGAAAACGCCCATAGGGATAAGGATAATGGGTGAAAACCAACCAGTGATGATAAGGCAGATGGGGATGATAAGAAATCTTCTGTGAAAATACTTCATGGAAGACCAATCCAGTTTTATCATATTAAGCATAGTTCATTATACTCCTTTCAAAGTCAGGAAATTTTGTACAAAAAATAAGTTTCAGGTGAAAGGTTTTTATTTTCTTTGCCGTTCCATATAGACTACAACGTCATCAATGGTAGCTCGTTCTGCAATGGCGTCAGAGGGCAGGCCTCCAATGCCGGAGATAGGCATCAGGCATTCATAGCCGCTTCCGGATTCGCGTAACCCAATAGCAGCGTTTCTTTTTTCTTTTGGCAGATGCCTGCCTCGTACAGTGCAATAAGAGGAAATAAGGTCTTCTGTCATGCCGCAATAAGAAATTTCCCCTTGACTGATATAAACAATCATGTCTGCAAGGCGTTCCAAGTCACTTGTGATATGGGTGGAAAACAGAATCGTCCGGTTTTCAGGAATCAGGTATTCTCTTAAAATATCCATCAGGTCATCTCTTGCAGATGGGTCAAGCCCTCCGGTTGGTTCATCAAGCAGCAGCAGGCGGGCATTGTGAGAAAGATGAACTGCGATTGACAGTTTCAATTTCATGCCGCGAGAAAGGTGTTTAAATTTCTGCTTTGGATTTAGTCCAAAGCTGGATAAGTAGTTTTTATATTGGCTGCTGTCCCAATCATGGTAAAAAGGGCAGAAGTTTTTTTCTATATCAAGGGGTGTCCAGTCTTCCGGAAAATATGGCTGGTCAAATAATATGCCAATTTCTTCTTTTACAGATATGTCGCCGGTCAGCTTGCCAAGCAGACGGGTTTCACCACTATCTGCGGACGCCATTCCTGCCAGTATCCGTAGGGTAGTAGATTTACCGGCTCCGTTCGGTCCCACAAAGCCGCAGCATAGTCCTTCCGGCACGGAGAAGCTTATATTTTTGAGCTCAAATTCTGGATATGCCTTGTACAGATTTCGGATTTCAATTGCATTGCCCATAGAATAGTTCCTCCAGTCTTTTTTGTAATTCGGTAAGTTCCAGCCCTGCCGCTTTGCCTTTTTCTGCCGCGGTTTTTAAAGCTTCATCAACCAAATGCAGGTATTGGCGGCGAATCATATCTGCATCCCCTTTTACAAAACAGCCGCGTCCCTGTACCATATAAATAAGTCCTTCTGCCTCAAGGTCGCTGTAAGCGCGGGTTGTAGTAATGACGCTTACTCGTAAATCTTTTGCAAGCTGGCGCATAGAGGTCAGTGGTTCGTCAGGTGACAGTTCGCCGGTCAATATCTGTTCTTTAATCTGCATTTTGATTTGTTCATAGGCAGGCAATTCGCTCTGCATGGAAATTTGGATGTGCATCTAAAGCAGGCTCCTTTTTGTAATTAGGTATAGTAGCGTTGGTGTACAGATGCTAAGAAAAATTCTTTTATATGTACATAATACCATACTGCATATATATAGTATATACAGTATATGCATCTGTGTCAAGTGGAATAACAAGGAAGCGCTGATTTAATCAGCGCTTCCTTGGATAAATATTGGGGGAGATGTGTTAT
>CAJTZB010000222.1 GCA_910583815.1 uncultured Lachnospiraceae bacterium
CTGCAATGCGCCGGACGACAATCCGTTTATGGCAGGCGCATTTCACGGCGTAACAGAGGCAGATGCAATTATCAATGTCGGAGTCAGCGGGCCGGGTGTTGTAAAGACAGCGCTTGAACAGGTGCGGGGCATGGATTTTGAGGTGCTGTGCGAGACAATCAAAAAGACAGCATTTAAAATTACAAGGGTCGGTCAGCTTGTGGCAAAGGAAGCGGCACAGATGCTTGGTATTCCGTTTGGGATTGTCGATTTGTCGCTTGCGCCTACGCCGGCCATTGGGGATTCTGTAGCAGAGATTTTAAAAGAGATCGGATTGGAGCATCCGGGCGCGCCAGGAACAACAGCAGCACTGGCGCTGTTAAACGACCAAGTGAAAAAAGGCGGTGTCATGGCTTCTTCCTATGTTGGAGGACTGAGTGGTGCATTCATCCCGGTCAGTGAAGACCAGGGCATGATTGATGCAGTAAAAGCAGGTGCGCTGACATTGGAAAAACTGGAAGCAATGACGTGCGTCTGCTCGGTTGGGCTTGATATGATTGCAATTCCGGGCAGCACTTCTGCGGCAACAATTTCCGGTATGATTGCAGATGAAATGGCAATCGGGATGATTAATCAGAAGACGACCGCAGTACGCCTGATTCCGGTAATAGGAAAAGAGGTTGGGGACGTGGCAGAGTTTGGCGGGTTGCTTGGCTATGCACCGATTATGCCAGTGAACCGTTTTTCCTGCGAGGCATTCGTAAACCGCGGCGGCAGGATTCCGGCACCGATTCACAGCTTTAAAAACTGATATAAGGCAGGGAAAAACAATGGAGTATTTGTTAAAAGAGTATGATTATAAAAATGTGCTGTATTATTTTGAGCAGCTGACAAAAATCCCGCATGGTTCCGGCAATGTAAAAGAGATTTCGGATTATCTTGCGGCATTTGCAAAAGAACAGGGGGCAGAGTGCATTCAGGATGAAGCATACAATATCATAATACGCAAGCCTGCCTCGGCAGGCTACGAAACTGCGCCGACGGTTATGCTGCAAGGGCATATGGATATGGTATGTGAAAAAAATTCAGATTCCGTGCATGATTTTACAAAAGATGCGTTAGAATTGTATGTGGACGGTGAAGACCTGCGTGCTAAAGGGACGACGCTTGGCGGAGACGACGGCATTGCAGTTGCTTACATTATGGCGGTTTTGGCGGACAAAGAGCTTGAGCATCCGGCACTGGAATTTGTGCTGACAACGGAAGAAGAAACCGGCATGGACGGTGCAAAAGCACTGGATACGTCCTTGCTCAAAGCATCTTATATGATCAACATTGATTCGGAAGACGAGGGCGTAGTGCTTCTTAGCTGTGCGGGAGGCATGCGGCAGACATGTACGCTTCCATTAAAGAGGCGGAAAGAATCCGGTATCACATACCATGTGGCACTTACCGGGCTTTTTGGTGGGCATTCTGGTGCGGAGATTCATAAAAACCGGGTCAATGCAGTCTATGCAATGACCAGATTCTTGTTTGAACTGAGAGAACATGTAACCTATGCAGTCATGGATTTTCACGGAGGGCTGAAAGATAACGCAATTCCAAGAGAAGCATTTGCAGTGCTTATTGTAAAAAGGGAAGATGAAGAAACATTTCTTGCAGCAGCAAAGGGATTAAAAGAAGTATATGCTGCCGAGCTTGCTTCGATTGAGCCGGATGCTGTGATGGCATTTACAAAGGGAGAAGAAGGCTCTTATCAGGTATTGGATGCAGTTTCAGCAGAAAAGCTGCTGTTCTTTTTGATGCAGGCGCCAAACGGAGTGCAGCGCATGAGCGGCGATATTGATGGGCTGGTAGAAAGCTCCCTGAACCTTGGGATTTTTGAATTAAAGGAAGATGCGGCGGAAGCAAATTTCTCATTACGCAGTTCTTCCAAAACCTATAAATATTTTATGAGAGACAAGGTGGAATATCTGATTTCCTTCCTTGGAGGAGAAAGCGAGACCCATAGTGAGTATCCGGCGTGGGAGTATAGAAGAGACTCCAAGCTAAGAGAGCTGTTCTGCAAGGTGTTTGAAGAAGAATATGGGAAGCCGCCAAAGCTGGAGGCAATTCATGCAGGTTTAGAATGCGGACTGATCAGCGAAAAGATGCCGGAGCTTGATATGATTTCTATTGGCCCGGATATGAAAGACATCCATACACCAATGGAAGCACTGAACCTTCCTTCGGCTATCCGGCTGTACCAATTTTTGGAGAAGCTACTTGCAAATATCAAATAGATGATGGAAGATTAATAGAATCGTAATAGAATTGACCATGTTTTAACTTCTTTTTATGTTATAACTGGTAGCATCAGATATTGTGAGGCTGAAGAAATGGCAAAAAATAGAGGAAAAGGAAAAAGCAGTGCTGTTTATATTACGGTAGCTGTCCTGATTGTTCTGACAGCAGCGTTGGTGGTGTTAGTCTGCACATCAGAAGGCAGGCGTTTTACGACAGATGCGGCAGCGGCCTATATCCATGACAACATTAATTATGTCCCTTCCTCACGCAGTGACAATTCTGACCAAACAAATTCTGTTTGGTCAGAAGGCACATTGACTGGAGTGCCGGATATACCATCCAAAGAAGGAGAGTATTACCATATTCTTCTGCTTGGGGAAGAAGCGATGTATACAGTGCCAGGGAAAGGCAGAACGGATTTGATTATGCTTGCTACAATCAATGTTCCTGCCGCTTCGGTTCGGCTCGTTTCCCTGCTGCGGGATACCTATGTCCCGATTCCGGGCTATAAAGACAATAAATTGAATTCTGTTTATGCCAAGGGAGGCATTGAGCTTTTATATCAGGTCATAGAAGAAAACTATGGAATCCGTCCGGATGGCTATGTCCTTGTGGGATTTGAGGGCTTTGAAAAAATTATTGACCGTCTTGGCGGGGTTACGGTAGAGCTGACAAAAGAAGAGGCAGAATACCTGAATACGACAAAATACATATCAAAACCGGAATACCGTTGCGTGGTGCCTGGAAAGCAGAAACTGAACGGCTCACAGACGCTTGGCTACTGCAGGGTACGTAAAGTGCCGAACATCAACGGCACACGGTATGATTATGGAAGGACAGAAAGGCAAAGAATGGTCCTGGAGTCCTTATTTGACTGTTATGTAGATGCAGGAATCCATCAGTGGGTGCCGATTCTGCGAGAGGTCATGGGACTCGTACAGACTGATATTTCGCAGGATTTACTAGAAGATATTTTGTTTGCTGTATACGACAATAAAATTACATCGTTCCGCACAATGCAGATTCCGGCAGCAGGCACATTTGAAAGCGTAGACAACAAAAATGGAGTGACAGCGGTATTGGTGCCGGACTGGGAAGAAAACCGCAGACTGCTGCAGGAATTTATTTTTGATAAAGACAAGAACTAACTACGGAACTCTAATACAGTAGTAGCCCGGAAGATGCACAGTTTTGCTTTTTGGCTATTTTTATCGAACAAAAAGCCAAACTAGGATATTGAGTGTATCAGAAGGGCTGCTGCGGAACTCTAATACAGTAGCAATCGGAACGGCACACAGCTTGATTTGC
>CAJTZB010000223.1 GCA_910583815.1 uncultured Lachnospiraceae bacterium
ATGTATTCCATTACCAAAAATGAAAAATACCTCACCTTCGCTGATGCTTTTATCAATCATCGCGTACAGGAAGATGGTTCCATTTCCGGTTACAACCCGGAAAAATTCAATATTGATGATGTGAATGCCGGCAAGACGCTGTTTGAGCTATATGATCTGACCGGCAAAGAAAAATACCGAAAAGCAATTGAGCTCATCTATTCGCAAGTGAAACGCCAGCCTCGTACAAGAGAGGGGAATTTTTGGCACAAGCTGATTTATCCGGCACAGGTATGGCTGGATGGCCTGTATATGGGACAGCCGTTTTATATGGAATATGAAACCCGCTTCAATAACAGGAAAAACTATTCTGATATTTTTCACCAGTTTTTCAATGTATACGAAAAGCTCCGTGACAAGGAAACCGGCCTTTACTACCATGCTTACGACTGTTCCAGAGAAATGTTCTGGTGCGACAAGGAAACCGGCCTGTCACAGAACTTCTGGCTCCGTTCCCTTGGCTGGTATTCTATGGCATTGCTTGATACACTTGACAAATGCGAACCTGCCGGATACGAAAAAGAATACGAAAAACTAAAACAGATTTATTCGGATTATATGTCTGCACTCTTAAAGTTCCAGGACGAAAGCGGTATGTGGTATCAGGTGCCAAACTTCCCTGAAAGAGAGCGCAACTACCTTGAAACAAGCGGCAGTGCAATCCTCTCTTACGCTCTGTTAAAAGGAGTCCGTCTTGGCTTCCTGCCAGAAGAATATGCCGCTGCCGGAGAAAAAGCATTCCACGGCATTTGTGAGCGCTATTTAAGCACAGAAAGCGGAAATATGAGCCTTGGCGGAATCTGCCTTGTAGCAGGTCTCGGAGGAAAAGATAAGCGCGACGGCACATACGACTACTATATGTCCGAGCCGATTGTCAAAGACGATGCAAAAGGCGTCGGGCCGTTCCTGCTTGCTTACACAGAAATGTTACGAAGAAAAGCATAAAAAATTGCCGCAAGCGTGTATCTTCCAAAATCCGCAAAGCGGATTTGACCTCATAGCACAAAGAACTGCTGCAGTCCTTAGAATCTCTGGTCTGCAGCAGTTTTCTTCTGCCAAAACTAATTGTGGTGCATGAATGCCTATAAACTAATTTTCTGCATTATAAACTACGGCAGACTGCATACACCAGTCAAGGACATAGTCATAGAAAATTTCTTTCTTAATTTCTTCCTCGTTATAATCTATCAGAAAATCTTCTGTTGTTTCGTATCCATAGTCACTTGCATACTGCCAAAGCCTTGCTTTATATTCTTCATCTGAAAGCGTCAGATATTCTTTTTTTGCAATTGCATTCAGCACAAGGTCCTTTTTCACCTGGGCATATGCGTAACTATCGCCTATCTCTTCCAGCTCCTGCATAGAGGAGAAACCAAAAAATATCTGAAGGGCTGTCTCCGTATCTACATCATAAAGAGAGCCATAATAATCTGCATAACTTACATAGTAATCTACAAAGCCTTCCTTTTCTTCAGCAATGCGCCCCATCGGATATTCTTCTATTTCACTGTCAGTTAAAATCATATCCAGCAGCTGTTCCTCTAAACTTTGTTGGTTAAATGCTTCTTCAGCATCTACAAGATAGGCTGCCACAGTTTCGTATCCAAAATATTCTTCTACAAACTCATCCGTTAATTCTGGTATCTGTGTTTCCATAACATAGTTTACTGTTATCTTAAACAATGCTGCTTTTCCTGCAAGCTCCGGATTTATCGTATATGGGTCAGGAAAAGTTAAATCCAGTTCCACAACATCTCCTGCACTTGCTCCAACCAAGCCATCCTCAAAGCCCGGAATATACATTCCCTCTCCGATTGTCACTGTATTCTGGGAAGGCGTTCCGTCTCCAAGCAATGCTCCGTCTACTTCTACGGTATAAGTAACATCAAGCGTATCACCCGATTGAGCCGGCCGCTCAACTTCGTCAAATTCTGCATACTCTCGCAGGATAGCTTGCAGCTCTTCCTGAATCTCCGCTTTAGAAAGCTTGGTCAAAGCAAGCCGTATGTACTGCCCCAGAACAACCACAGGTTCTGCTTCTTCTGTAGGGACCGGTGCTTTTGTTGCTTCTGCCTCCGGTTCTTTTTCTGGTATATCGGTTGGCGTCGGTTTCGCCTCTGGTGTTATCTCTGGCAACGAGCTCTCTCCTCTGCGCGGAGGCTGCCAATCCATATCTGCATCTTCTGCCTGCTCACCACAGCCTGCCGCAAACAGCATCATCAGGGCAAGCACTGTCACTAAAAACTTCTTTTTCATTCTAACCTCCATGCTGCCGCCGACAGGCGGCTTTCAAATCAAAAGCGAACTTGTTCGCTTGGGAACTTTGTGCGTCAGCACAAATTCCTGGCTGAAAAAATCCACAGGTTTTTTTCAGCCTATTTTCCTTTCCTCTATGTCAAACTCAATATATAAATATCACGTCGGTGTACAGACGCTAACTTAGTATAGCATAGACGGCAGGAAAAGAAAAGTGCCATGCACAAAATCCCGCACATGGCACTTATTTTAGACTTTAAATTTCCTCTATATAAATCACTCCACCAGCTTCATAAAGCAGCTGAATAATTTCCGTATGAGGACGCTTTTGTTTCATTCTGAGCGTAAGCAGTACTGCTACCCCAATATCTTCCACATTATTTGACTTTGTCATTTCGATTTCTGAAATTTTCATCTCATGGTTTCTGACATAATCCATGAAAACTCCTAAATCAGACATTTTTTTAAATTCCATATACAGGCTCAATACTCTGGTCGCTGCCGTTACCCTGTCATCCAATTTATGCAGCACCGCCATAACCACAAAAATCATGGCACATCCAAGAATAGCTCCGGAATAGAACCCAACACCAATAGCAAGCCCGACGCAGGCATCCGCCCACAATCCTGCTGCCGTTGTCAACCCCTTGACACGGTTTCTGCCGGTTACAATGATTGTTCCGGCACCAAGAAAACCAATTCCGCTGATAACCTGCGCGCCCAGACGCGCCGGATCTCCCGTTTCGTATACTGCCGTCATATACTGGTTTGTAGTCATAACAAGAGTGGCACCGACACAGACAAGCATATAGGTTCTAAATCCTGCCGGACGATTCTTTCTTCCTCGCTCAATACCAAGAACTCCTCCGCAAAGCAGTGCAAGTGCAAGCCTTAAAAAAGTTGACAGCACATTGACTTCCGACAGGTATTCTGAAATCACCTCTAAACCCCACATAAGGCACCTCTCCCTTACTATCTGAATCTAAGTGCCAAAAGGACACAGACCGTCCTTTTGGCACCCGAATCATTTCTCTTTATTCTTTTTCTGGGTCTTCTTTAGTTATTGTTTTCTCTTCATAAGTAAATCCACGCAAACTCAGCTCTTTTGCCCTATGGCATGCACAAAGCCTTCCATCCGGCATCTCTGCAAGCTCCGGAGATTCCTTTACGCACTTATCGATACAGTAGCGGCAGCGCTCATGGAAATAGCAGC
>CAJTZB010000224.1 GCA_910583815.1 uncultured Lachnospiraceae bacterium
TATAATGCAATTTGAGTATTTCATGTTTTTTGGGATCTATAGGTTGGTTATGCATTTTCTGTTCTCCATTCAAATTTTTTAAACTTGTAAAGTTATGGGAATATTGTAACATATAGAATGGTAAAAATAAAGTGCTGTTTACTTATTATTTGGAATAATTATTATTTTTAAGAACATTCTTTTGGAATAGCCAGTTTAAAGCTGGGCTTACAGAAAAAAACATCCCCTGCCCCCTTGATTTTTCCTCGTCCCTGTAGTATAATCCTATCCGTAAAAATAAAATAATTCTTCGGGGCAGGGTGAAATTCCCGACCGGCGGTAAAGTCCGCGAGCGTAAAGAAGGTTTTATGCTGAAACGGTGAGGCAGATGCCAATTCCGTTACCGACAGTACAGTCTGGATGGGAGAGGAGTATGGCAGCAGGAACGTATCTGCTGCGATAGCAGAGCGGCGTTATGTCCCGAAGTGATGTTTCACTTCGGGATTTTCTATTTTTTGGGATGACACCTTTGCCAAATGGCGGTATGCCCATAAATACAGAAAGGTGCATTCTGCTGTTCTTCCTCCAAAACGAAGAAGGTTCAGAAAGGATGGAGGATAAAATGAAAGAATGGATGGAAACAATGAAGGCGCTTGGTGCAGCAGTAACAGAGAATGTTGGCTTTTTGCTGCTCAGCGTTGCTGTGGTGGCAATAGTGATTGTTGCTGCAAAAGTGGCGGAAAATTTGGCAAATAAAAAGAACGGTCTGGAAAAGACAAAACAGCTTCAGCGGACAAGGCGCATGGTGGTTATAGCAATGCTTTCTGCGATAGCAATTGTGCTGATGATGTTTAAATTCCCGCTTCCGTTTTTGCCGGGTTTTTATAAGATTGATGCGAGTGAACTTCCGATTATCATTGGTGCATTTACACTGGGCCCGGTAGCAGGTGTTGTCATAGAATTTATTAAAATTTTGCTGAACCTGCTGACAGATGGAACAACAACGGCATTTGTTGGGGAATTTGCAAACTTTTTAATTGGCTGTGCTTTTGTTGTGCCGGCTTCGATTGTCTATTATTTTAAAAAGTCAAAGAAACAGGCGGTGATTGGGCTGCTTCTTGGGCTTGTTATCTGTACGGTAAGCGGATGCCTGCTCAATGCATTTTTGCTGCTTCCGGCCTATGGAAAGGCGTTCCATATGGATATTGAGGCGCTTGTTGAGATGGGAACTAAAGTCAACAGCATGATTGACAGTCTTTTCACTTTTGTTATTTTTGCAACAGCACCGTTAAATATTATCAAATGCACGATAGTATCCGTGCTGACTATATTGATTTATAAACCAATCAGTAAAATATTGAAAGGTTAAGGAAGCGTTGCCAGAATCGTTTCCCTAAATTTTAGAAAGCTTTTCTTGTAATTATTCAAACTTTTGCTATAATATTGATAGGGTACATGGACGTCGGTGTATAGATGGTATGCAGCCATTTATACACCGATGTTGCAATATGAGGCTTTGCCTTGAAGGATTTGAGCATGGGAAGCTTCATAAGGCTCTAAAAACAATATAGAATGGATGGTCTAAGTGGAAGATAAGGAAAGAGATTCTTTGGGAAAGCTGTCTTTTGATATACGGATGAAAACGGCATATTTGTTTGATTTTCTGTTTCAGCATTCCTATCATGGGCTGTATGGAGTGTTTAACTTTGGGCTGAGCCTCCTTGCGGTTGTTCTGCTGGTGCGTGGAAGCGGAAAGGATAACATAGTTGCTATGATTGCGCTTGTTCTGCTGGCGCTCTTGTTTACGGTTATCAACCCGCTTTTGCTGTACAGAAAGGCAGCCAGACAGATGAAACGGACGCCTGCTTTTCAGAAACCATTGACCTATGAACTGATGGAAGAAGGTCTTGCATGCAGCCAGGAAGGGGAGCGGGTTGTTTCAGAATGGGAAAATGTTGTGCTGATTAGAGAAACACGGATTAGTTTGATTTTGTATTTTGGTGCAGCGAATGCAGTTGTGCTTCCAAAAGCAGAGTTTCCGGGACAAGTTGGGGAAGTAAAAGAGATGCTCCGCAGAAAATGCCCGGACTTGGCAAAAAAGTTAAAATAGGCTGCAAAAGAGGTGCGAGGAATGTTTGAAGAAAATAAGCCATTTATAAAGGAAAGCCGTTCGCCGGAGGAGACTTACGAGTTTGCAAAGCAGATTGCCGGACAGGCGAAGTCAGGGGAAATATACTGTCTTTGCGGCGACTTGGGCGTTGGAAAGACGGTTTTTACAAAAGGCTTTGCAGCAGGACTTGGAATTACGGAGACTGTAAACAGTCCGACGTTTACCATTTTGCAGATTTATGAAGACGGAAGGTTTCCATTGTATCATTTTGATGTATACAGAATTGCAGATCCCTATGAAATGGATGAAATAGGATATGAGGATTATTTCTTTGGAAATGGTGTCTGTCTGATAGAATGGGCAGAACTGATAAAAGAACTGCTTCCGGCAGGATGCAGGTATATTAAGATTTCCAAGAATTTGGAGCAGGGTTCTGATTTTAGGACAATTGAAATCAGAACATCTGAATGAAAAGCCGCCTGCGGCGGCAGAACGGAAGGGTAATTAAAATTGAAACTTCTCGCAATTGAAAGCTCAGGCTTGGTAGCATCCGCTGCCATAGCGAGTGAAACAGCTCTTTTGGCGGAATATACCGTCAATTTCAAAAAGACACATTCTCAGACGCTATTGCCGATGATAGAAGAAATTGTAAATATGCTGGAACTTGATTTACAGGAACTGGATGCGATTGCAGTTTCCGGCGGGCCAGGTTCGTTTACAGGGCTTCGCATTGGCTCGGCAACCGCAAAGGGATTGGGGCTTGCATTGAAAAAGCCAATTATAGCGGTGCCGACAACGCAGGTGATTGCAGCAAATCTGTATGGCTCGGCTGCGCTGATCTGTCCGCTGATGGATGCAAGAAGAAATCAGGTTTATGCAGGTCTGTATCATTATTATGGTGACAGCTTTGAAATTGTGGAGGACCAGATGGCAATTTCTGCAGAAGAACTGATTTCCAAAGTCAATAAACTTGGTGAGCCAGTTCTATATCTTGGGGATGGGGCAGAAGCATTCAAAGAACTTTTGTCAGAAAAGACGGAAGTGCCATGTTCCTTTGCCCCACTGCATCTTTCAAAACAGCGTGCAGGTGCGCTTGCAGCAAGGGCAGTAGAACTTTATAAGGAAGGCAGGATTCAGACGGCAGCGGAACATGCGCCGGATTACCTGCGACTTTCTCAGGCAGAGCGTGAGCTTGCCATAAAGCAGGCAGCACAGAAAACGAGTGAATTATGATACAGATTCGTGCAATGGAACAAAAGGATTTGGATATAGTCGCAAAAATAGAGGCAGAGAGTTTTTCCATGCCTTGGAGCAAAGATGCTTTTTCTGACACACTATCCCTTCCTTATTACCGTTATCTGGTTGCGGAAGAAGACGGAGAGATAGCAGGTTATTGCGGCTTTTTG
>CAJTZB010000225.1 GCA_910583815.1 uncultured Lachnospiraceae bacterium
ATGGAAGGATGCAAAAAGCTATCCCTTTCGGCATAGCTTTTTAAACCTCGGTTCACAAGCAGTCTTGCTGTGACCTCGCAAATATGATGTTCTTTGCAAATTGCTTCAAAATCATCTTTCTTGTTCTTTATCGTCCAATTTTGCTTCATTGTCTTTCATTAACTTTCTAAGTTTTCTCTTCTTCCGTTTCGTTTTGATAAAAACAACTACCCCTGCGATAACAGCTGCCCAGAATGCAAGATACGGCAGGTTGATCACAAACCACACAAGAAAGTCCTGTGTCCCCATTGCAATATTATATATGGTATCTGACCAGCCAACACGGATTCTCTGCCAAACTGTCTCCGGCACAGGGTCATTGACACGCAGCACTTCTGATACATTGATACGCACGGTGCTGTATGTAATTTTATCATCATACGTACGAAGTTTTGCAGTTGCGCTTTCAATAGAGTAACGTACTTCACTAAGGCGCTGTTCCAGCAGAATGATAGACTCCAAATCCTGTGCCTTTTCCAAGAGCGCAAGCAGCCTCTCCTGTTCTACGCGCAGTGCTTCTAACCTGCTCTCTATATCCACATATTGGAGTGTAACATCCTCTTCTCCAAGCGTTTTGTTGACAACAGTTGCCATTCCGTCAATTCCGCTAAGGAAAGAATCTAAGTTCTGGGCAGGCACACGAACTGTATATTCCGCACTTCTCCGGTTGGAATAGTAATCGCTGCCATATACGTTCGCATATTGCATATAGGAGCCGGTTGATGCAACATAGTTTTCAAATGCCGAAATAAACATATCAAACTCTGTTGTCTGGAGCCGCAGCGTGGCCGTCTTAATTGCCTTTCTTGTGTTTTCCGCATACAATGCAGTATTACCTGCCTGCTCTAAAGAAGTATCTGCATTCCCATATATCCCTTCACCATCGAGCTTTGCATCGCTGCTCCAGCCAGAAGAAGCCTCTGATTTAGGCGCTTCTATGCTGTCAAAGAAATTTCCGTCGTTTACATCATAATAACTGTCGCCGCCATACCAGTTATCTCCCATATCTGCGCTTTTTGCGCCGCATGCCACCATGCTAAGGAGCATTGCTCCACACAAAGTTCCTTTCCATATCCTTTTTAATTTTCTCATCGTCAGCCCTCCTATTAATAGTTCCGCAACAGCCCCTCCAGCACACATGTTCCAAGCTCAGTTTCCAACTGCCTCCTGCATTGGGAAACTGGGCTGTGCGCTGTGCGAGCTTTTGCTGCTTTTAGCTCCGATAAAGCCTTTCTGTTTATTTGACGAGAGAACCTACGGAAAAGTTCCTGTTTTATAAATATATTTTTTTACATATCCGGAGATCTGTGCACGGCACAAATCTCCGATTGAATATCTCTGGTTTTCAGCCTACTCCGGAAGGAAACAGCCATCCACATAATTTGCAGAAGCGTTCCAAAGCAGCCAGCTGGAATAACCTGCGTCATAGGTCGCATCTACCTGCTTTCTTACTACCGGCCCGGTATATTTGATATTTCCTTTTACCCATGTCGCTGTAAATGCCTGCAGCCAAGGCCTTACATCTGCATACGTATCCTGCTCGGTTTTCAGCGGTTCCAGCTTGTCCGCCGAATACTGCATTTCCTTTAAAATCAGCTTATACGGCTCTGCATCCGGCACGCTGATGCCTGAATATCCCGCTGCATAATGCGAAGGGTATACCATTGGGCAAATATAGTCCAGATACCTTGCCATATCTTTATAGTTCTGTCCAATCAGCTTGGCATCTACTTCACTCTTAATGACTGCGCCGTATACGGAAGCACTGACAAACGCTCCAAGCGGTTTCAAACGGTTGCAGGCATATTTTGTAAACGCAGTGATTGTCTCTTGCAGTGTAATACCTTCTGCTGCCTCTCCGAAGTCTACTTTGCTCATGCCGTTTGTGGAAACTCTGATATAGTCAAAGCAGATTTCATCAAAACCATCCAGAACTGCCTGTTCCGAAATATCAATAATATACTTCCATGCATCCTGGTTATAAGGGTTAATCCAAGGAATTCCATCCTTGTCTTTATACATCTCTCCGTCTTTTGTATAAAGCATATATTCCGGATGTATCTGTCCAATATAAGGGTCACGGAAACATACTACTCGTGCAATTGTATAAATGCCATGCTCCTTTAATGTGGAAAGCAGTGATTTTATATCAGAAAAATGGCTGATGCAGACTCCGGTCGCCTGGATTGCATCCTGATCCATCTGATAGGTCACCCGTCCGCTGTCTGCCTTAATGTCAATGACAAGCGCATTTAATTCTGTCTTGTCTGCAAGCTCCAGCCAAGAGTTTAACTTTGCGGAAGAATAGATGCCAAGCCCTGCATAGGCTCCTTTGACATTTACTTTCTGCCTTGTGTCCACAAATCCAACAAGATAGTTGTCATTCCATGCTGCTACCGGTGTCGGAGTCGGCAATGGTGAAGGAGTCGGCGTACCTTCCGGTGTTGGTTCCGGTGTCGGTGTCGGCGTTGCTTCTGGTGTTGGCTCCGGAGTTGGTGTCGGGGATGGACCGTCTGTCGGAGTTGGTATTGGCGTTGGTGTCAGCAGTTCCGGACGTTCCCCAAGGTTATTTTTTGACAAATGATATGCTGTAAAACCAAGACCAACTGCTATCAGTATCACAAGAAGAAGCCCAATCAGCCTTCCATTGCTCCTTCTTCTGTTTCTTCTGCTCCTCTTTTTATAGGAGGAGCCGTAATCTACGTAAATTCCATTATTTCTGCTCACAGCAATTCTCCTATTCCGCAGCTATCTGCCACAGCAAAACTTATACTTTTTCCCACTGCCGCATGGACAAGGGTCGTTTCTTCCCACCTTTTTCTCTTTAACTACCGTACCGGATTTCTTCTGCTCTTTATAAAGCTCCTTCCGTCTTTCTTCGGTAAGAAGAGTGTCCCACTGCGCAAGCTCATACAGCCAGTCCGCTTTTGCCTCAACCATATTGTAATAAAGCTTTTCCTTGTCAAAACCAAGAGATACTACTGTATCCTCTTCCATTTCTTCTATTGGATTCGGTGCCGTCAGGCTGTCGTTGATACCGTCCAAAAAACCAGTCATCAAAAATACATCTGTCCCAAACCGCTCCGCAAGTTCTTTTACGGTTCCGGAAACTACCGTCTCTGGTTTTGAAAGCAGTTCCTCATAAATTCCTTTCTCTACCGCAAAATAATTTCCCCAAAAAAGTTTTCCCTCCTTTGAGTTCATGTCTTTTCCATATGCGTTTTCTCTCCATGTCTCCAGTAACGCCATTGCTTTTTCATCCTTTCTTATAAAACTAAAAAAATTTCAAACTTTCTTGTATAGGATAGCAGATTTTGTCCATACTGTAAATAGTACGAAAGACAAGTGTAAATACTTATCCTCCCCTGTAAAAGCCTGAAACGTCGTATCCCAAACGTGTTTCGGGCTTTTATTATATTTTTCTTACTTTTTTCTAT
>CAJTZB010000226.1 GCA_910583815.1 uncultured Lachnospiraceae bacterium
AGAACGCTTACTGGCTCTCGGATTATAGTCTTTATATGGCAGTGAAAGGCAGCTTTGGCGGACGTTCATGGCAAGAGTGGGACGACGATATACGTCTGCGCCGTCCGGAAGCAGTGCGCCGCTACGAAGAGAAGCTGGCACAGGAGATTGCCTTCTGGAGCTTCTGCCAGTATAAGTTTGATGAACAGTGGAGAAAGTTAAAGAGATATGTAAATGGTCTTGGGATTGAAATTATTGGTGACATTCCTCTCTATGTAGCACTGGACAGCGCAGATGTCTGGGTTCATAGCGATTTGTTTGAGTTGGATGAGGATTTGCGGGAAATCAATATTGCAGGAGTTCCGCCGGATATGTTTTCTGCGACCGGGCAGCGTTGGGGCAATCCGCTTTATCGCTGGGACGTGATGGAGCAGGAGGATTTCTCTTGGTGGAAAGAGCGCATGAGGTTTTCGGCATATCATTATGATATTATCCGTATTGACCACTTTATCGGGGTTGTCAATTATTATTCGATTCCGTCATCCTGTCCGACTGCAATGGAAGGGGAATGGAAGATAGGTCCGGGAAAGAAACTGACGGATATGATTAATGAGACAATAGGAGATGCAAAAATTATTGCAGAGGATCTTGGCGTACTGACGCAGCCGGTTAAAGACCTGATTGCAGCAAATGAGTATCCGGGCATGAAAATTCTGGAGTTTGGCCTTGATCTGACTCCGGACAACGAATATCTGCCACATAATTATAAAACCGACAATTCGGTTGTGTACATCGGCACACACGACAACGAAACGCTGATGGGCTATCTTGCGACCTGTACAGAAGAGCAGAAGCAGAAAATTGCGTGGTATTACGGCGCAGAGGATATGAGCGTGAAGAAGACGGCGATTAAGAGCGCATATGAAAAAGCTGTGGAAGGACAGCTGCGTTCGCTTGCCATTTGCAAGGCAATGATCCGTGCTGCTTATGCGAGCAATGCGAGAGCGGCAATCCTTCAGATGCAGGATATGCTGTATTTGGATAACCGCGCAAGGATGAATTTTCCGTCTACACTTGGAGGAAACTGGAAGTGGCGTATGACTGCTGCTCAGTATGAGGAACTGGATTCAGGGTATTATAAGAGATTAGCAGAGTTATATTTTCGGGCATTGTAGCAGCACGAAATCATAGATTGCGGGCCTCCTGCTGGTAGTGCTTTGGTCTTGAAAGGAGAAAAACAACAAATATGGGTCATTTTGAGAAAAATGTAAAAGAAATCTTGGAACTGGACTATGGGACAACGTTTAGTGCGGCGGATACAATACAGTTGTACCATGCGGTTTCTAAGGCGGCAATGACAGAAGTAGGCTATGATTTTGCAGTGAAGGCAAAGGAGGCGGAAGGCAAGCAGGCATGCTATCTGTCGGCAGAGTTTTTGGTAGGGCGGCTGGTGTACAATAACCTGCTGAATCTGGGGCTGTTAAACAAATACAGCGAATTAATGAACGAAAACAAGAGGGATATGCGCGAATTTGAAGAAATTGAGGACGCAGCACTTGGCAATGGCGGCCTTGGGCGCCTGGCGGCATGTTTCCTTGATTCTGGCGCTACTATAGGTATTACATTGAACGGATACGGCATCCGCTACAAGTATGGTCTGTTCAAACAGTATTTTGAGGATGGTTTCCAAAAGGAAGAGCCGGACGATTGGACAAAGGCAGGAGACCCTTGGTCTGTACGCACAGAAGAAGATAAAGTTTTGATTCATTTTAAAAATCAGGATGTCTATGCAGTCCCTTATGATATGCCGGTGATTGGTTACGGCGCAAAGAAAATCAACCTGCTTCGCTTATGGCAGGCAGAGCCGGTTACGGAGTTTCACTTTGATATATTCAATGAGCAGCAGTATGACAAGGAAGCAAAAGAGCGTACAGCAGCGGCAGCAATTTCTGCAGTCCTATATCCTAATGATTCGGAAAAAGCAGGAAAGCAGCTTCGCTTAAAACAGCAGTATTTCTTTTCGAGCGCATCCCTTCAGGACATGCTTCGTACATTTAAGAAGCTGCATGGAACGGACTTTGCTCAGTTTCCGTCTATGTATGCGATTCAGTTAAATGACACACATCCGACAGTGGCGATTCCGGAACTGCTTCGTCTTTTAATGGAAGAAGAAGGACTGACGTTTGTGCGTGCATTTAAGATTGCCAGAGAGACTTTTGCCTATACCAACCATACAATTATGGCAGAAGCTCTTGAGAAATGGGATATTGGTCTGTTTAAGTCAGTGCTGCCACACGTATACAAGTATGTTGTGATGCTTCAGAAAGCATTGCGCAAGGAACTTGCAAAACAAGGTGTTCCGGAAGAAAAACAGGAACAGTATGATATTATCTCTGGAAACTTAATCCATATGGCGCGGATGGCAATCTTTGCAAGTCATTCGACCAATGGCGTGGCACAGATTCATACAGAAATTTTAAAGAACAGCGCACTGAAAGAATGGTATGACCTCTATCCGGAGCGCTTCAACAATAAGACAAATGGCATTACCCAGAGACGCTGGCTTGCGCTTGCAAATATGGAATTGTCCGGTTTCATTTCCGATAAGATTGGAAACGGATGGATTACCGACCTTGGAAAATTAAAGAAGCTGGAACAGTTTGCGGATGATAAAGAGACGCTTCGCCGTTTTGCAGAAATTAAAAAAATCAAAAAACAGCAGCTTTCGGACTATGTATTTGCAAGAGAAGGCGTACGCCTGAATACCGAGTTCCTGTTTGATATTCAGATTAAGCGCCTGCACGAGTACAAACGCCAGCTGCTCAATGCATTTTCGATTTTGGATATTTACTTTGGTTTAAAGGATGGGCGAATTAACGACTTTACACCAACTGCGTTTATTTTTGGTGCAAAGGCGGCGCCAGGCTATTACCGTGCAAAGGGCATTATTAAATTTATCAATGAAATCAGCAGGATAATTGCCGCAGACAATGATGTAAATGACAGGCTGCAGGTTGTTTTTGTGCAGAATTATAATGTTTCCTATGCAGAGAAGCTTGTTGCGGCGGCAGATGTTTCAGAGCAGATTTCCACTGCAGGAACAGAAGCATCCGGCACCGGCAATATGAAGCTGATGTTAAATGGTGCGGTTACGCTTGGGACATATGACGGTGCCAATGTGGAAATTGTTGCAGAAGCAGGCGAAGAAAACAATTATATTTTCGGGAAGCACGTGGAGGAAATCGAAGAGCTGAAAGGGCATTATAATGCGAGGGAACTCTACGAATCCAACCCAAGGCTGAAAAGAGTTGTTGACACATTGGTTGACGGTACGTTATCAGACGGCGGCACAGGCATGTTTGCAGAGCTTTATCATGCGCTGCTTGATGGGGCTTCCTGGCATCAGCCGGACCATTATTTCCTGTTTGCCGACTTTGATTCCTACTGCGAGACAAAGCTCCGCGCCAACAGAGATTATAAAGACACTG
>CAJTZB010000227.1 GCA_910583815.1 uncultured Lachnospiraceae bacterium
CATCGCTGTTATAAAAAAGGATTTTTGGATGTTTTTCAAGAAAATACAGAAGTCCAGACAGAAAAATAATTTGACATTACTTCGCTTCAAACCTATAATAAGGTATTATATCGCCATAGAAAACTGCCACAGGCGGCAGCTGTAAGTTTGCGGGGGGATTCTTTCCGCCCGAAACTTCATGAAACATTAATTGGCGAAGGGAGGACAAGCAAGTGAAACCGTATGGTGTAAATGATTTAAGAAGGATGTATCTTGAATACTTTGAGAGCAAGGAGCATCTGCGTTTAAAGAGCTTTTCTCTGATTCCGCATAACGATAAAAGCCTTTTGTTAATCAATTCCGGTATGGCGCCAATGAAGCCATATTTTACAGGGCAGGAAATCCCGCCAAGGCGCAGAGTGACAACCTGCCAGAAGTGTATCCGTACCGGCGATATTGAAAATGTCGGAAAGACTGCAAGGCATCTGACGTTTTTTGAAATGCTCGGCAATTTTTCTTTTGGAGACTATTTCAAAAAAGAAGCTATCCACTGGTCATGGGAATTCCTTACGGAAGTAGTCGGTCTGGAAAAAGACAGGCTGTATCCGTCTATTTACTGTGAAGATGACGAGGCGTTTAAAATCTGGACCGAACAGGAACATGTGCCGCCGGAAAAAATCACAAAATTCTACCGTGATGAAAACGGCGATTGCGATAACTTCTGGGAGCATGGTGCAGGCCCATGCGGCCCATGTTCGGAAATTTACTATGACAGAGGCGAGAAGTATGGCTGCGGAAAGCCGGACTGCAAAGTAGGCTGTGACTGCGACCGTTTTATTGAAGTTTGGAACAACGTTTTTACACAGTTTGAAAGTGACGGAAACCATCACTACACCGAACTGACGCAGAAAAACATTGATACTGGCATGGGACTGGAGCGGCTTGCTGTCGTTGTTCAGGATGTTTATTCGGTATTTGATATTGACACTATGAAAGCTATCCGCGACAAAGTATGCGAGATGGCCGGTGTTTCCTATCAGGAAGAAGAAAAAAAAGATATTTCCATCCGCCTGATTACCGACCATATTCGTTCTGTGACCTTTATGACTTCTGACGGCATTATTCCGTCCAACGAGGGCAGAGGCTATGTCCTTCGCAGGCTGCTGCGCCGCGCGGCAAGGCATGGGAGGCTGCTTGGCATTAAGGGTCAGTTCCTTGCAAAGCTCTGTGAAACAGTGATTGCAGAATCCAAAGACGGTTATCCGGAATTGGAAGAAAAAAGAGAATACATTTTAAAAGTACTGACATTAGAAGAAGAAAAGTTCAACAAGACAATCGACCAGGGCCTTAGCATCCTTTCTGAGATGGAAGAAAGCTGTCAGAAAGCAGGCACACATACGTTAAGTGGAGAAGATGCATTTAAACTGTATGACACCTATGGGTTCCCGATCGATTTGACGGAAGAAATCCTGGAGGAAAAAGGATTTACCATTGATATGGACGGATTTCAGGCGGCAATGAAGCAGCAGAAAGATACTGCAAGGAATGCAAGAGCAACGACAAATTATATGGGTGCAGAGGCTACCGTATATGACGAAATTGACCCTTCTATTACGACGGAATTTGTCGGTTATGCAGCTGCAAGCCATACTTCTGAAATCACGGTACTGACGACAGAAACCGAACTGGTTCAGGATATTATGGAAGGCCAGAATGCTACAATTATTGTAAAAGAGACGCCGTTTTATGCTACAATGGGCGGCCAGCAGGCAGATACCGGAAAGATAGAAAAAGACGGTGCGGTATTTGCCGTAAACGATACCATCAAGCTTAAGGGCGGCAGAGTCGGGCATGTTGGTATAGTGGAAAGCGGGCTGTTTTCGGTTGGCGATAAGGTAACGCTTACGATTGACACAAAAAGACGACAGGCAACAGAAAAGAACCACAGTGCGACGCATCTTTTGCAGGAAGCGCTTCGTGTTGTGCTTGGCTCCCATGTAGAGCAGGCAGGTTCGCTTGTAACGGCAGACAGGCTTCGTTTTGACTTTACACATTTCTCTGCAATGACAAAGGAAGAGCTTGAGAGGACGGAGGCTATTGTAAATGAAGAAATTGCTAAGAGCCTTTTAGTTGAAACAAAAGAAATGAGCCTTGATGATGCCAGAAAGACCGGTGCTAAAGCGCTGTTTGGAGAAAAATACGGAGATATGGTCCGCGTAGTCAGCATGGGTGAATTTTCTAAGGAGCTCTGTGGCGGTACGCATGTCGCTAATACAGGAAGAATTTCTGTATTTAAAATTTTATCCGAATCAGGCATTGCTGCCGGTGTCCGCAGAATAGAGGCAATCACTGCAGATGAGGTATTTGCGTACTATAAAAAACAGGAAGAGGAACTGTTTGCCGCAGCAAAGGCTGCCAAGGCAGAGCCTGCTTCACTGGTCAGAAAAATTGAGGCAATGCAGGAAGAGCTGCGTGCAGCCCATTCGGAAAATGAGAAGCTGAAAGCAAAGCTTGCAGGCAGCTCCGCCAGCGACATTTTGAGCCAGGCAAAGGAAAAGAGCGGCATTCGGTTATTAGCTGCACAGATTCCGGATGCGGATATGAACGCGCTGCGGACATTAGGAGACCAGTTAAAAGAAAAATTAGGAGACAGCACCATCTTGCTTGCTTCGGCACTGGATGGCAAAGTAAACCTTGTAGCTATGGCTACAGATACGGCAATCCAAAGAGGCGCCCATGCCGGCAATCTGATTAAAGAAGCAGCAGCTTGTGTTGGCGGCGGCGGCGGTGGACGCCCGAATATGGCACAGGCAGGCGGAAAAAATCCGGCAGGCATTGCAGATGCCGTAAAAAAAGCATACGAAGTAATGGAAGCACAGATAAGTTAGGCATATTCTGAAACACTGGTGTCAGTATGAAGATGTTATTGTTCTTTTTATCTGATATAAATGCCATAATTGGCATAAATATATGAAAAAGTAGTTGACGAATACAAAAAATATGTTATAATCTTCATAGTGCTTTGAAAATACCCAAACAGTTGTATATCAGCACAATACACAACTGGAGGGAGGTTAGGTGAGACAATGTCAAATGTTATCGTAAAAGAAAACGAATCATTAGATAGCGCTCTCCGCAGATTCAAAAGAAACTGCGCGAAGGCGGGTATCCAGCAGGAGATTCGTAAAAGAGAGCATTACGAGAAGCCAAGCGTAAGACGTAAGAAGAAGTCTGAAGCTGCTCGTAAGCGTAAGTATAAATAAAATGTGCGCGTAAAACCCTTAGTCAAACGGCTAAGGGTTTTTTTCGTTTCATAATATGCCCTATGAAATGAAAAATGCTCCTTAAGGATAACACTGCGGAATTCTTTTTCGTTATTTTTCTGTATTTTGCTTCATATACTAAGGAAGAACGCAGGCGCAGGCAATGAACTTCATGAAGCAGGAAAAGCCAAAACATAAGAGGAACAAAAAGGAATTAAAGCCATT
>CAJTZB010000228.1 GCA_910583815.1 uncultured Lachnospiraceae bacterium
GTCAAAAGGGCAGAAAGAATAAGGAAATATGAAGAGAAAATATTATCTTAGGGGACTTGGCTTTGGTATTTTGATTACAACTCTGGTTTTTGCGCTAATTGGAGGAAAAGAGCTGTCAGAGGCAGAAATTATAAAGAGGGCAGAAGAGCTTGGTTATGTGAAGGCAGATATATCGCCAACACCAATGTTTGATTTGGATGCTTTAAAAGGACAGCTGACAACTACGCCAGAACCGACACCAGAAGACCAGATGACGCAGACGCCGGAATTGACACTGACGCCACAGCCAACACTTACCCCGGTACCAACACCTACACCAATATTTACGCCAACGCCAACTCCAAGGCCTACACCAACATCGACTCCAAAGCCGACAAAGACACCGGAGCCTACACCAACGAAGCTTCTGGAAGAGAACGAAGATGAGACAATAACTGCGGTGATTGAGGTGAAGAAAGGCATGACTTCTAAGCAGGTATGCCGTCTTTTAGAGGATGCTGGCATTGTGGAGGATTGGTCAGGATTTAATGACTATATGATAGGGCGCAAACTGACAGACAATATCAATATCGGAAAATTTACGCTTTCCAGTACAATGGACTGGAAGGAAATAGCACGTATTTTGACCGGAAAATAGTATCGCTATATTTAAAAGTGCTTGCATTTTTAGGAATATTGTGCTAAAATAGCTGTCGTGTGCGTAGACAGGAGCTGTCTGCGACAAATCACGTATGCCGATTAAGCATCTGGTGCCGCAAGAGCAGTATGTGGTGGATGTCTTGATAAGAAGCATGCGGAAGAATATAACCATATGGAGGTAAATTTATGAGCGTTATTTCTATGAAGCAGTTACTGGAGGCGGGTGTTCATTTTGGACATCAGACAAGAAGATGGAACCCTAAAATGGCTCCATATATCTATACCGAGAGAAACGGTATTTATATTATTGACCTTCAGAAATCAGTAGGTAAGGTAGATGAAGCTTACTTTGCCATCAAGGATATTGTGGCAAACGGCGGTACTATTCTGTTCGTTGGCACAAAGAAGCAGGCACAGGATTCCATCAAAGCAGAAGCAGAACGCTGCGGTATGTACTATGTAAATGAAAGATGGCTTGGCGGCATGCTGACAAACTTCAAAACAATCCAGTCCAGAATTGCAAGATTAAAGGCAATTGAAAAGATGTCTGAGGATGGAACTTTTGATGTCCTTCCTAAGAAAGAAGTCATTGAGCTGAAGAAGGAATGGGAAAAGTTAGAGAAGAACCTTGGTGGCATTAAGAATATGAAGAAAATTCCGGATGCAATTTTCGTAGTTGACCCTAAGAAAGAAAGAATCTGTGTACAGGAAGCCCATGCGCTTGCTATTCCGCTGATTGGCATTGCTGATACCAACTGCGATCCAGAAGAACTTGACTATGTAATTCCGGGCAATGATGATGCGATCAGAGCCGTTAAGCTGATTGTTGCTAAGATGGCAGATGCTGTAATTGAGGCAAATCAGGGTGAGGAATTTACAGATGCTGCAGAGACAGCAGAAGAAACTGCTGAGGTTGCTGTAGAGACAGAGGCATAAATAAAGTTCAGTTTATTATATTTTAATTAGGAGGGTATCACAATGGCAGAAGTATCGGCTTCTATGGCTATGGAACTTAGAAAGATGACCGGCGCTGGCGTTATGGACTGCAAGAAGGCTCTTGCAGAGACAGACGGCGATGTGGACAAGGCAATTGAATACTTAAGAGAAAAAGGTCTTGCAAAGGCTGCAAAGAAGGCTGACAGAATTGCAGCAGAAGGTATTTGCGATACCAATGTAAGTGCAGACAATCAGATTGCTTCTATTGTGGAAGTAAATTCAGAGACAGACTTTGTAGCAAAGAACGAGAAGTTCCGTAGCTATGTTGCAGCTGTTGCAGCACAGGCAGCAAAGACAGATGCAGCAGATATTGATGCATTTTTAGCTGAGAAGTGGGAGTTAGATCCATCTAAGACCGTAAAAGAAGAGCTGGCAGCTCAGATTGCTGTTATCGGCGAGAACATGAACATCAGAAGATTTGAAAAAATCGTTGCAAAGAACGGTTTTGTAGAATCCTATATCCATGCAAATGGAAGAATTGCTATTCTTGTTGAAATGGAAGCTTCTGCTTGCACACTGGCAGCAAAAGAGTGCGCAAAGAATGTAGCAATGCAGGTTGCAGCTATGAGCCCGAAGTATGTTTGCCAGAATGAAATTCCGGCAGATTACATTGAGCATGAAAAGGAAATCTTAAAGGCTCAGATTATGAATGACCCGAAAGAATCCCAGAAGCCAGAGAAAGTAATTGATGGCATGATCAATGGCCGTATCAATAAGCAGTTAAAGGAAATCTGCTTAGTAGACCAGATTTATGTAAAAGATGGGGAACTTACTGTACAGAAGTATGTCGAATCTGTTGCAAAGGCAGAGAACCTCACTCTTGCAGTAAAGCGTTTCGTTCGTTTTGAGACCGGCGAAGGCATTGAAAAGAAAGAAGAAAACTTTGCTGAGGAAGTAGCAAAGCAGATGAATCAGTAAACTTCTGAGAAGAATTGATTTACGAACCCCTGAAAATCCCATAGAATGGGCATTTTCAGGGTTTTTTTGCGTTCTTGGGAGAGGTTCATAACTTATCGTAAATTACCGTATTTTGAGTGCCAATTTGGGGATTTTTGGGGGAAGAGTTGGGGGAAAGGGTATCCCCCAAATGGTGTGTGAAAGTTTGCTTCGTTCTTTTGAGAAAAGGGGAGAAGTTTGCTTGGTGTTTCTGGACGTAGATTTACATGGATTTTCTCTAAATGGTATTAGGGTGCGTAAGCTGTTATATCTTATCATATAGGAATTACGGTGATGATAGAGATTATTGGTTGATAGAGGCGTGAAATTGGCCTATAATGAGTAAAGAAGAAAACGATGCTATCAGAAATTATGTATCTTTATAGATAGGGGGTGTTGACATTGAAAAATAGATGGGAATTATTATGCACAGACAAGATCATCCGTATATTAATCGGAGATAATGCTGATTGTCAATCAGAAGGGTATAGATTAGGTTTGCCTTATTTAAGAGGTCAAGATATTTGTTCATTAGCGACAAGGTTCGGATTTCCAATTGTTTATAAGGAAGATGAGTTAGGTTGTAGTTCCAGATGTGAAATGTTTAAAGCATTTCTGTTAAATATCATTAAACGTGAAATGGTGTCTAATGTTTTAGCATATATGTTTTCAATGACGCAATTTGATTATTTGACAGAATTGGGTGATAGGAATACTATTCAGGAGGCATATGACAAAGCAAAGAAATGGGCATTGGACACTATAAATGCAAATCTGTTTTTAGGAAAACATGAATTGAAGGTAGTCAATGAGAAATTTTATCTTGTTGAGTTTCAGAAAGATATACAAATAGAAGCTCCGGTTTTTAATATTGTGA
>CAJTZB010000229.1 GCA_910583815.1 uncultured Lachnospiraceae bacterium
ATCTTCAAAATCTGCCTAATTGCCTCGCGCAAGACCAAAATCACAGCATCGCAATTTTCTGAATATAGTCTGAATTTTTAGAAAATTACGAGTTTCGCAAACGCCTATAATAAATATAAATTTTATAATTTGTTTTTATTTTATCATATCAAAAGGTACAATGCAAGATAATAAACAAGGCACAGTTCTGTGAGAATTCTATTGTACAAATGAATAAGAATCCTGCTAGGAGGGCTTTCCTATGATGATTCGGGTGTCAAAAGTCCCTTCGGGGCATAATCGAAACAATATGTGGTGTTCGGTTGGTGCAAAGCCTTTTGACACCCTAATCCTATGATATAAAAAAACACCGCAACAGCTGTTACGGTGTTTCAAATTCCATATAAAATTTAGTCCAGAGTATATGGCATCAATGCAACGTGGCGTGCGCGCTTTACAGCAACAGTCAGTGCTCTCTGATGCTTAGCACAGTTTCCTGTGATTCTGCGAGGAAGGATTTTGCCTCTCTCAGATACATATCTCTTTAACTTATTGACATCCTTATAGTCGATACCTGCGTTTGTCTTATCAGCGCAGAATACACAAACCTTCTTTCTTCTGCGAACAACGCGTCTCTTTGGAGCGTCGGTTCTTTCTGGCTTATCAGTTTTTGTAGCAGCCATGATACTACCTCCTTATTCATTCCCGCCCATGCAGGGTCATTCTACATTCTAGTTAAATGGTAATTCTTCGTCTATTCCATCTGGAATATTCATGAATCCATCTCCTGCCGCACTTGGTTCCGGTCTGGACGGAGCATGGTAAGCACCTGCGTCACCGCCCTGTGCATTCTTGCTCTCTGCGAATTCAATATCGTCTAACACAACGTCTGTTGTGTAAACTTTCTGACCATCCCTGTTTGTGTAGCTTCCGGTCTGGATTCTTCCGGTAACAGCAATTTTTGTCCCCTGCTTTAAGTACTTCTCAGCAAATTCTGCGGTTCTGCCAAAAGCGACACAGCCGATGAAATCAGCACTCTGCTGATCTGCACCGTCCTGGCGTCTGCCTCTGCGGTCAACGGCAAGCGTAAATCTTGCAATTGCCATATTGTCGCCGCTCTGAGAATACCTGATGTCAGGGTCTCTTGTGAGTCTGCCCATCAAGATGACTCTATTCATTAGGAATCCCTCCTACTATTCTGCGTCCCGTCTTGTGCATAAGAATCTGATGACATTGTCCATAATGCGTACTCTCTGCTCAATTTCTGATGGAACAGAAGCATCTGCATCGAACTGAATGAAGAAATAGTATCCCTCTTTCATCTTCTGAATTTCGTAAGCCAGTCTCTTCTTACCCCAGTCTTCTACGTTTGTTATAACGCCGCCAAATCTGGTGATAAGGTCCTTCGCAGCCTCTACTGTAGCTGTCTTTACGTCATCCTCAACTTTTGCATTTACAACTAAGGCTAATTCATACTGATTCATAGTTGTGTTGCACCTCCTTTTGGTCTCTGGCCCTTTCTCTTTATAGGAAAGAGCAAGGAAAAATTTAAACTCGTCACAAACATGAATTTTAACATAATATTGCCAACCTGTCAATTATTTTTTATGGCACTAGATTTCCAGCCTGCCATCTTTCAGACGTATAACACGGCTTGCATAAGAAACCAGTCGTTCATTATGCGTAATCATAATAATTGTATTTCCCTCTTTATGCAAAGAAGCAAACAGTTCCATAATTTCCGCTGCCGTCACACTATCTAAATTCCCCGTTGGCTCGTCTGCCAGAATCATCTCCGGCTGTCCAACAAGCGCCCTTGCAATGGCTACTCTTTGCTGCTGTCCACCAGATAGCTCTGATACCTTTGCTTTCAGTTTTTTTGAAAGCCCGACCCTCCGGAGCATGGCATCGGCTGCCTTTCTGCGATCTGCTTTTTTCTTCTTTGCATAGCCAAGCGGCAGTTCTATATTTTCCATCGTTGTCATTGTCTTAATCAAATGATATTTCTGAAAAACAAAACCCAGCTTTTTATTTCGCAGCTTTGCTTTTTCCCGTTCGCTTAAAGAACCTGTGTCTATACCCTCAAAAAGATATTCTCCTTCCGTACTTTCATCCATCAGTCCAAGAATATGTAACAGTGTTGTCTTTCCGGAGCCGGATTCCCCCAGAATCATCACAAACTCTCCTCGTTCAATTTTTAAAGACACATCCTGAAGAGCCTGTGTTTTTCCTTCGCCTTTCCCATAAATTTTTGAAATATGTCTGCATTCTGCAATTACCGCGCTCATATCGGCAGCCACGCTCCTTCCCATCCGCTTTTTACTGCAGCAGTTCCACTGGTTCTAATCGATATAGAGAAATAAGAAATGGAAGGCTGCTAAGAAGTAAAAGCAAGATTCCCAACAATCCAAGCAACAAAAAGACAACCAGATGGTTCTGTACCGGAAAGCGCCCGGTAAGCAGCCCCCTGTCTGTAATAAAAGCACCTGCTACCGCTCCGGCCATAAGTCCAAACAATGCAACAGCCCCGATTTCTGTAAGCATTCCGGCGTACAGTTCTCCGCGCCTTGCCCCAACAACAATCTGGAGTGCATATTCTTCCCTTCTTCTGCTAACCGCAAGCAGCAAAATTCCGCATATATTAATAGAAATAATTCCGATTCCAATCAACATATAGCGCAATATCATCTGATATTGCCCTAAAAACAGCTCATTTGCCTGTTTCAATCCTTCCATCTGGTTGGAAAAACTATAGGAATAATATGCCCTTTTAGTAGCAGGGTTCTGATTCTCCTCCTGGTAATACAGATATTCCAGAATTTCCCCATACTTTTGGTACAGAAGTTCCCTGCTTGCCGTCAGGTATAAAAATGGAGTGGCTATGCTTCCTTTTCGTTCCTGATAAGAAGAGAGTGGAAGCAATACGCAATCTTGATAAGGTATCGCTTTATCTTTGTCAGTCCCATAAGATGTATAACGTGTATGGAACTGCGCTTTCATATGCAGCTCTTCCATGTCCATTGACGCCACTTCTAAAAGCTCCTCCGGTTCATACGTCCCCATTCGCATGACATTCCCAGATGACAGAAAAATCCTCAGTTCCTCCGACATCATGCCATCCTGCAGCTTATTTTCCGCCTGTAGTATATAGGCAACATATTCCTCGCTGACATATAACACCGGAACTGTTTTTACTTCATTGCCATTGTAAAAAGTCTCCATATGTTCTACGCAATACACAAACTGAATGTCTGTCTGCTGCCCATAAACCTGCTTAAAATACAGATAATCCTCTGGCGTAATTGCCAGCCTGCCGCTCATATCTGTTCCTGCCACAGAAACTTCTGTCAATTCCGCTGAAGGCAGTTCCCTGTTCCACTCAACAAAGTCCTGATATGAAAACATGACATTGCCACAAATACAGGCAAATACTGCCGCAGCTGCCAGTTCAGCCAGCAAAAGCAGATA
>CAJTZB010000230.1 GCA_910583815.1 uncultured Lachnospiraceae bacterium
ATCCAAAAGCCTCTCTGTTTCTTCTTTTACGTACAGAGAGCAAAACCTATCTTTTCAGTATGGGCAGCAATGACGACGCTTCCTTGCAGAAGTTAAGAGAAATATACGAATCTATCATACAAGAGGCAGCCCTTCCATAAAAGGCATCATTTCACTGGCAGGCAGTCCATGCAGACTGAAAGACATTATCTGTGACCAAAATGAATCATTATGATTAAACCTTAATCTTTATAGACAATTGCGAAATTCGGTTATTTTTATAAATTTTTGAATTTCGCAATTGTCCGCTTTCTACATATGTTTTCCCTTAATTCTCAATGGCAGCCTTCCTGCTGTTGATTTCTTTGATAAGCTCCATATCAAACTTAGGTTCTCGATTATAGGTATAAAGCCCATTCACTTCCTGTTCAATATCATACAGCTGTGTATAACAGAAAGCGAAGATATACGGATTATCCAAAAGTGCAGTTGTCAGTCCGCTATAACGTTTTAAAAATGCCTTATCATCCTCTGGCGCATTTCCATAGCCCCATCCCTTATCCTTATCCGCTGCCCGGCTGATACCGCCGTATTCACTGACAAAGACCGGCTCTTTGTTATATTTTTGTCTGTCATTGCAATGGTTCTCCAATATTCCTTCTGAAATCCTCTCAAACCTCTTCGCAAAGGTTTCTGGGTTCTGGTCATAGTCATGGACGTCAAAAATATCAGTTACAACATGGTAATTCCCACTTGTGTCAATACATGGACGCGTACTGTCCAAGGCCTTTGTCATATAATATACGGCAGAAATCAGCTCATCCCACTGGCGTTTCCCTTGATAGTCCCATGTTTCATTGAATGGGCACCACCCAATAATTGCAGGATGATTAAAGTCACGTTCTATCACTTCGCGCCATTGGTTCAAATAGTCTGGAAGCACATCCATCCGGGAATGATCAAGGCCCCAGTTTGGATATTCTCCCCAGACCATATATCCCATCCTGTCACAATGGTATAAAAACCGCGGTTCAAATACTTTTTCATGCAGCCTCGCACCGTTAAAGCCGGCATTCATGGAAAGTTCAATATCTTTAATAAGAGCCTCCTCTTCAGGCGCGGTATAGATTCCATCCGGATAGAAACCCTGATCCAAAACAAGCCGCTGAAATACCGGTTTTCCATTCAGCAGAAATTTAAACCCATCCATCCGGATTTCCCGGAGGCCGAAATAACTCTTGACTTTGTCTTCGCCATAACAAAGTTCCACATCATAAAGCCTGCCGTTTCCTAGTTCCCATAAATGGGTTTCGGCAAGCTGCAGTTCCCCTCTAAAAACTTCTGTATCTGAATAAAGTCTGGCATTTCCCATAGAGTTTCCCTGATATGAAGCCGATATGCTTAATTCCTCTGCACCAACAACATATACCTCAAACAGAAGTCTACCATTCCTAATATCAGAGTAAAAACGGAAGTTTTTTATATGGTTCTTTGGAACATGCTCCAGCCAGACCGTCTGCCAGATGCCGGTCGTCCGTGTATAATCACAGCCAGAAGATGCATACTGATGCGCCTGTTTTCCGCATGGCTGGCTTCCGTTACGGTTATTGTCTTCCGCACATACTGTCAGTACATTTTCTCCCTCTGCCAGCCACTTTGTAACGTCAAACCTGAATGGAGTATAGCCTCCTGCATGGAATCCAATCTCTGTCCCATTAATGTATACCGTTGTCTTATAATCTACCGCGCCAAAGCAGAGCACCGTCCTGCCGGAAGCTTTCCATTCATCTGGAACAACAAAGCTTCTGCGATACCAGACACAGTTCATAAAATCCCGATAGCCAACGCCGGACATCTCGCTCTCCGGACAAAAAGGAACCATAATCTTTTTCTCCAGACTTTTCGCAGCAGGAAGCCCACGTTCTTTTCCTGTCATGCCAAAGTCAAACGCAAATTCCCACTCGCCGTTCAAATTAATCCACTCTTCCCTGAAAAACTGAGGATTGGGATGCTCTGCCCTGTACATCATGCTACATTCTCCTTCTATCGTTTTTCTGCAACCTCTCCTGCCTTTTTATAAATCGAGCCTGCCGGGACGCATCCTCTGACCGAAGACAGCGGATAGATGTTGCTGTTCCTTCCAATAACAGTTCCCGGATTCAATACGGAGCCGCATCCGACCTCGGCAAAATCACCAAGCATTGCCCCTACCTTTTTCAAACCGGTTTCCAGACATTCTTCTCCATCTTTGATAACAACAAGTGTCTTATCAGACTTTACGTTAGATGTGATGGAACCGGCACCCATATGTGAGCGGAATCCTAAAACCGAATCCCCAACGTAGTTGTAATGAGGCACCTGAACTTTGTTAAACAAGATTACATTTTTTAACTCTGTTGAATTTCCAACGACTGCTCCTTCTCCTACCAGCGCATTTCCGCGGATAAACGCACAATGCCTGACTTCTGCATCTGCGCAGATAATTGCCGGGCCATGCAGATATGCTGTCGGTGCAATTGATGCAGTCTTGTGAACCCAGACATTCTCTCCCCTTTTTTCATACTCTTCCAGAGAAAGCGTTTCCCCAAGCTTTTGAATAAATGCTCCGATATGGGGAAGCACTTCCCAAGGATATTCAAATTCCCGCAGCAGTTCCGCTGCCACTGTCTGATTTAAATCAAATAATTCCGAAATTTTATATTTTTCCAACATAGCAAACCTCCTATTTTAGTTCCGCGGTAGCCCTACTAGCACATTAACACCCAAGTTCGATTTCCGACCGCTTCTTGCGTCCGGAAATCGAACTGTGTGCTATTCGGGCTATCGCTGTTTTTAGTTCCGTGACAGCCCTTCCTAGCTCTTATAGTATTTTGCTGCTTCGGCGTAGGCCCTTCCAGGCAGTCCCTGATTGTTCAGGCTTTTGACGCCGTCTGTCATGCGCCGTACAAAGCTTTCCAGTTTTTCCATATATTCTTCCGGTGTGATGGAACCTTCTGCAACGTACGCCAGTCCCTTTTCCCAGCTTGCGGTAAGTTCTGCGTTGAGCAGCGATTTAATAGAGCCTGCTACTACATCATAAATAACCTCTCCAAGCAGTGTCGGCGTAATCTGCTGCGTTTTCTTATTCAGATTCAGATAGGTGATATTGATCAGCTTATTTAAGATTTCGGCACGAGTCGCACTTGTACCAATACCACTTCCCTTGATTTGGGCACGAAGCTCTTCGTCTTCTATAAACTGTCCGGCATTTTCCATCGTAAGAATCAGAGAACCGGAATTGTAACGTTTCGGAGGGGATGTCTCTCCTTCTTTGCAGTCGTAACTGTCCACCGGAAACACATTCCCGGCCTTTATCTTCTTTAGCAGTTCAAAGCTCGCCGTTGTCCCGGACTGTTCCTTTGGCGCTCCTGCCACTTTGTAATATCCTTCATCT
>CAJTZB010000231.1 GCA_910583815.1 uncultured Lachnospiraceae bacterium
GTTTCGCCTCCGGCAACATAAGCAGTGCCGCATTCCGGGCAGATGGCAGTGCGAAGGGAAACGGAAACACTGAGCAGTTCGGCATCCGGTTTACTGCCTTCTCTGATGGCATTGCTCACGTGCTCATATTCATGCGCTTTGACAACAGAAGCAGAAGCCTCTGGTGAAATATGTCCCGGTGTCTTAAAAGAGACGTTTCCCTCATTGGAGCCGTCTACATAGGTTCTGCGTTTGCATGTTTCGCATTCTTCCGGTGAGGTTGGTTTTTCCGATTTTAACTCGGAAGGTGCATTTAAGCGTTCGGCGCTGCGCGGATTCTGTGCATTCATTATTTCATAAGCAGCGTTGCGTCCGTCCTGCAGCTGCTTTGGGGTATAAGGAATCCGCTCGGTTTCTTCATTGGAAAAGACCTTTGGGACTTTTTCTACTGGAGTGACCGGCACGGAAGCCTGAGCGTCTGCAGCCGCAGTACGAGAAGCAGCGAAGGCTGCGCCGGAAGTATAGCCTGTGGAGTAATAGCCATAGTTTAATCCTATTGGTGCCATTGTATGAATCCTCCCCTTCATCGACCATGTTGATATTTGTATACTGACGCTGTGCGTCAGAAATGTCTTCTTTTTATTATACCGCAGGTTAGTTGGGGATTTCAAGACTTTTTTGTGCGCCATGTGCAGGTTTCATTACTGCCTATGTTTTCTAGGGCTGTGAACAGTAACGAATTTTGACTTATCCTTATTTTTATGGTACAATCACAGCGTCAAAAACGGACGAAGACAAGGTCGCTTATGCGTAAAAAAGCAGTGCGGAAATGAGGATTTACATGAAATTAAAAGTTGCAGTCTGTGACGACGAGCAGAACCAAACGGAATATATTGCTTCGCTTGTGTCAGAGTGGGGCGCACATGCCGGACATCTCTGTGAAATACGCATCTTCGCTTCTGCAGAGTCGTTCCTGTTTGAGTATGAGGACGACAAAGAGTATGACATTCTCCTGCTTGATGTGGAAATGAAAACAATTTCAGGCATTGACTTGGCTAAAAGAATCCGCGGACGAGACAGTACCGTGCAGATTATTTTCGTTACGGGATACTCCGAGTATATGTCTGAAGGATATGATGTAGCGGCCCTCCATTATCTTATAAAGCCGGTTTCCCATGAAAAACTTTCCTCTGTTCTTGACAGGGCTGTTGCTGGTCTTAAAGCATCTGAAAAGCGTATACGAATTGTTCATGACCGTCGGACAGACCTTATCCCAGTCTCGCAGATCACATATATTGAAGCGCAGAAACAGTATGTCCTGATTCGGACAGGTACGGAAACCTACCGCATGAAGTGTACCCTGACGGATATAAAAACGCAGCTGGATGAATATTTTTTCAGATGCCAGCGGTCTTTTATTGTCAATCTGTGGCATGTCGCAAGTATCAGCAGTGACTGCGTCCTGTTAAAAGACGGATCAGAGGTGCCGATCAGCCGCGGTATGGCGGAAAGGATTGGAAAAGAAATCATACGGCTGTTTTAGAGGTGTATATGCTGTTTCAAAAATGGATGGACAAACGAATTGAGGAGTACCAAAGCGATCTGCTGCAAAAATACTGCGATGAAGTAGAGTCTATGTACACAAAAATGCGTGGATGGCGGCATGACTACCATAATCATATTCAGGCTATGCAGGCAAGCATGGCTCTTGGAAAATATGATGAGGTAACAGAATATCTGCGCTCTTTGAATGAAGATTTAAAAAATGTAGATACTACGGTCAGGACAGGCAGGGTTATGGCGGATGCTATCCTGAACGGCAAAATGAATATTGCTTTGCAAAATAACATCCCTGTCAACGCAAAGGCCCATATTCCAGAACATACGCCCATCACGGATATTGATCTGTGTGTTATCATCGGGAACCTGCTTGACAATGCCATAGAGGAAAATAAAAAATTACCGGAGGACAGCCGGTTTATCCGTATCTATATCGGACAGAAAAATTTGCAGTTCTATCTTGCCTTTACAAACGCCGCCGGGAAGAAACAAGAGAAATCCGGAACGCTGTTTGGCTCCGCAAAAGGTGCAGGACATGGTTTTGGGCTTGCCCGCGTAGAAAGCATTGTGAAAAAATACGGAGGGCTTTTCTTTGCTGACAGCGAAGACGGCGGATTCACGGCAGAGATTTTGATACCGCTTATAAAAAGCCACAAGGCTCTGTAAACAGCTCAAAGTGCTATAGACAGCGTTTATGACAATTTCAAATCCAATGGGTGGATTTGGCATAGGTGCATTTCGTTTACCAAAAACAACGTTTGGTTCACGAAATGCACTTTCTTTATGAAGATATGTTATCTTTACTTAACAAAGGTATACACCAACGCTGCTGTCGCTTGATAAAGAAAGGAGTTTTTTGCTGATGGCTGGTAAAGAAAAAAAGGAAAAAGAAGCAAAACATAAGCCAAAATATGGATTGTTTTCCTGTGTGGGATACATATACCGCCTGCTTTGGAACTATGAGCGAGGACTGGCGTTTGTGGGAGCAGTTACCGTGCCGCTTTCGCTTTGCTTGTCTGCGCTGGCGCTGTACACTCCGCCAGTGCTCCTGTCAGCATTGGAAAATTCAGATAGGTTTTCATACATTGCTCTTGTGATTATGGGACTGCTTTTGGCAAAACTGTTATTTGATATTTCCGACAGTGTTATCCATACAAAAATTGAATATTCGGCGCATCGTGTTCTTAACCGCATGACATATCTATGGACGGCAAGGCTGCGTGACCGTGACTGGTATCTCGATTTTGAGCCGGAAATTGAAAAGCTGAACGGAAGGGCGTGGAATGCAGTTGGGAACAACCATGCAGCAGGCGTACATTTTCCGATGGATTTTTCTGACATGCTCTCACAGATACTGAAGTTTTTATTGTTCGGCTCTGTAATTTCATTGCTGCATCCGCTTGTGATTCTTCTGCTTGCCGCAGGGACGGCACTGAATGCTCTTATGGACAGATGGCAGAGAAATAAAAACAGGGAAAATATAGACATCCGCAATGCCCTGGATAAAAAAATAAACTATTGCACTTATGGCATATCAGGGGTTTTCCGCTATGCGAAAGACATTCGCCTGTACCATATGGCGGATTCCATGAGGAAGCGCCTGAACACTATTTTGAGGCTGCGGGAAGACGAGGAGAAAAAACAGGAACGTCGCGTGCTCTTTGTATCTGCTGTCAGCTTTTTCTTTGTGTTTCTGCGTGATGGCGTGGCATACGCTTTCCTCATTTACAAAGCATCCAAAGGGGAGGTAGACGCTGCTTCCTTTGTGCTGTATTTTTCTGCGATTACATCAATGGCGGAACTGATGGATGGCATTCTTGGCATATGGAACCGCGTCCTTGAAGGTGCGATCCACATTTCTGATTT
>CAJTZB010000232.1 GCA_910583815.1 uncultured Lachnospiraceae bacterium
CTGTATATTTTCTGAATTCCCATGCCACAGCCTCTTCTTTTATAATCTGCCTGCCTTGAAATACATATGCACCTGTATTATATAATTGAATCATATTTTCTCCATTTCCGCACAAATATCGTGCACAACTATCTATCATGCAATAAAACGAGTGCCTCGCCCAAAACGAAACACTCGTTGTCCATTTATTATTTACTTTGCTGCTTTCAGAAGGAAGCACAGCCTAATTTCATTGTTCTGATAAAGCAGAGGAACCTTGACCATTGTAGTGTCCTGCGCGGTAATTCTTGTATTTCCGGTGATAAGGGTCGGCGGTGTAATGTCAATCAGTGTGTTGCTGTTAGATAAAATTGTCGCAGCATTTCCCATAATCATGTTTCCAAGCTCACTCAATGCGCTGATTGCCATATCATTGATTTCAGTCACTGGCATTCCCATCATCATGCGTGACGCAATATCCAGTGCCACATCATGGTCCATAACAATCAAAACCTGCCCTGTGATTTCTCCGGTTACACCCAACATAATAAACAATGGTTCTCCGTCAATAAACAGTTCATTTTTTGCAACCTGCCCAATTCTTATATCTATCTGACACACCTGCTGAAGCACTTGCTTCGCAGAAATCAAAAACGGATTGATTTGTTCTACTCTAATTCCTGCCATAATTTTCCTCCCAAATGCCATATTGTCCCGACATATGCATATATGATAGCAAAAATCCGTGGAAGTTTCAACTGCTTTTCTCCATAAAAAGCAGGAAACGAAAAAAATATATAGAAGAAAGCCCTGGCGTTGGTGTACAGATGGCAACACCAACGCTAGCATCGCTATTTAGCCTTTTCTGGTAAAGCAAAACATAGCAATGCCTGCTGCAATTGTCACATTCAAAGAATCCACCTCATCCGACTGCGGAATGATAATGCTCGTCCCCTTCTCTAAATAAGAATCATCAAGTCCCGTTGCCTCATTACCAAATACAAGAGAAAACAGCTTTGTTTTTGGACAGTCTATAACAGTAAGAGGTTTGCTCGCATTTAACATAAAGCAGAATACTTCGTGTTTGTCATACTTCTTCCTGTATTCTTCAAAGCTCTGAAAACAGGCGCAGTTTAAACGAAACAATGCTCCCATAGAGGCACGGACAGTCTTTGGATGAAACATGTCCGCTCCCGGCAGAATCACTGCCATATCTTTTATCCCAAATGCTGCCGCTGTGCGGAGTATTGTCCCCATATTCCCCATATTTCCCGGATTCACAAGAACAATATGAGGCCTGTCTTTAGAAAGAATATCTGTATACTTTTTAAAGACCCCGATAACAAAACAATTGTCCTTGTCACTCAGTCTGTGAATCAGTTTGTCCTGCCTGATAACAGGAATATGATGTAAAGCTGCCAATGACAAAATTGTTTCCGTATCAGGAAAGGTGGAATGCACATAAACTTCCATCACCTGCTCCGGCTTTGTCTTTAACAGCTCAATTGTGGGAAATGCCCCCAAAGTATAGGAATATTCCGCCTCTTTTTTATATGGCTTAACCTCCATTTTCCCCTCTTTTCTTTCATTTTCTGCAAGGCAGATAAAGCTGCCATATAGAAGAAACTCTGCATCATCTTGCAGCTTCTCTCCCCATATGGCAGCCTCTACCCTATATCAGCCTTCAGGACTACATCTCCGACGATTCGGAACTCTGTGACTCATCCGGCATCTGTGGCTGTTCAGCTTCCTTTGGCTCCTGTCCATTGTAATTGCGAATAAACAAAAAGACTGCAATTGCAACAAGCACAACTCCGATTAAGAACATAACGCGTACTGCTGTCATCGAATACTGCTCAACAATCAGAAAATCACCCATTGCTTCAATATCTTCTTCGCTGAAATCATTAGCTTCCAGATAATCTAAAAACAGCGCTTTTGTTTCTTTGTCCATCTTCTTCATAACACCGTCTACAGCTACTTTTGTTGTTGGCGCTTCGCCACCCATCATATAGTAGTAAGTTTCCTCGGAAAGCTTTTCCATTGCACTGTATTCATCCGCAGGCACTTCCAATGCAAACACTGTGTTCAATGCTACAATAGAATAGTAATAATGGGAATTCTTTGCAGGTGTTCTGGAACCATCGCTTCTCTCTGTCCATGTTTCTTCTTTTGCAAAGCAGTCAAAAACATTGGCAGCATCGCCCTTTATGTGCATTCCCGATTTTGGCTCTTTCTCCATCAAGTCCTCAAAAGTTGTTGCCGGCTTAATGGAAACAAAAAATACGCTTGCATTCATGACAATCAGCATAATGCCAATAGCCAGAAAAATTAAAACCCCTCTTGAAAAACTAAGTAAAGCTCTCTTCATATCTGTACCATGCTCCTTATCTCTTTTATTTCTGCCGCTTGTGGCAGTTTTTTTATAAGTCCTCCTCCTCGCCTTCTTCCGTCGGCCTCCATGCTTTTCCAAACTTTACATCTTTAAACAAGGCGGCAAGCCCCGTAATCTGCTTTAAGCGCAGAATTTCATCCTTGTCCATACCAAGATGCTTGGAAATCCATGCATCCGAGCGCCCCAATTCGTGAAGTTCTTTAATGATATTGCTCATCAGGTCCACATCATGGGTTCCCCTCGCCCGGTTATGCCTTATAGTACTCGCCATACGTTGGTCGATGGATTTGTTAATTACAGAAACCGGTAATTTCCCCCCCTCCCTCTCATAAATATCTTCGTGCTCCATCATAATACGATAACGGTGAAAACCGTCTACAATGACGTACACGTCATGCTCCTTGTCATAATAGCAGACAATTGGCATTGTATAGCCATCCGCCTTGATGCTCTCGTAAAGAAGTTTCATCTCCGGCGGAGCGACTGCGTTAGGATTATAGTCGTTTGCCGCAATTTTTTCAACTGGTACGGCAACTACGTGATATACAGGGCTTTTAAATTCCATATTCGATTCCCTCTATGCTTTCGTACTTTCGCTTTATGTCATTTATCTTCTTCTGTTGCTGCCTCGTCATGCTAAAGCCCATAAAACGACAGGTATGGTCATTTTTTAAGATACAATAACACATCCGCTTCCAGCTTGGTATATCCTTTGTTGACTTAATATCATCTGTATGGTCCGGAATCTTTCCAAGAAAGATGACCCTGGATCTTTTATTTAAGGTATAGTTGGATACGCCGTTCCGTCTGATCCTGTAACCGTGGCTTTCCAGTTCGTGAATAGTTGCCTCCTCCAACCCTCCCCCGGTTTTTCTCCAAAATTCTATTGAAGTCCTGAATTTTGCAATATAGCTGTTTCTTAGCCTTGCCGGAAGCGTGTCAAGCAAAAATCTGGTATAGGATTCCCATGTATGCCCTTCCGGAAGCGTAATGCTTCGGTATC
>CAJTZB010000233.1 GCA_910583815.1 uncultured Lachnospiraceae bacterium
AGTCGCTGTCCTGTTGGTTTGCGCTGTCTATGCCGTTGTTGATAGCGATAAACCGAACACCCTTTTCCACAAACAGGACTTCGGTATAAAATCCTACTTTCAGATAATCACGACCAAGCCGCGACATATCCTTGACAATCAGCGTTGCCACTTCTCCGTTTTCAATTCGTTCCAGAAGTTCGCTCCAACTCGGACGGTTGAAGTTTGTTCCAGAATACCCGTCGTCCACGAAAAACGTGGTGTTTGAGAATTGGTTTTCTTTTGCGTATTTACTTAAAATCGCCTTTTGATTAACAATGCTGTTGCTGTCGCCCTGCAATTCATCGTCGTGCGATAAGCGGCAATAGAGGGCGGTAATTTTGCCAGACTGCCTTAACATAGTTTCTGCTCCTTTCATCGGCGGGCAGTCTGCCAATACAGGATTGCTTACCCCTATTTTATCGGCTCCGGCATTTTTAATCAACATCTTTTTTGCCCCGTTCCTGCTCCATAAGGCGTAAAACCTTGTGGGGCAGGCTCCTTTCCCCGTCATAGCTGCCCGTAAAGCGATAGAGCGTCCTACCGGATTTTATTGTTACTTCATGCGTTGGTAATTCTTGAAACAGCGGATTTTCCACTACAATATGCCCATCCTTGATTTTTCGTTTCCGTTCCATTCCTTTCCCGTCCTTTCCTTGTTTTGTAATGTGATAAGTTTCGCAGCAAGCATAGGAAAAGAGTACCCTTTTCCGAAAATGCGTTGCATTTTGCTTGTTGGGAAGTATCCCAAACCCTCTCAATTTTTCTTTCATTACCTACTACACCGCGCATGGCGATTTTGCCAAAGATTTAAGAAAAAATTTAGCTTTTTTATTTCTATCTCTCCCCAAATGGCATAAAAAGCAATTTGCTTCATTTTCGAAAGTTTTCCGCAACTATCTTTGAGAAATCTGCTATCATCAATTCTGTTGACTTTGAATAGCTTCCATGTTACAATATTTTTGCTTGTCAGAGGACTTGCAATCGAATAAGATTGTTGAAGTGGGATAAGACCATTTGGGGCTTTATCCCACTTCTTGTTTTATGTAGCGGGATAAAGCTGAAAGGGCTTTATCCCGCTTCCTTTATGGGAGGTATCTTGATGAACACAAAAACAAAATCTTTATTTGCTTACATCTTCCCTGCATTGGGTGGATTATTTGTAACTTATCTTTACAACGTTATGGACGGAATCTTTGTCGGGCAAGGCGTCGGCTCGGCTGCGTTGGGGGCTGTCAATATTGGTGTTCCGTTTATCACTTTTGTTGTTGCTATCGCAGCCATGTTCCCTATGGGCGGCGCAACCGTTGTTGCTATCAGAATGGGGCGGGGAGATAAAGACGGTGCAAATCATGCTTTTATGACGGCATTTTCTTTAACTGTTCTGCTTTCCATATTGCTTATGGTTGTGGGTATGGCATTTTCTCAGCAGATTGTTGATTTAAGCGGTGCAGGAAAACTAAGTGAAGAAATGCGGAAAATGTCAGCAGATTATTTGTTTTATTATTCTGCTTTTTCCATTCCTATGCTCATGAGTACCTGTCTTTCTGTTTTTGTCAGAAATGACGGATCACCTGCTCTTTCCTTTGCAGGAATGTGCGTAGGTGCAGCAGCAAATATCTTTTTGGATTGGCTGTTTATCTTCCCGTTAGATATGGGTGTGATTGGCGCGGCAGTTGCGTCCGGTTTGGGGCAGGTTCTTTCCGTCCTTGTCCTGCTTTCCCATTTCGTGCGAAAAAAGGGCGAACTGCGGATTAAGCCATTCAAAATTGATTTTTCACTGATGAAAAAAATATGCAAGCGTGGTGTGCCAGAAGCCGTTACGCAACTCACAACACCTGTTACCGCACTTTGCTATAATCTTATGTTAGCAAGCCTAATAGGGGATATTGGCGTATCTACCTTTAGCGTTTTGAGTTTTATTTACTCTCTTGCAAACGCTATCCTTTCTGGTGTAGCGCAAGGTTTACAGCCTCTTTGGGGGCATTGTTACGGCAAGCAAGATACAGCGGAAATAAACTGGTATTTCCGTTGCGGAATTATCATTGACAGCATTTTGTCAATTTTAATATACGGAGCATTATTTATTTTTGATAAGCCCGTAATTTGCATATTTAATCAGGACCCCGACCTTGTACAAACAGCTTCGGCAGCTTTGCCATTATTTAGCCTGTCCTTTATCCCTATGGCACTGAACCTTATTTACACAGCATTTCTGTTTTCGACAAAAAGAACAGGATCGGCAAATGCCATAGCAATTAGCAGAGGTATTGTGCTGAAAGCACTTGCCATTTTCTGTATTCCTATACTCTTTGGAAGCGACGCTATTTGGATTGCTCCATTTGTGGCAGAAATCTTGACTCTTATACTTGCTATCGGGCTATGTAAAACAACGAAATTAATCTATCAATAACTTTTCTAAGGATATGACGGTATCGAGGAGGTGTCGCCATGTCCTTTTTATTTTTTAAGTATAATTTGTTAAAAAAATCCAATACAAGGCATTGTATCCGTCTGCCCGTCAATATGAATTATCTATTCATTTAGTATGTCTTGATAATTCATATTATTGGAACGGCTTCAGGAACCTGATAATCATGTATTACCCAAACACTCATGTGGCTTTATGTCGCATGGGCGTTTGTTGTAATAGCCCCCTACTGGGAAGAAAGGGGGTGATGAAAAAATGAGGTATTCTGAACAATTCATGGAGCATATCGAATATGCCTTTGCCGCCTTTTGCAGAACTGTTCTCCGTAACGCGGCAATCAGCGCATACCGCGATTTTGGACGGAAGCAGAAGCGGGAAGTATCGCTTGACTATCTGATGTCCGAAACGCACTTTGAGCCGTTCACGACAGACAATTACTTTGAGCAATACGACATTCCAACTGTTTTTGTTGTGAAAGGGCAGAAAATTGTTGTGGCAAGCAAACGGTTAGCGGACGCATTAGCCAGATTGCCAGAACAGCGGCGCGCTGTCCTGCTGATGTATTTCTTCCTCGGTTACACTGATACAGAAGTCGGGAACGAGTACGGGCGGAGCAGAAGCACAGCGAATTACTGGAAACACGCGGCATTAAAGCAGTTGAGAAAGGAATGGTTGAAATCAGAACATGAGGAGCAAGAAGCTGATACCCTTTGAAGTCATTGAAAAAGCTGTCGCTGGAGAACCGGAAGCCATAGATGCGGTATTGCGGCACTATGCCGGACATATCAAATACCTGTCTACCTATCGGGGACATATCAATGATGATATTCAAGACAGTCTGAAAGCACAGCTTATCAAAGCTATCCTGCAATTCCGTTTTG
>CAJTZB010000234.1 GCA_910583815.1 uncultured Lachnospiraceae bacterium
GACCGTTGGCGTCTGCCATACCTGCTACTTTCAGATATTCTGTAACCCCTCCCATGCAGGTCGCATCCGGATTAAGGATACTCACAGCCTGGGTATTGATCAGATCCCGGAAACCAAACCGGGTCATTTCATTCTCACCGGCTGCAAGGGGAATCCTGCTTCCGGCTGCGATCTTACGGTATCCGTCATAATCGTCCTGCTCCACCGGCTCCTCAAACCAATAAGGATGATACTCTTCCACCATCCCTGCAAATTCAACCGCCTCAAAAAATCTGTATGCACAATTGGCGTCCAGCATCAGTCTGGTATCTTCTCCGATGACCTCCCGTACTGCCTTCACCCGCTTTGCGTCCTCCTTCATGGACAAGCCGCCGACTTTCATTTTGACTGCCCTGGCTCCCCAGTTTTTATACTGAAGCATTTCCTCCTGCAGCTCCCGGATTCCCTTTCCCTCTGCGTAATAGCCTCCGGCTATGTAAAAGGGGATTCTTTCCTTTGCGCCGCCGGTCAGGCGATACAGCGGCATCCCCGCCGCTTTGGCCTTGATATCCCAAAGGGCAATATCAATGGCTGAAACGGTCCATAGGCTGTTCCCTTTACGCCCCATGAACTTAGGGACATACAGCTTCGGCCAGAGCCGCTCGTGATTCAGGGGATTTTCCCCGATAACTGCCGGAGCCATGCAGTCTGCTGTGGGAGGAAAGCAGGCCGAACGCAGCCCACCGCTTGTAGACATCCGGTGTTGATGTATGCTCAAAGCCGCCAATATCGTGGCTCCAGTAGCCAAAGCCGGAGGAAGTGAGCGAAAGGCCGCCACGCAGGCTTTCTTCCATAGATTCATAGTTCGACCAGCAGTCACCGCCCCAATGCACCGGAAACTGCTGCCCGCCGGCCGTGGCAGAACGCGCAAACAGTACGGCATCGTGCCTGCCGCGCTTTTTCTCAAGCAGTTCATAGACCGTTTTGTTATAAAGATAAGAATAGTAGTTATGCATTTTTTCTGTGTCAGAGCCATCATGGTAGACAATATCTGTCGGAATTCTCTCTCCAAAATCTGTTTTGAAACAATCTACGCCCATATCAAGCAGATGCTCCAGCTTTCCGGAAAACCAGCGGCATGCATCCGGATTTGTAAAATCCACAAGGGCCATACCTGGCTGCCACATATCCCATTGCCATATATCGCCGTTTGGACGTTTTACAAAATAGCCATGTTCTGCGCCTTCTGTAAACAGAGCAGATGCCTGGGCGATATAAGGATTAATCCAGACACAGATATTTAGGCCTTTTGCCCTTAAGCGAGAGAGCAGCCCTTCCGGGTCAGGGAATACGCGCTTGTCCCAGAGTAAATCGGACCAGTGGAACTCTTGCATCCAGAAGCAGTCAAAATGAAAGACGCGAAGAGGAATTCCGCGGTTTAACATGCCGTCCACAAAGCTCATCACGGTTGCCTCGTCATAATTTGTTGTAAATGAAGTCGAAAGCCAAAGACCAAAGCTCCAAGCTGGTGGAAGGGCAGGTTTTCCGGTCAGGTCCGTGTAGTGAGAGAGAACTTCTTTCATCGTCGGGCCGTTGATAAGGAAATAATCCAGATAGCCGCCTTTTACAGAAAAGCTTGCCTTGGTCACGGTTTCTGAGGCAATTTCAAAAGAAACACGTTCCGGATGGTTGACAAATACACCGTAGCCTTTGTTTGTAAGGTAAAAAGGAATGTTTTTATAGGATTGTTCTGTGCCGGTGCCACCGTCTTCGTTCCAGATGTCGATGCTCTGACCGTTTTTTACAAAAGCAGTAAACCGTTCGCCAAGGCCATATACAAGCTCGCCAACACCAAGGGCAAGCTGGGCGCGCATATAGGTGTCTTCGGCGTCGGATGTATCATAATAGAAGCCGCGCCAGTCTGTTTTCATTAAGGCTAAGTCTTTTTCTGCGCTTTTTGTGATAATTTCGCCGTTTCTTTTATAAGTCATGGACCAAGGATTTTTAGTAATTTCCAAAGTCAGCGTGCCGCTGCTTATAATGATTTTATCTTCCGTTTCTTTTGCCGAGAGAGGAGAGGGTACGCCTGTATGTAACTTGAACTGAGGGGAATTCTGCTTTGTACCCATGTGGTGCCATGTCTGTATGCGCAGCACCTCTGGCATAGGGGAAGTGATAATTAGTGTAAGATTAATGCCGCCAAGTGTATCGCCACGGTGCCTGATAAATGCGGTTGGTGCCAAAATGGTTACTTTGTCTGTTTCAATGTTCACATCATATGCCTGTTTTGCGTCAAAGCATTCATGACGTTCTTTGAGAAGCCAGTGTCCGTTGCCAAATTTCAAGATAGTGTCCGTCCTTTCTTACTTTTATGGAAACAAAAAAACGCGATATGAACTGGAAATATTTTCTTCCAGTCCCATACCGCACTTACATTGTCTATTATATCACAGTCAAAAAGAAAAGTCTAGTATTACTTTTTTGAATTTAGTATAATTTTTTTGCAAGTAAAATGATGTTGGTGTGAAGCACCCTTTTGCCCCCGACATCGTAAAGATTAGGATGCCAAAAGTCAGAACAGCGGAACGGAGGGATTTATGGGACAGGTTACAGAACGGCAGTTGGAAGAACAGCATTTGGAAGGATGCCTTCAGGTTATCAAGGAAAATATTGCGGCATATGAAAAGGACATTGCGGTGATGAATGCAGATATCAAAGCAATGTATGAGAGATACCACAATAACGACCCGGAGATTTTTACGGAATTATCTAACACTATTACAATGAACGAACATATGAAGGCAGCGCTTGCTAAAAATGAGAGGGCGTTAAAGAAACCATACTTTGGGCGCATTGACATTTTAAATGAAGCAGGCAAAGAAGAGATATTTTACCTTGGCAAAGGCGGCGTAATGAAAGATACGACTACGATTCTGGTTGTAGATTGGAGGGCGCCGATTGCGAATGTTTATTATGAAAATGGCCTTGGAAGCTGCAGCTACTTAGTGTCAGGAAACCAAAGCATTACAATTGACTTGAGACGGAAGCGTACTTATGAAATTGAACAGGAACGGCTGATAGATTTTTTTGATTCTGAGGTTGTGGCAAACGATGAGCTGCTGACAAAATATCTGGCCAAAAACAAGGAAGCAGTACTTGGGGAAATTATTGCAACTATTCAGAAAGAACAGAATGACATTATCCGTAAGTCGCCGTACCGCAGCATGATTGTGCAGGGGGTTGCAGGAAGCGGAAAAACAACAGTGGCAATGCACCGGATTTCATTTATTTTGTATAATTAGGAGAAGGATTTTAAGCCGGAAGATTTTT
>CAJTZB010000235.1 GCA_910583815.1 uncultured Lachnospiraceae bacterium
ATATTAAACTTTAATAAGCGGAGGATTTCGTGGAATGGGAGAAGTAATTGTTGTAACATCTGGAAAGGGCGGTGTCGGCAAAACTACGACGACAGCGAATCTTGGCACCGGCCTTGCAAAGCTGGACAAAAAAGTAGTCTTAATTGATACAGACATCGGGCTTCGCAATCTGGATGTTGTAATGGGACTGGAGAACCGAATTGTTTATAATCTTGTTGATGTAATTGAGCGCAATTGCAAAATTAATCAGGCATTCATTAAAGTAAAAGGCTACAATAATTTTTACCTGCTTCCTTCGGCACAGACAAGGGACAAATCAGCAGTGACACCGGATCAGATGCAGAATCTGACCGATCAGCTGAAAGCAGAGTTTGACTATGTTATTATTGACTGTCCGGCAGGAATTGAGCAGGGGTTTAAAAATGCAATTGCAGGAGCTGACCGTGCGCTTGTTGTAACGACTCCTGAGGTTTCTGCTGTCAGGGACGCTGACCGTATCATTGGTCTGCTGGAAGCAAATGAGATCAAGAAAACGGAGCTGATTGTCAACAGGATCCGTATGGATATGGTAAAGAGGGGAGACATGATGTCGGCAGCCGATGTAGTGGAAATTCTTTCCATTGACTTAATTGGTGTTGTGCCGGATGATGAGAATATCGTAATTTCCACAAACCAAGGAGTGCCGTTAGTCGGCTCTAATACATTGGCAGGAAAGGCCTTTATGAATATCTGCCACCGTGTACTTGGGGAAGATGTTCCATACCTTGACCTGAACCAGAAAGCTAGCTTTTTTGGTAAGCTGTTTAAAAAGAACTGATTTTAGAAAGGGGAAACAAGATGGCAATTACTGACTTCTTTAAGAAAAAGGCATCCGGCTCTGTGGCAAAAGACCGTTTAAAGCTTGTTTTGGTCTCAGATCGTGCCGGGTGTTCTCCGGAAGTTATGGAACAGATTAAAAATGATATTATCGCTGTAATTTCCAAATACATAGAAATTGACTTGGAAGGTCTTGATATCAAGATTACACAGACACCTTCAGAAAGCAACAACGGAAATGTACCTGCGTTGTTTGCCAATATCCCGATTAAGGATATGAAGTCAAAAAAATAGACTGAGATAAGGAAGCATAAGAATGATTAACAAACTGCGGGAATACAACTTCAAAAAGTACGACTTGGGAATTTTAATACTTGCCATCTTGCTTGGGGTCATCGGTTCCTATATGCTGAAAGTAATGCCAGGGCTGTCAGAACGTTTTTACTTAAAGCAGCTGATCGGTATTACGCTTGGAATCGGGATTGCCATTTTCGTCTCGCTGTTTGATTATCACTTTGTGGCAAAATTTTATATTCTGCTTTATTTGTTTAACTTGGGAATGCTGTTTCTGGTAAAGTTTACGAGCTATGGAATCAGCAAGTACGGCGCGAAGCGCTGGCTTGGAATTGAGGATCTGTTTGAGTTTCAGCCTTCTGAATTGACAAAAGTCATTATGATTATTGTCATAGCAAAATATTTTGACCTCTTGAAAAATAAGCTGAATAAATTGTATACTATAATAGGAGCGGCTGCTATTATGGCAGTGCCGACTTTTTTGGTGCTGATTCAGACGGATCTTTCTACAAGTATTGTATTGTTTACTTGTTTTGCCGTTATGGTATTTGTATCAGGGTATTCCCTAAAGATACTTCTTTGTTTGGCCTCTATAGGAGTACCGTTAGTGTTTGGGCTGTTCTGGTATATACAGCAACCAGGGCAGGTGCTTTTAACAGAAAACCAGCAGAACAGAGTGCTTTCCATTCTGAATCCGGAAGCATTTCCGGACCTGATTTATCAGCAGGCAAATGCAGTAAAAGCAATGAAATCCGGCGGCTTAATGGGGAAGCTGTTTACTGGTGATACTGGAGTGCGGGGAACAAATTATGTTCCGGTAAAGGAAAGTGATTTTATTTTCACCGGGATTGGAGAAGAACTTGGTTTTGTTGGTTCGGCATTGATTATTTTGGTAATTACGGTTCTTGTGTTCCGTATTCTAATGATAGCTTCGCGCGCATCCGATATTATGGGCAGGATGATAGCAGCAGGCGGAGCGGCTATTTTTATGGTACAGTCGTTTATCAACATTGGGGTTGTGTCTATGATTCTTCCGAACACCGGAATTCCGCTGCCTTTTGTCAGCAGCGGTTTAAGCTCCGTTGTCGGGAGTTACGCGATACTTGGTGTGGTACTGAATATTTCAATCAATTCTAATAAAGATACGAAGAGGGGGTATCACGAATGAATATTGGGCTAATCGCACATGATGCGAAAAAAAAATTGATGCAGAACTTTTGTATTGCCTATCGTGGAATCCTGTGTAAGCACGAACTTTATGCAACAGGGACAACCGGCCGTTTAATTGAAGAAGTGATAAATTTAAATATTCATAAGTATCTTGCCGGACATCTTGGTGGGCAGCAGCAGATGGGGGCGCAGATTGAAAGCAACGAGATGGATATGGTAATCTATTTGCGCGATCCGCTTTCTCCAAAGAAACATGAGCCGGATGTAAGCAGTATTATCCGATTGTGTGACGCATACAATATTCCGTGCGCCACTAATCTTGCTACGGCAGAATTGCTGATAAAATCTTTGGAACGTGGAGATTTGGATTGGCGTGACCTTTATAAAGGTTGAGAAGCATTGCCTTTGGTCATAAATGGAATCATCTGTTTATCAATGCTTCCGTTATGATAAATTTTACTTTGTTATTTCCAAAGCGGTAAGCTATATGGTCGTGATGGATGGGAAACATGTAAGAAGCAAAATAAAAAGGAGGACGAAGTATGATTCAGATTATTGCAGGTGAAAAGGGAAAGGGAAAAACCAAAATTCTGATTGACAAGGCAAATGCGGATGTACTTACCGCAAAAGGCAGCATTGTCTATCTTGACAAAAGCAACAAGCATATGTATGAACTCTCCAACAAAATCCGCCTTATCAACGTAAAGGATTATTTTGTAGAGGGAGACAGAGAATTTCTTGGTTTCATCAGCGGACTGATTTCTCAGGACCACGACCTTTCCTCCGTTTATCTGGATGGTTTTTTAAATATTACAGGCATTACAGCAGAAGAGCTTCCTGAATTCCTTAAAAAGTTAGATCAGATTTCAGGAGCATTTGAAGTAGACTTTATCATCAGCCTTTCCGCAGCGCCAGCATCACTTCCGGAGTCTGTAAAGTCTTATATTTCAGTTGCTTTATAAAAAACTGTTCCTAGCGTCGGTGTACAGATGGCAACACGCCTCAACCCATGTGATTTCAGGCATTT
>CAJTZB010000236.1 GCA_910583815.1 uncultured Lachnospiraceae bacterium
GCTCGAAATCTCCTTGATTGCAAACAGTTTACCAAGGAAAAAGCCGCAAAACAGCAGTCCTGTCATGCTCAATATCAGAATTCCTGATTTCATGTAATTAAACGGCTGGCTGATTCTTATCATAATCATAAAGCCCACTACGGCAAGAAGCATGGTCGATGCCACGGCAATGTCTGCTTTCGGAAGCGCAAACACTTCTCCGCAGACAACAAGCGCACCAACGGATAACACGTCTGTCAGGCCTGCCGGAAGCGCCCTCAGCATAATGTTTCGTATAAACTTTCCTTCAATCCGGTTCCTGTTTGGCTCCAAAGCCAGCAAAAATCCAGGAAGCCCAATTGTAAACATGCTGATCAGAGATATCTGAGAAGGTTCCAGCGGATAGGTGATTGCAAGCACAGCAGAAAACAATGCCATCAGCAGTGAAAAAATATTCTTCACCAAAAATAAGCTTGCGGAACGCTGGATATTGTTTACAACCTGTCTGCCCTCCAACACTACATCCGGCATATGGGCAAAATCAGAATCCAGAAGCACGGTCTGCGCTGCCTGTGCCGCTGCTTCACTTCCTGATGCCATAGCAATGCTGCAGTCCGCGTCCTTCATCGCCAGAATATCGTTCACGCCATCGCCTGTCATTGCCACAGTATGTCCCGCTGCCTGAAGTGCGCGGACGAGAATCTGTTTTTGTTTTGGCGACACTCGTCCAAACACGGTATAGCTTTCCGCTGCTTTCTCTAATGCTTCATCCGTCTGCAAAGCAGCATCTATATACTTGTCCGCGTTTTCAATACCTGCCCGGCTTGCTATTTCTGAAACTGTTTCCGGATTGTCTCCGGAAATTACTTTTATCGCAACTCCCTGCTCCTTAAAATAAGCAAATGTCTTTGCCGCATTTTCTCGTATCGGGTTTGTCAGAACAACAAAGCCAAGCGGCACTGCTTCATTCTCTTGCCCTTCTGCCACATTGCCGCCTTTTGCAAGCAAAAGAACCCGGCAGCCTTTTTTTAGGTAAGGGGAAATCTCAGGAAGTATCAAATCATACTTCTCCCGCATAACAAACTCAGGCGCACCAAGCAGAAAAGTCCCATCTTCAAAAGAAGCTTCGCTGTACTTTCTAGCAGAAGAAAACGGCTGAACAGAAAGCGGTGCCCTGCATGCTTTTGCCCTGTCTTTGGAAAAGCGCGAGACATAATGGCGGATTGCCTGCATCGTAGAATTTTTATCCGGCATGGCCGCAGCATAGTCTGCCAAAAGTTCTCCAAATGCGCGAAGCTCCATTCCCTGCTCTTCGCCTGTATTACTTAAAACAAGTTCTGCAACCTGCATCTTCGGCTCTGTAATCGTTCCGGTCTTGTCCACACAAAGTACGTCCACCCTTGCCAGCGTTTCAATGCTCTTCATATCATGCAGAAGGACTTTTCTCCTCGCAAGACGCATCGTACTGAGTGCAAGGGAAATTGTTGTAAGAAGATAAAGCCCCTCCGGAATCATCCCGATAATGGCAGCAACCATAGAAACAACGCTTTTCTGGAATGTTTCATGGTTCATAAAGTATGCCTGGGAAAACAATATCACGCCTACCGGAATAATGATAATGCCAATCCACTTTACCAGCTGATTGATGGAACGAATCATCTCTGACTGTTCGCCGCTTCCCATTGCCTTAGCTTCGGCAGTCAGCTTGGAAATATAAGATTCATTCCCCACCTGCTCCAGCTTTGCATAACACTGGCCGGCCACTACAAAACTCCCGGAAAGCAGCCTGTCCCCTGCCTCTTTCTTAATTTCATCGGCTTCGCCCGTAAGAAGAGACTCATTTACCGCAATGAGTCCCTCTACTACAGAAGCATCTGCACAAATCTGGTTTCCGGAACTAAGCAGCACAATATCGTCTTTTACAAGGTCTTCTGATGCAATACGAGACTGTGTATAATTCCTGATTACAACAGAGTGCGGCGCATTAAGCATATTCATTTTATCCAGAACTCTCTTTGCACGGAGTTCCTGCACAATTCCAATCACTGTATTTCCGATGATAATCGGAAGAAACGTAAGATTCCTATAGGAACCGACCACACATAAAAGCACGGTCAGAATAAGAAAAATCAAATTAAAATAGGTCAGGAGATTCGATTTGACAATCTGCGCAGCTGTTTTTCCCGTTGTAATATCTGCATGGTTTGTAAGGCCCTGCGCAACCCTTTCTTGTACTTCTTCCTCTGTAAGCCCCTGTATGGAGCAAACCACCTCTTCTGTTTTTTCTTCTGTCATCTTTCTATTCATGCCCCTTTCAAAGTCCTGAAACATTATGCCAAGCACAAGTCCCTGCGAAATTGATTGCATTATAGCCTTGTTTCCAAAGAGCGTCAAGGGTTCCATAGCATTCTTCAGAAAACCTTAAAAGGATACGCTTTGTTTATTATGATTTTCTTAACGTCAGCACTAAAGATTCTTATAATAAATGCTGTTTTTGCATAAGACGCCCTTTCCAAAGGTACTCTTTCCAGTCCGGCAATCCAAGCGTTTCTGCCCATCTTAGAGAAATGCTTTCTTCAGTGCTTCCTTGTACAAAATCCCTAATATTTTTTAACAAACTGCGAAATTAACGCCCTGCATGTATTCATCTGGATACAGGCATAGAAATTTTCTGTTACCTCTTTTCCTTTCCCTATTGTCGTGGCATTGTTTGCATCTTCTTCTGTTTCCCAAAGAACAAAATCAGTCCATGTGCCGCCCTGCAAATAATGCTCCCATGAAATAAATCCTTTCGCCTTGGAAATAATTTCATCATGCAGTTTCTGTGTCAATTCCATAAACTGTTCTTCACTCACATTTTTCTTAAGCTTATAAGAAAAAATCCATGCTGTTTTTGCCATATAATACCCCTTTCCAACTGTATGTTTAGTAGTCTGATTATACCTTTTTTCTTCTTACTTGCCAACCCATTGGATAAATGCCGTCTTATCTGAACTGTGATAAAAGTCCCATGTACTCTCTTCCTTTGAGCCTGCCTGATTCCGTCAAAACAACCCTTCTCCTAAATATTTATCGTGTGGAGCTATCAAGCACCTTTCAATAGGCTTCCAATAGCTGTCATAAAGATTCTTCTGTGCCCTTCCGTAATTTTCCTTTGTATCAAATTCCCAATAAAGCATGTACTTAACACTTTTTACAATACGAGTGATTTCAAGCGGAGGAAGTCCTTCTTTAATTTGCTCCATATCTATATGATACCCTCTTTTGATAAGGCGAAGCAAAAGA
>CAJTZB010000237.1 GCA_910583815.1 uncultured Lachnospiraceae bacterium
CGACACTACGTCGTTACGCTTCATCTATTATATCGTCATGCAGCTGGAAAAACTTAAGAGGGATCATAAAATTCCGTAACAAAAGATGTTGTTGGATAATTATGTGCGCAGAAATATTCTGCGGCATGGAAAGAGGCTTCCTTTGTTTCAAACAGTCCAAATACGGTTGGGCCGCTGCCTGTCATCAGGACTCCGCTTGCTCCAAGAGATATTAAATCTGCTTTTATTTTTTTGATTTCAGGGCAAAGTGTGAGAGCAGGAGCCTCCAGTATGTTTCCAAGAGAAGCGGCAAGCATCTGTCTGTCCTGTGCGGTAACAGCAGCAAGCGCTGCCTCTGTATCAGGATGAGAAGTGTCCGGGGAAAGCTCTAAATGTTCATATATGTACTTGGTGGAAATGCCGGTGGATGGCTTTATCAGCGTGCAGTAAAAATGAGGGGCCTTTGGCAAAGGAGTCAGCTGTTCGCCAATGCCTTCTGCAAGCGCAGTGCCAAGCAGCAGGCAGTACGGAACATCTGCGCCCAGTTTCAGGCCAAGCTGCTGCAGCTCTTCTAAGGAGCAATTTGTATTAAATAAGGCATTCAGTCCCTTTAAGGTGGCAGCAGCATCAGAGCTTCCTCCTGCAAGTCCGGCAGCGGCAGGAATCTGTTTATCTATAGCAATCTGCACGCCGCCTTTGACCGGATAGGTTTGGAAAAACAGGTTTGCAGCCTGATAAGCAAGATTGCGCTCATCCCAAGGAATGGAAGGATCGTTTTCAGGTGCATATGGAATGACTGTAATGCCCGAATCCTCTGTACGAGACAGATACAAAGTATCATGCATCTTAAGAGACTGCATCAGCATCCTGACCGTATGGTAGCCATCCGGACGGCGGTTCAGGACATCGAGGCACAGATTGAGTTTTGCATATGCAGGCATAGTAATGTTGTTCATAAATATCCTCCAGTAATTTAGAAAAGTTATCTGTATACCAACGCCCCTATTTTACCATAAAGAAACAGAGATTCCTACTCTTTCTGGAATAAAGAGCGAAGAAATTCGTATAAACGGCTTCCAAGGACAATGGAAACCTCTTCTTTTTCCTCTTCTGGCTCGGAAGCAGAAAACCCTCCATAAAACAAGCGTTCTAAACTGCTTTTTGGAAGAGAGGAAAAAACTTTGAGATATTCTTCGCTTTCTTTTGGAATATAGTCGTAAGAAGCATCTATAAAGCAGAGCGAAGGATAGGCAAGGCACCACCAATTATGCCCTTCTCCCGCGCCGATTACAACATTTACTGTGTCGTAGATGCCTGGAGGAAAGAGGATGGCGTCTTCAGAAAGATACGTCTGGCTGCCATAAATCCGAAGAGGAAAGTAACAGGAGGTCAGTGAAACTGTGACGTCGCAGAGGGAATGCTCTGCACGGAGCACTTCTGTTGCCGCCTCTTCTAATTCTTCGCGATGTGCCAAGAGGCTTTGCATTGCTTCTTCCTTATTTGCTGCTGGACGAGTAAATATATTCAGATATGGAAGCAGGGCATCCCTGACAAGGAGCTTTAATCTCTGGGCTTCTTCGGTATCACTGTCAGCCAGAATATGTAGCCGTATGACATCGCCATACAAAGCGGTGTCAGAAGCCTCGGCTTCTATGCCTTGAAGGGCAGGTTGCGTCTGTTTGTCCTGTGCCTGGAAAAAGGCAATCAGTGTCAGCACAGCAGTAATCAGAAGCAGAAGAGAAAGCAGTTGTTCTTTTAAATGATTCATAGTGTTGTCTCCATTTCATGTGTTTAGTATCAGCGTGTTGATGATATTTACAGTATGGACAGGGCAGACGAATTTATACATGGCATCTTTTGCACACTCTGCGGCACAAAACGTACTTTAAGTGTAAAGGGCAATTGGCTATAATAGCGTCAATGCAAAAGATGGGCTATTTCAGAGGAAATCATTTAAAATCTGATTGAACTGGCGGAAAAATCATAGTAAAATGGAGAGGAGCAGAATGTATGAAAAAAGAGGATAGGACAATGGATAAGAAAGCGATATTGGTGCTGTTTGGAGGAAAGTCATCAGAACATGAAATATCATGTGTATCGGTGGTGACAATTCTCTCTTGTATAGACCGAGAAGAGTATGACATCTATGCAGTAGGAATCACAAAAGAAGGCCATTGGGTTCTTACGGACACGCCAGAGCAGATACAGGATGGGAGTTGGAAGGAAAGCAGAAAACAGGCAGTGCTTTCGCCGGATGCGTCAGAAAAAGCACTTTATATATTATCAGATGGTCAGATAGAAAAACACCATATAGATGTAGCATTTCCGGTGCTGCATGGTTTAAACGGAGAGGATGGAACCGTACAGGGGCTGTTTGAGCTGGCAGGAATTCCGTATGTCGGCTGCGGCGTACTGGCATCAGCAGTTTCTATGGATAAACTTTATACAAAACAGATTGTAGGAGCGCTTGGTATTGCCCAGGCGGCCTATGTGCCGGTTATGTCCGGTGAAATAGAGGATACTGCGGTACATGAGCGTATAGAACATGAGCTGGGGTACCCGGTGTTTATCAAGCCATCCAATGCAGGCTCTTCTCGTGGCGTGTCAAAGGCGGCAAACAGGCAGGAACTTGTATCCGGGCTTTTGGAGGCGGCAAAACATGACAGGAAAATCCTGGTAGAAGAGATGATTACAGGGCGTGAAATTGAATGCGCGGTGCTTGGTAACGAACATCCCAAGGCGTCCGGTCTGGGAGAGGTGCTTGCAGCGGCAGAGTTTTATGACTATGATGCAAAGTACCATAGTGCAGATTCCAAGACTGTCATTTCACCGGAATTGCCGGAAGGAAAGACAGACGAAATCAGAGAATGTGCTGTCCGTATTTTCCGCGCAGTAGACGGTTCTGGTCTTTCCAGGGTGGATTTTTTCCTGGAAAAAGAAACAAATCGCGTGATATTCAATGAAATCAATACACTTCCCGGCTTTACGTCTATCAGCATGTATCCGATGCTGTGGGAAGAACAAGGTATTTCCAAAAAGGAATTGGTCCGGCAGCTGATTGGGCTGGCGCATGTACGCGAAGTTATGGAACTCTAGCCAAACAGTAACTTCCCATAAGGCACACAGCTGAATTTTCGGATGCGGATAGCAGACGAAATGCAGCTCGGTATTGTGTGTGCCGGAAGGGAAGTTACGGAACTCTAGCCAAACAGTAACTTCCTGTAAGGCACACAGCTGAATTTTCGGATGCGGATAGCAGACGAAATGCAGCTCGGTA
>CAJTZB010000238.1 GCA_910583815.1 uncultured Lachnospiraceae bacterium
AGGCGGCTCCGGTGCTTTGGGACAAGGAAATTGTGGAGCAGAGGCGCATGGCACAGGCAGTAGTCATCAATGCCGGAATTGCCAATGCATGTACCGGAGAGCAGGGTTTTTCTTATTGTGAAGAGACGGCAAAGGCAGCGGCTGATGCGCTTAACATAAAGGCAGAGCATGTGTTAGTAGCTTCTACCGGAGTCATTGGGAAGCAGCTTCCAATGGAAAAGATTATTGCAGGGACAAAGCTTCTTGCAGAGGGGCTGTCAGATGAACTGAAAGCAGGGACTGCTGCGGCAAAAGCAATTATGACGACTGATACAGAAAAGAAAGAAATCGCAGTTGAATTTTTGGCAGGCGGAAAAAGAGCGGTGCTTGGCGGCATGTGCAAAGGTTCGGGCATGATTCATCCCAATATGTGTACCATGCTTGGCTTCCTTACAACGGATATTAATATTTCCAAAGAGCTGTTAGATAAAGCATTGAAGGCAGATGTTGCAGATACATATAACATGGTTTCTGTAGACGGCGATACTTCTACGAATGATACCGTGCTTTTGCTTGCAAATGGCATGGCAGGAAATGAAACCATTGCTTCGGAGGACAGTGAGGACTATAAGACATTCTGTGAGGCGCTTCATACGGTTAATGAATATCTGGCAAAGCAGATTGCTGCGGATGGAGAAGGGGCGACAAAGCTCTTTACGGCAAAAGTTATCCACGCAAAGACAAAAGAAGCAGCTATTTGCCTTGCAAAGTCGGTGATTACTTCCAGCCTGACAAAAGCAGCGGTATATGGCAGCGATGCAAACTGGGGAAGGATTTTATGTGCGCTTGGCTATTCAGGGGAAACGTTTGATCCATATAAAGTAGACATTACAATTGCCGGAGAGGCTGGTACGTTAAAGCTTGTGGAAAATGGTATGGCAACAGACTATTCTGAAGAGTTGGCAACACAGATTCTCTCTTGCAAAGAAGTAACGGCAATTGCTGATATGAAGGACGGAGAACACACGGCAACGGCATGGGGATGCGATTTGACTTATGATTATATAAAAATCAATGCAGACTATCGTTCTTAGCAGGATGGAATAGCGAAGGGACTGCAGATTACGGAAGGAAATATAAATCTATATGAAAAATATGTATTATTCAGAGCTTGGAAAGGCGCAGGTTTTAATTGAGGCGCTGCCTTATATCCAAAAGTTCAATAACAAAACGGTTGTTGTGAAATATGGGGGAAGCGCAATGCTGGACCCGGAGCTGCAGATGAATGTCATCAAGGACGTGGCGCTTTTAAAACTTGTCGGCATGAAGCCGATTGTTGTACATGGCGGCGGCAAGGAAATCAGTAAATGGGTCGGGCTGCTTGGAAAGCAGCCGCAGTTTGTAGAAGGGCTTCGTGTCACGGATGCAGAGACAATGGAAGTTGCAGAAATGGTGTTAAACAAGGTCAACAAAAACCTCGTGCAGATGATGGAAAAGCTGGGTGTCAGGGCTGCAGGCATCTGCGGAAAGGATGGGAGTACGATGCATGTGACAAGGAAGTTTGTGCATGGTCAGGACATTGGTTTTGTCGGGGACATTGACAAAGTAAACACGGCATTGATAGACACTTTGCTTGAGAACGACTTTGTTCCGGTGCTTGCGCCTGTCGGCATGGACGATGCGTGCCAGCCATATAATGTCAATGCCGATGATGCGGCATGTGCCATTGCGACAGCAGTCGGTGCGGAAAAACTGGCATTTCTGACAGATATTGAGGGGGTCTGCCTTGACCCGGAGGATAAGACGACGCTGCTTTCTGAGCTTTCTTTGAGCAAAGCAGAAGAACTGATTTCTGACGGCTTTATTGGCGGCGGCATGCTGCCGAAGCTGAAAAACTGCATTGACGCAGTCAAAAATGGCGTTTCAAGGGTGCATATTATGGATGGACGTGTGATGCATTGCTTACTCTTGGAGTTTTTTACGGACCGCGGCATTGGGACAGCAATTTATAAAGAGAACTAGGGCAAAATGAAAGGCAGACGGAGGAAATTATGGATTCTACAGAATGCAGGAATCGGGCAGAGCAGGTACTGATGCACACATATGCAAGGTATCCGGTTGTCCTTGAGCGGGGAGAAGGTGTCTATCTGTATGACACCGAAGGGAAAAAATATTTGGATTTTTCAGCAGGTATTGGTGTATTTGCACTTGGCTATCATAATGCAGAATACAATGATGCATTAAAAGCGCAAATAGACAAGCTGCTGCATACCTCTAATCTTTATTACAACGAGCCGGCACTTTTTGCCGCGGAAGCATTTACAAAAGCATCCGGCATGGACCGCGTATTTTTTACGAACAGCGGGACCGAAGCAGTGGAGGGTGCGATAAAGCTTGCAAGAAAGTACTACTATAAAAGGCATGGGGCAGCAGACAGTGAAATTATTGCAATGGAACATTCGTTCCACGGCCGCAGTATGGGAGCGCTTTCTGTGACAGGGAAAAAGTCCTACAGAGAGGCGTTTGAGCCATTGATTGGCGGGGTTCGGTTTGCGGATTTTAACGATTTGTCTGATGTGGCTTCCAAGATAACAGAAAAGACAGCAGCTATTATTTTGGAAACCGTACAGGGAGAAGGCGGTGTCTATCCGGCAACCAAAGAGTTTTTGTCCGGTGTAGCTGCGTTATGTAAGGAAAAGGATATTCTGCTTATTTTGGATGAAGTACAGTGCGGCATGGGACGGACAGGAACTCTGTTTGCTTATGAGCAGTATGGAGTCCTGCCGGATATTTTGGTTTCGGCAAAGGCGCTTGGCTGTGGTGTCCCGGTAGGGGCATTTGCGGCACGCGAAGAGGTTGCGGCGGCATTTGAACCAGGAGATCATGGAACGACCTATGGCGGCAATCCATTTGTGACAGCTGCCGTTGGAAAAGTGTTTGAGCTGTTTGAAGCGCAGAATGTGCTTGGGAATGTAAAAGAAAATGGCGCATACCTTTACGAAAAATTAGAGCAGCTTGCAAAGGAATGCGATGCGGTCGTAGAGCACCGTGGCATTGGCTTTATGCAGGGGCTGGAATTTTCTTATCCGGTGGGGGATATTATTAAAAAGGCACTGTCGAATGGATTGATTCTGATTTCAGCAGGCCCAAATACACTGCGTTTTCTTCCGCCTTTGATTATGCAGAAAGAGCAAATAGATGAAATGGCAGAACTATTGAAGAAATGTATTTCAGAATTTAGTCAGAAAACAGTTGACAGATGAAAGAAAGGCGTTTA
>CAJTZB010000239.1 GCA_910583815.1 uncultured Lachnospiraceae bacterium
TCAGGAAATTTTCTCCGTTATACTGCAAGCAGGTAGTTGCCATTCCATTTTCCTGTTCCCCGATATAAAGGCAATTTCCTCCTGCATACCATCGTTCCATATTTACGGTATCTGCACCCTCCGGATAGGTCATAACAACTTTTTCTATTGTATGGATTGCTTCCTGTTCACTCAATACCATAATAGCTTCCCTGACTTTTGTCAAAACATCAGATGCTTCCCATGCAGAAATGTCCTCCGGAGAAAAACAGCCTGCAAGCAGGAAAAAAGATAGTAATGCGGTTAAAAATAAGGTCTTTTTTTTCATTCTATACCCTCTTTCTATAGCCAATCCATAAATGATACAACATTTATACTTGTTTAATTCGCGGAAAGATTGTAATAACTAGTACCAACTTCCAGCCTTAAAATACCTGTAAAAGGTATAGGCACCATACTTCCGCTTATATAAATACCCACATAAAAAGTAGCTGAATATTCTATATATGCTGGCTCAGTCATAGTTCCTTGTACTTTCCCGCCCAGATAAGCCCAGTCTGCCACTGAAACTCCCAGTCCGGGTATTATAGTCTCCGGTTCATAAACATCCCCAATCGATATAATAGAACCCGGAGAAGTTTCTCGTACAATAAACGATACATCATTCACAATAAATACATCTTCACTTGAAGCGCATTGTAACCACATATTCATAGTATAAATTACGACACCTGAACCCATATCATACTCATCTGTAACATTTTTTCCTGCTACTATGCCATATGCATAAGTGACAATACCATTATCATACTCTGAATATGTAACAACTTCATTTTCGGACAGCCAACGTGTTTCATTAAAAATAATTTGACTCCCTGTTGAATAGCCAGATATACTAGTATTTAATGCTAGTTCATTCTCTCCTTGTATCTTTGAACTGTATTCAGGAAAAGCTTCTATAGCTTTAGATATTATATATTCTCGGTCTATCTGTAACACCTCTGTTCCATCCTTCGACTCTGCAGCATACACTTGGAATGTTGGCATAACTAATGTCAGTATAATAATAAACGTAAATAGCGTTGGTGTACAGATGGAAACATTTTCATTTTTATCATATATAGGATAACATAGTCTTCCACTTATTGTCAATGCATTCTATTTTTCTTCTTTTTAGATGTTTTTTTGCCTACCTAAACATACAAATTATACCTTTGTGCTTGTCTGCTGCCGTCACTTGACGAGGCTATACCCTTCCCTTGCATAACCCCCATCAATACCTTATCCGAAATGTCTTCTCTATCCTGCCTTGCATCACAATCATCAGCAGATTCATTGCCAATAACATCCCTGCGAGCGGCAGGCAGGCAAGTGCTAAGTTTCCTCGCACAAACAGCACCCCGACATCAAATAGGCCTTCTAATACCCCAAATACACGGACTATCGGGCTTTTGACTGAAATATCCACAGTATATGGCTGAAAAAAGTAATAGAGAAACAGATAGTACAGCTCATTGAAAAGCATGAAACACTCTACCGCAATCAGCAGAAATACAATGGAAGCAGCAGAGACCTTGATGCCGCTGATAAAAAGCACAAGCAGTACAAACAGCGCCACACCAGACAACGCCACCAAACTGTGCTTTGCCAAAAACGCATATCGTCTCCAGAGGCTTTTCTTTAGGTACTCTTTATTACAGACGCGGTGATAAAGCAACGGCATATCTGCATAACGGAAGCAAAGCTCAGTAAACCGCCGCCCAAACAGCATAGTGCCTGTGGCAAACGTAAGCAGTATCGGCGTATAGTTTAAAATATTAGCTTCCGTAAGCGGAAGTACCCCTATCCGGATTAAATATCCACACAATACACCCAGCGAAACAGAGAGCAGGAAAATCTGTCTTCTTTGATTGGAAAATACAGAACGAAAACGCCGGAAAAAGGCCTTGCTTAAATATCCCTCCATATCCAATCTGCAATTTTTCTGATAGTATGCAACTCCTTCTTCCCATCCAAAATCAGTAAGTGCATTCTCCCCTTCCACTGCAGCCGCATTGACAGAAACCGCCAGCACCACCGTCTCCTTATTTGCAAATTCCACAGCAATCCTCTTGTAATCGCAGTAGCGTAAAAGCCGCAGATAGCAGGCAAACGAGAGAACCGCCAGCACTGAGCAGAGCCCCATACAAAACATCGGCGTCCATGTTATAGCTTGAAACCATCCAAGGCGCAGTCCTACATACGAAACCATAATAATTCCAATGCCGAACGCAGTGCGTACCCATCTCTTCACTAATCCATGCATCATATCATAGAAAAACAGATACAGCACACAGCCTGCAAGGGTGAAAAAAACGGCAGCCAAAGCTGCCACTATCACTAGCCTGAACTCCTTCAGCACATATGCCGTGACAGGTAATGGGAGGAGCATTGCAAGCAGCGCATCTCGTCCTATCTTATGGTGATAGTATTCTTTGGGGTTCATCATGAAATGGTTTAAAAACACATAATCTTCTTGTTTTGCCCGAAAAATCTCACAGGACATCAGTGCAGGGGCAATACATTCTGTCAGAAGATACAACATAAGCAGCTCTTCTTTAGATGCCTGTATCCCAAGCCATCTCGGAATCCATAAAAGCAACAGCACACAGATAATTATTTTTCCGATTGCCGCGCCAAGAAAACCTTTGAGTATGCCGCCTGCTGCAAAAAAAAGCTTCAGCCTCCTTTTTTTATAAAGACTGGATGGCAGCAACCACCCTGCAAACGGAATTTTCTGTAACAGAAAAAGAAAGGAATTGATTTGCATCATGACAGACACACAAAGCAGTGTCCATCCATTTTTAAAAAACTTCATCTGCCCTCCTCGCTTTCTAACAGCTGCAAAACCCTCTGTTCAAACTCTTCTTCGCCTGCCTCCCCCATTTCTGCTTCAGAGAGCAGTCCATCTTTTAAAATCACTATCTCATCACTGACATCTCTTGCAAGCTGCATAATATGCGTAGACATCAGAATGATATGCTCCCGTTTCATTGAAAGCAGCAGTTCCTTTATATCATGTGACACGATAATGTCAAAAGAAGAAAGCGGCTCATCCAGCAAAATAATCTTAGGATTCTTTAATAGGCAGCAAAGCAGCTGAAGCTTGTTTTTCATCCCATACGAATATGTCTTAATCAGGCGGTGGCGGTCGCACTCCTCCAGACGCACAAGGTCAAAATAG
>CAJTZB010000240.1 GCA_910583815.1 uncultured Lachnospiraceae bacterium
TTTGACTTTTTCTTCTCTTCCATAACATCCTCCTATTTGAAGTTCCGTAACTGTCCCAACAGCTGATTCATAAAGAAATATAGGTCGTCTAAGGTCTCTGCCCCAAACATCTCTGCAAGATAAAGTTTTCCGTCCTGCGCCCTTACAAACAGAGTAAGGCACTTCCCTGCCTTGTTTGTAGTACCTGTTTTTCCTGCCAGCAGCTCTATGCCTTCCACAAGCTCATATTTGCCTGCCATATACTGGTTCGTATTCCGGAATGTCAGAGAAACGCTTGCTCCTTTTGCATTTTTGTAGTATGCCGTATAACTTTTTTTAGAGGTGATTTCAAAGAATTCCTCATACTTTAACAGTTCCTGCATCACCAGGGAAATGTCGTATGCCGAAGTCAGATGCTCATCATTAGGCAGCCCATGCGGATTGGCAAAGTTCGTACAGTTTGCCCCCAGTTCTTTCGCACGCTCATTCATCAGTACAACAAACTCATCTACCGAACCCGAAATATACTCTGCCACCATTGCTGCGGCATCGTTTCCGGAACCAATCATCATACCATGCAGCACATCATACAGCGTTACCTTATCTCCACTCCGAAAGCCGCACATCACTGCGTCCCAGTGTCCGACAGCCAGCGCCGTGTCCGTCACAGTCAAAATGTCGTCCAGCTTCCCACGCTCCAATGCCAAAAGCATTGTCATCAGTTTCGTGACGCTCGCCGGAGTAATCTGCTCATAGGCATGATACCCATATAGCACCTTTCCCGTTGCCGCATCCGTCAAAAGAGCAGCTTTCACCGGAAATTCAGGCTCTATCTTCGGCAATGGCATAAGTTCCGTTTTTTCTGGTTCAATATCTGCCGCAACATCCCATGCCGCCGCAATATTTTGCATTGGAGCAGATGGTTCCTGAAGAAATATAGTTGGCATCGGCCAGTCCAGGCCTAAAGAAATTTCTGATGGTTTCTTCTCTGGTGCTGATTGAGAAAACTGCCCTGCTTCCACAGACAGTACGTCTTGTTTTTCAGGCGTCTCTTCCTGTACTTCTTTTGTCGGCTCTGGCAGAACCGCCGTTACCTGCGGATTTCGTTCTCCTTCCGAAAACTCAGGACTCTCCTGCTCCCACTGTTTCCAGAAAGAAAACAGAAGGACAACCGTAGCCGCCAAAAGGACCGTAGCCGTTGTTGCAGTATTTCTGACCTTGCGTTTCCATCCGGGACTATACTTTCTTCTGTTCCTTTCCTGCATTTCTTACAGCAACCTTTCCATCCACTTCCATAATTGGGTCTTCCCAGATGATTTCACCGATTTCGTCTGCTACAATATTGCCGGATTTCGGATTTTTCACAGACAGGACAGAACCCTTTATATCTGCTTCCACATCAGAATATTCAAATGCAAGGTCAGTAGCCTCCATCGTGCAGTTTATGAGCTTTAAATTCTTGCAGTAGCAAAACGGCTGTGTCCCGATAATATGGCAGTTGATTAACGTCAGGCCGTCCGAAAACCATGCCAGATATTCTCCTTTCAGCACGGAATCTTTTACTGTAATATTTTCTCCATGCCAGAATGCATCCTTTGTATCCAAATAAGAATCCGTAATCGTCATGTTCTTTATGTATTGGAACGAATACTTTCCTTTCATGCGCAGCCTGTCAATAGCAACATCGCTGCATTCAAACAAAAAGTACTCCGATTCCATCTCCGAATCAGAAATCGAAAGCTGCCTGCTTCTCCACCCAAACTCCGGAGAATGCACTTTACAGCGGTTCAGGCGGATAGCTTCGCATTCCCTTACACATTTGATTCCGTCCAATACAGAATCCTCTATGTCACCGTCGGAAGAATACCAGATAGCTGCCCTTGTAAGCGCGTCCATTGTAACACCAAGAAGCCGGAAGCCATGCGCATGCCACAATGGATAACGAAGTGAAAAACTACTGTCTCTCACGACAATATTCCTTGTTTCCTTTAGTACGGATTCTCCGTCTGCCGGTCCTTCAAACCGGCACTCTGCAACCTCAGCATTTTGTAAGTGATATAGCGCACGCTCTTCATCAAAGGTCTGCCCCATAATTTGCTGTTCCATAAGCCTGCCTCCTGTCCTATGGAAAAAGGACAGCAAGCCGAAGCCTCCTGTCCCATCCGTATTTTTGTTTGTGGGTTATATTGCTCTTTGTTCCCATCACTTGGATGGTGATGAGGTTTGCCTTAACTATTACTTTCTAAGGCCTAATCTCTCGATTAACTTACGATAGCCTTCGAGATCGTTTCTCTTAAGATATTCAAGAAGACCACGTCTCTGACCTACCATTTTCAGAAGACCACGTCTGGAATGATGATCCTTCTGGTTCTTCTTCAGATGCTCTGTAAGCTCATTGATTCTCTGTGTCAGCAGGGCAATCTGAACTTCCGGCGAACCGGTGTCATTTGCAGTTCTTCCATAAGCTGCAATGATTTCCTGCTTCTTTTCCTTGCTAATCATGGTAGTTACCTCCTATATTTTTCGTATCGCCCTCCACTAAGAAGCGGCTGGAGTTATCCGCATTCTGAGCAGCGGCTGTCCTGCTGTTGCCTGATGGGCAGCAACAGAAATGCCCTTTTGGACATCATCTTTTATAGCATAGCACAAACTGCGCCGATTGTAAATGTTTTTTTGTGAAATTACATAGAAAGCAACGGCTTGCATTTTAATTCGTAATATTTACAAATCTTTTGATTTGTAAATATTATATCCCTCATAATAATAACTTGCATCAATTCCTTTCATATATACTTCCCTATCATCTATCAGTTCTGTTAATGCATTTTTCAGTAAAACCTTAATTTCCACATCCTTAATCGGGCTTCTTTCCATAGCAAGCAAATAGTCTTCTTTATCAACCTTATTCCAATCTATAACTACCTGTAATTCCTTCTTCAAAATCAAATCCAGCCATATTCGTGTACTTCTCCCATTTCCTTCCCTAAAAGGATGAGCAACATTCATTTCCACATATTTTTCAATTATTTCATCGAATGTTGATTGTGGCATATCATCAATATGTTTCAATGCTGCATCCAAGTACATCACAGGCGCAAACCTAAAATTACCTTTTGCAATATTTACCGTCCTTACCTTTCCGGCAAAATCATACAATTCGCCAAATAGAAATTTATGAATTTTA
>CAJTZB010000241.1 GCA_910583815.1 uncultured Lachnospiraceae bacterium
GCGACCTCCTGATCCCAAATCAGGCACTCTAGCCAAACTGAGCCACACCCCGGTGAAACCAGCCACTCTGAATTTGTCCTTTCATCGTGACGCATAGCATATTATATATTACGTTTTGCAGATTGTCAACAACTTTTTTATCATTTTTAGCCAAAAATAAATTTCTATGTTATAATGGCATCTGTACACTGGCGCTATGCAGTAAAAATAGGGCGCAAAGACCAAGCAAATAAACACATTTGGGATATTTCAGACCCACAAAAGTATGCGGCACACAATAAGCCATATATCAGTCGGAGGAAGACTTATGGAGAAAGCTTCTATATATTATAAAGAACTGCTGTCTGAGCTTACTTCCATCAGCAGGCAGCTCTTGAAAGAAAATCTTATTGGAATCTATCTGCACGGCTCTGCGGCAATGGGATGCTTCCAGCCGGACAAAAGCGACCTGGATTTGATCCTTGTCGTAAAACACAGTATCCCCGATGCAGTAAAGATGGCATTTATGGAACATATCATAAAGCTTAATGAAGCTGCCCCACCAAAAGGGTTGGAGTTGAGTATCATAAAGCAGGAGTTCTGCAATCCGTTCCTCTACCCTACTCCATTCGAGCTGCACTTTTCTCCGGCACATATCGACTGGTGGAAAGAAAATCCCAAAAGCTATATAGAGAACATGAACGGCACGGATAAGGACCTAGCAGCACATTTTACTATTATAAATGCATATGGAATCGTATTGTTCGGAAACAGCATAAAGGAAACTTTCGGAAATGTCCCAAAAGAATGCTATCTGGACAGCATCTGGGCAGATATTCAGAATGCACATGAAGACATATTGGAACATCCGGCCTATATTATTCTGAACCTTTGCCGGGTATTGGCTTATATAAAAGACGGCCTTATCCTGTCCAAAAAGTCAGGCGGGGAATGGGGGCTTCTCCACCTGCCACAGAACCATCACGCATTGATTCAGAATGCCTTGCAAAGCTATGTTTCAGAACCAGAAGAGGCATTCCCTTTTTCTTCATACAAAGCGCAGTTATTTGCAGATAATATGCTGGCACAAATCAGGCCTTTGCTTCCCACGTAACCGGCCTCCGGCTGCTTCCTTAACTTTTTCTGCAAATCATATAAAGTATGTATAAAGCTTATGTCTGCTTAGTTGACAATTGGAATAAAATCTTATATGATAGAATCCAATAATTTATTTTAAGGAGATGATTTTTTGGACCCCAGTGTCGCGGCGCAATTTGTTGTGCTAGTAGTATTATTAATTTTATCCGCATTCTTTTCGTCTGCGGAAACCTCTTGGACCACAGTAAACAAACTTCGCATCCGTACTCTTGTGGAGGATGGTGTCAAAGGTGCAAAAACAATCAGCAACCTGATTGAAGACCCTTCCAAAATGCTCAGTGCCATCTTAATTGGCAACAACATTGTAAACATTTCTGCATCTTCTTTGGCAACAACGCTTGCCATTGATTTGCTTGGCAGCTATGGTGCCGGCATCGCAACCGGTATTTTAACGCTGCTGATCCTGATTTTTGGTGAAATTACGCCAAAAAGCCTGGCAACGATGTATGCGGAAAAACTGGCATTTGTCTATGCACCTGCGATTCAGTTGCTTACGAAGCTGCTTACTCCGGTTATCTTTTTGATTAACAAATTTTCCAGCGGACTTCTGCTTCTGTTTCATATTGACCCAAATGCCCACGCAAAAGCCATGACAGAAAATGAACTGCGTACGATTGTAGATGTCAGCCACGAAGAAGGTGTCATTGAAAGTGAAGAACGCCTGATGATTACCAATGTAGTGGATTTCGGCGATTCTCTCGCAAAAGACGTTATGGTGCCGCGTATTGATATGGCATTTGCAGATGTGGACTTAAGCTATGATGAACTCGTTGCCGCTTTTGAAAAGGATATGTATACAAGGCTTCCGGTCTATAGCGGAACCCGCGACAATGTCGTTGGCATTGTCAGCTTAAAGGACGTATTCTTCTACCGCGGTGCCAAGGAAGATTTCCATATTAAAGACTTTTTGCGCGCTCCGTATTTTACGTATGAATACAAAAAAACTTCAGAGCTTCTCCGCGATTTAAAAAAGGCAACCAACTCTATTGCCATTGTACTTGATGAGTATGGCGCTACCGCAGGCCTGATTACATTAGAAGACCTCGTAGAAGAGATTGTCGGTGAAATCCGCGATGAATACGACACAGATGAGGAAGACCCAATCCAAAAGGTCTCCGAAAATGTATATAAAATCAGTGGGGTAACGAAGCTGGATGAAATCAATGAAATTCTGGATCTTGACTTGGAATCTGATGATTACGATTCCATTGCCGGCCATGTCATCCACTTATTAGATCATCTTCCTTCCGAGGGAGAGACCGTTACCGAAGATGCCTGCACCTATCAAGTGCTCTCTATGGACAAAAACCGAATCGGCAAGATACTGCTTACGATCGACCCGGACTACATAGAGGAAGAGGCAGAATAACAGAAAGGCATGATTGCTTTATGATACTTGCATGCAACAATATTACAAAAAGCTTTGGTGAAAAGGAAATCTTGCATGAGATTTCCTTTCATATTAATGATACAGAAAAAGCGGCGATTGTCGGCATCAATGGTGCCGGAAAATCGACGTTGTTCAAAATTATTGTGGGTGAGCTTCCTGCAGACGCCGGCGAAGTTATCTTTGCAAAAGGCACAACATTTGGCTACCTGTCCCAGCATCAGGACCTGACTTCCGACAACACCATCTATAATGAGCTGTTTGCAACCAAAGGCGAACTGCTGCGTATGGAAGAGAACATCCGCCGCCTGGAACTTGAGATGAAGCATGCCGAAGGCGAAACACTGGAACGTATGCTCTCAGACTATTCTCGTATAACGCATGAGTTTGAACTGCAGAACGGCTATGCATACCGCAGTGAGGTCGTTGGCATTTTAAAGGGTCTTGGCTTTGCAGAAAACGAATTTGGAAAACATATTCAGACACTCTCCGGCGGACAAAAAACACGCATTGCCCTTGGAAAGCTGCTGCTGCGCAAACCCGACCTGATTCTTCTTGATGAGCCGACGAACCATCTCGACATGCCGTCAATTGCATGGCTTGAGACGTTTCTCTCCTCTTATAAGGGGGCTGTTG
>CAJTZB010000242.1 GCA_910583815.1 uncultured Lachnospiraceae bacterium
CAAATTCGATTGGAGAACCGTCTTTTTCCCCGGTGAGCTTCCAGACTGCGGTACGGAGTGCTGCTTCCATAACGCCGCCGGTTACGCCGAAGATAACGGCTGCGCCTGTTCCGGAACCAAGAGGAGAATCAAATCCCTCATCCGGAAGGTTTCTGAAGTTGATGCCAAGACGACGGATCAGCCTTGCAAGTTCTCTTGTCGTGATGGAGATGTCCACATCAGCAACGCCGGCAGCGTTCTGGTCCGGACGGCCAATCTCAAATTTCTTTGCCGTACAAGGCATAACACTGACACTCACAATATCCTTCGGGTCAATGCCCATCTTTTCTGCATAATAAGTTTTAACAACAGCACCAAACATCTGCTGAGGAGACTTGCAGGAAGAGAGGTTTTCGGTCATATCCGGGAAGTAGTGTTCACAGTATTTAATCCAGCCCGGAGAACAGGAAGTAATCATTGGAAGCACACCGCCATTTTTAACACGGTCTAAAAATTCGTGCGACTCTTCCATAATCGTAAGGTCTGCCGAGAAGTTTGTATCAAATACTTTATCAAATCCGATACGGCGGAGAGCAGATGCCATCTTGCCTTCTACGCCTGTGCCCATCGGATAGCCAAATTCTTCGCCAAGCGCTGCACGTACTGCAGGTGCAACCTGCACTACGACGTGCTTTGCCGGATCTGCAATTGCTTTTAAGATGTCATCAGTGAAATCTTTTTCATATAATGCACCGGTCGGGCAGACAGCGATACACTGTCCACAGGAAACACAGCTTGTATCTGCAAGTCCCATACCAAATGCAGAGGAAATTTCTGTTTTAAAACCACGCTCGTTTGCTCCGATAACGCCAACGCCCTGTACCTTTTCGCAGACAGCCATACAGCGGCGGCAGAGGATACATTTGTTGTTGTCGCGTACCATATGTGCCGCGGACATATCAAGTTCATATTCGTTTTTCTCACCGTCATAGATGTCTTCGGATTCTACACCAAGGTCATTGCAGAGCTGCTGAAGCTCACAATGTCCGCTGCGTACGCAGGAGAGACATTTTCTGTTGTGGTTGGAGAGAATAAGCTGCAATGTCTTTTTACGAGATTCCAATACCTTTGGAGTGTTGGTGAATACCTCCATGCCTTCGTTGACCGGATATACACAGGAGGCAACAAGGCTTCTGGCACCTTTGACTTCTACAACGCAGATACGGCAGGCGCCAATTTCATTGATTTCTTTTAAGAAGCAGAGGGTAGGGATGTCGATACCGGCAAGTCTGGCTGCTTCTAGGATGGTCGCACCTTTTGGCGCGGTCACGGTCATGCCGTTTATTTTTAACGTAACTGTATCCATTCTGATACCATACCTTTCTTACATTGTGGGAAACTGTGCAGCAATTTTATTTTTTGATTAAGGTGTCAAAAGGGTGCTTTGCACCAACCGAATACAAATATGTGGTTTTGCAAGTTTACTTGCAAACACACATATTTGTGTCGGTTATGCCCCGAAGGGGCTTTTGACCCAAACATCATCATTTTTTGGAAATTGCACCAAACTTACACTTCTCCATGCAGGCGCCACATTTGATACATTTATCTGGACGGATAACATGAGGTTCTTTTACGGAGCCTTCAATTGCGCCATTTGGACAGGTCCTTGCACAAAGTGTACAGCCACGGCACTTATCCGGGTCAATAACATAGGAAAGAAGTGATTTACAAACGCCTGCAGGACATTTTTTGTCAACTACATGTGCGATATATTCATCCCTAAAGTAGCGGAGTGTAGAAAGCACAGGGTTTGGAGCAGTCTGTCCAAGTCCACATAAAGAGTTTTCCTTTATGTAATAGCAGAGTTCCTCAAGCTTATCAATATCTTCCAAGGTTCCATTGCCTTTTGTGATTCTGTCCAGAATCTCATACATACGCTTTGTACCAATACGGCAGGCTGTACATTTACCACATGATTCATCAACGGTGAACTCAAGGAAGAATTTTGCGATATCAACCATGCAGTTGTCTTCATCCATGACAATCAGTCCGCCGGAACCCATCATGGAGCCAATGGAAATCAGGTTGTCATAGTCAATCGGGATGTCAAAATGTTCTGCCGGGATGCATCCGCCGGAAGGCCCGCCGGTCTGGGCAGCCTTAAATTTCTTGCCTTTTGGGATACCGCCGCCGATGTCCTCTACTACTTCGCGGAGTGTTGTGCCCATTGGGATTTCCACGAGTCCGGTATTGGTAATCTTGCCGCCAAGGGCGAATACCTTTGTGCCTTTGCTCTTTTCTGTACCCATAGAAGCGAACCAGCTGGCTCCGTTTAAGATAATCTGCGGAACATTGGCATAAGTTTCTACGTTATTTAGTATAGTAGGTTTTTCAAACAGACCCTTTTGTGCAGGGAACGGAGGACGAGGACGAGGCTCGCCACGGTTGCCTTCAATAGAAGTCATAAGCGCAGTTTCTTCGCCGCATACAAATGCGCCGGCACCAAGACGAAGGTCAATGTCAAACGAAAAGTCTGTGCCAAAGATGTTTTTGCCAAGCAGACCATATTCTCTTGCCTGGCCGATAGCAATGCGGAGACGTTCTACGGCAATCGGGTATTCGGCACGGACGTAGATATAACCTTGGTCGGCACCAATCGTATAGCCTGCAATAGCCATAGCTTCCAGTACAACATGCGGATCGCCCTCTAAGATAGAACGGTCCATAAATGCACCTGGGTCGCCCTCATCAGCGTTACAGCAGACATATTTCTGACCGCCGGTGACAAGGTTTTTGGCAAGCTGCCATTTCTTTCCTGTTGGGAAACCGCCGCCGCCGCGTCCACGCAAGCCGCTTTCTAAAAGAATATTGACAACATCATCCGGAGTCATTTCGGTTAAGACTTTACCAAGGGCCTCATAGCCGCCGGTGCCGATATACTCATCAATGTTTTCCGGATTAATAACACCACAGTTGCGAAGCGCAATGCGGTGCTGCTTTTTATAGAAGTCGGTGTCATTTAACGGCTTAACTCCAACTTCCGTGATGGTTTCGTTATAAATATATTTTGTTACGACGCGGCCCTTTAACAGATGCTCGCTGACGATTTCAGGAATATATTCCGGCTGGACCATAGAATAGAAGGTGCCTTCC
>CAJTZB010000243.1 GCA_910583815.1 uncultured Lachnospiraceae bacterium
GTATTTGGACATGGTGAAATCCTCCCTTTCAAATCTTCAAAATAGATGCAAAAAGCCACAAAAAAGCTCCAAAAACTGCGTTTTTAGAGCTTTTGGAATAAGTGGTTAAAATCGATTTTTATTTAAGGGGGATCTTTTTGTTATCTGCTATTCGCTACCAATAAGGAACAAGCCCACAGCGTATAAGCCAAGGGCTTGTTCCTTATTGGTAGCGAGTAATCGTGCCTCCGTTGTTGACTGACATTGATCCGACCAGAGACTGCTATCCTTTTTTGAGCAAAACTGCCGTAATAAGTACGAATGTAATCGATATGAGACAGCAACTATACTCTCTCATATCTTTAGCAGCGTTTGAATTTTTCGTTTTTCCTCCTCAATTAATTCTTGAAAATATACTTGAGGTTTCCCACCAAAATCAGGCTTAATTCTGTTGCGTACCCTGTCCTCAATATAATCCATAAGCTGATTGTATTCCTTTTTATGAAACACATTAAAGAGTAGACCATTGACTCCGAATGGAGTATTACAATTTACAAAGATTCGTTTTAACAAAATATCGTTGGTTGCAAATAAAAATTCCTCAGAACACTTGTCTGTGTCTGAGTACAGTGTACTCCAATTTGTCAGATATGCTATATCCCACGCTTGATTTTTGCAACCAGCAACAATTTTTCCAAGATCGTTAGAGTTGGCGTGTTTGGGGGCTTTAATATTGTCCTGCCCAGTAAACAGCATAATTACATAAACCAACAGATACTCACTTACTAACAAATAATCATACATCCATTGGATAAACTCGCGTACTTTCTCTATGGGTCGCTTAGTCTGATCTCTATATAGCCATACGGCGTGGAGCAGAGAAGAGACTGCCATATCATAATGATCTCCACCATCGGCATAATTGACGGATATGTTTTGTGCAAGTGTATTTGAGTATTTGATTGGCGGGATCTCTGCTAACTGCCCTTCAGCAACCTGTAGCCACATTTGTCCAGGATATACTTCAAATATTTCAAGAAATTTTTGCAACTCTACCAAGCCTTTTTCTTGGGAACGTAATTGGAAAGCTCGTTCCTTGATTGCCATTCCAGCACTGATTGGCATATCATTAAATATTGCCCATGCCATGATTACACCAATAAGCTGAGATTCTCCTTTGTTTTTTAGGCTGCCTATTTCACAGAATTTCAAAAGGCTACTCAGAATATTTCTATCTACAAACAGGGTAAATGTTTTTCTTCTCTTTGTCGCTGCAAATATATCATACTTTATTTTGCCCTCTGGTGCAATTTCAGGGTGGAAAATAATTTGTTGATTTTGGATTGTATTCCATATAAAATCTATACTTTCATCATTAAAGATTATAACATCACCCATCATGTGCACCTCTTACCTTTTCTAGTTCTTGGATTGAGCCAATTTTTTATTATTGTATCAGAACGCGAGCCTCATGGCAACTTGGTTTTGCGGATCTTTTGAACGGTTGAGTTTCGCTTGCTGTACCGCCATAAACATCTCGTCAGAAATAATGGCCTCATGGGAGCCGGTGTAGAGATACCGTTCCATGAGGCCATTGTTTTCGATCTGGACAGCGCCGGTGCTGACCGTCTTCTGGAGCAGCACCCGTCCGGTGTATTTTTCATTGGAGAGCAGTTTGTCAATTGCTTCCCGATTCCATTTGGGCCTGCCGGTGGGGGAGGGAATGCCCTGCCTTTCCAGACCCGCAGCAATTTTCCCAAGGCTGTCACCAGCAAGATACCGTTCAAATATCCAGTTCACCACCTTGGCTTCGTCCGGATTTATTTCCAGTTCTCCATCAGAATTGATCGTGTATCCGTAGCACTTACGCTTTGCCATTTTGGAACTGCCGTCCTGAAAGCCTTTCCGGAGACCGTTCTTGATTGCTTCACTTTTTTGTATCACGTTCATTATAATTCTCCTTCTACAAATAAGAATACCGCAGTGAAATTACTGCGGCACAAAGGTTTTATGTGATTATATATAAAAGTTGACAGACTACTCCCCTGGTGTAATCTGTCAACTTATCATGGACAAAGGCGGCAAAATCGATCTCCCCGACAGGTGTTCGATTCTGTTTTTGCGTCCAAGACAAACCCGACAGTAATGCTTTCGAGTAAAATGTGCATTTATTTTTGAGAAATCCAGATGTGGATTTTTGAAAAAGGAACGCACATAACTCATCAAAGCTGCGGCCTTCTTATTTTTGAAAGGAAATTGTTTTCGCAGAATAATTCAGCATATATTATCCATTATCCGTGTCAGAGGCACCTGTTTCCTCAGCGACTACTCCCTCGATCATATCGGTTACCACCTGATTAAGCTGGGCTGCATTCTGGGATGTAATCACAGGAACACCAGTCTGCGTTTCCACAGCCTTGCGTGCATCCCCAGCCACTTTGCCGCCCGCACGCGCTATCTCAACATTTTCTGCAAATGTTTCAGGCTCTTTTTGTTTCGAGATCTCTGTGGTGGTCGCTTCGGCCAGCATATTCAAGACCAACTCCAGCGTGGTCATATTATCACGGAGATTCTCTTTTTTCAAACCTTTGAGACGTTTATACTGCCTGGTTGTCATACCGGACCATGCGCGGGAGATCTCATCGGTCAGGATGGCATATTCGATACCCTGTTGAATGCCACGGGCATCCCATTCATCAGTCAGCTCTTTACGCACCTGGATCGCCTGGAGCCGCTGGTTGATCCATTCACGGCTGTATCCTTTTCTCTGATAGGTTTCCAAGGCCCGTTCAATGGTCAGCTCAGGATCGATGGTTTCTTCTATACGCTCCCGGCCAACTTGAGCCAGCCACATTTTGAACGGTTCTGCCTTGGGAGAAGGAATGGACTGGATGATGCGCAGAAGCTGCTCGGTATCAGCTACATCGGTCAGATACCGTTTGCCGTCCTTGGGGGACTTCAGTTTCAGTTGCTGACAATTTGTCAGCAACTGATCAGCGCCTTCTTCTTTCAGACGCTGTTTCAGCTTTGCCCAGTAATTACTCGCACCTCGCCGGTTAGGCTGATCTGTCAGAACGGCTATCACATCCACGATTGAGAAGAACCATTCTTCCTTCTCCTCATCCCATGCGGTGCGGATACGCTTATCC
>CAJTZB010000244.1 GCA_910583815.1 uncultured Lachnospiraceae bacterium
CGGCGACCTATACTGGCGTATTTGATTTAATCAGAGATTTGTTTGCTTCTACTCAGGATGCCAAAATGAAAGGGTACAGCAAAGGCCGTTTCAGCTTCAATGTGAAAGGCGGCCGCTGCGAAGCATGTGGAGGCGACGGCATTATCAAAATTGAGATGAACTTTTTGCCGGATATTTATGTGCCATGTGAGGTCTGCGGCGGCAAGCGCTATAACCGGGAGACGTTGGATGTGCATTACAAAGGGAAAAGCATCTATGATGTTTTGGACATGACAATCGAAGAAGCAGTGCATTTCTTTGAGAATGTGCCAAGCATTCGCAGGAAGATTGAGACGTTAAATGATGTCGGCCTGTCTTACCTTAAACTGGGGCATCCGTCTACGGCACTGTCCGGAGGCGAGGCACAGCGTATTAAGCTTGCAACGGAACTTTCCCGCCGCAGCACCGGAAAGACAATTTATATTCTGGATGAACCGACGACAGGGCTTCATTTTGAGGATGTGCGTAAGCTGATAGAAATCCTGCAGCGGTTTGCGGACGGAGGGAATACGGTGCTTGTCATAGAGCATAATCTGGATGTTATTAAAACGGCAGATTATATTATTGACATCGGTCCGGAAGGCGGCGACAAGGGCGGCACGGTCATTGCGAAAGGTACGCCTGAGGAAGTGGCGCAGATGCCGCAGTCCTATACAGGGAAATACGTAAAAAGGTATTTAGAGAAAAATTAAATGAAAAAGCATAGTTAAAGGTGCTGATTTGATAGGAGAACGAGGAGAACTATGGAAAATAAGATATACAAAGTTTATAGCTTCTGCGCAATGATGTCACGTATGAAATACATTGACCGTTGGGCGCTTATGAGGAACTCGCGTAAAGAGAACATCAGTGAGCATTCATTAGAGGTTGCAATGCTTGCACATCTGCTTGCAGTAATCGGAAAAGTGCGTTTCGGAAAGGAACTTGATGCAGACAAGGCGGCGCTGCTTGGTATCTACCACGATTGTACAGAAATCATCACCGGCGATATGCCGACGCCAATCAAGTATTACAGCGAAGAGATGAGGGATACGTTTCATAAGATTGAAGATAATGCGGCGGCTCAGCTTTTGGAAATGCTGCCAGAGGATATCCGTGCTGAATATCAGGACCTGTTCTTTGCGCGAGAAGAAGATGCTTATCTTTGGAAGCTTGCAAAGGCAGCTGATAAAATATCTGCGCTTATCAAATGCATAGAAGAGGAGAAGACAGGGAATACAGAATTTCAGAGTGCCAGAACTTCAACGGAAGAGTCTGTAAGAGAAATGGGACTGGAAGAGGTAGATGTGTTTTTTCAGGAGTTCCTGCCGGCATATGAAAAGACATTGGATGGACTCAGGGAACACTAGCGTTGGTAGCGTCGGTGTACAGATGCCAAGAAGAACTGAGAAATTTTCTGCTAGCCAAAAAGAAGAAGTTGTAGTAGAATTGACTAATCAAATGCTTGTGACAATTTTTTAAGTCAGTTTCAAGGAGGAACTACGGTGGATAAAGAAGGAATCATTGTTCTGGATTTCGGAGGACAATACAATCAGTTGATTGCAAGACGTGTCAGGGAATGTAATGTATATTGTGAGGTGCATCCTTACAATCTGGATTTGGACAAGATTAGGGAGATGAATCCTAAAGGGATAATTTTTACAGGTGGACCTAACAGCGTATATGGAGAAGATTCTCCACGTTGCCCAAAGGAATTGCTGGAACTCGGGATTCCGATCCTTGGAATTTGCTATGGCTCTCAGCTGATGGCGTATGTATTGGGCGGAAGCGTTGCGACAGCGCCAGTCAGCGAGTATGGCAGAACAGAAGTAGAGATAGAGACTTCTTCTGTATTGTTTCAGGGCGTAAGTGAAAAAACAATTTGCTGGATGAGCCATACAGACTATATCGAAAAGGCTCCTGCAGAGTTTAAAGTGATTGCACATACGTCGGTTTGCCCGGTTGCTGCGATGGAATGTACAGAGAAAAAGCTGTATGCAGTGCAGTTCCATCCGGAAGTTATGCATACGCAGGAAGGTGCAAAGATGATTGCCAATTTTACGCATAACATATGTGGCTGCATTGGCAACTGGAAGATGGATTCTTTTGTTGAAAAAACAATTATCGAATTGAGGGAACGCATTGGCAGCGGCAAAGTGCTTTGTGGTCTGTCCGGCGGCGTAGATTCTGCGGTTGCTGCGGTTTTGCTTGCTAAAGCAATTGGAAAACAGCTGACCTGTGTATTTGTAGACCACGGTCTGCTCCGTAAAAACGAAGGAGATGACGTAGAAGCCGTATTTGGTCCGGATGGCGCATATAATTTGAATTTTATCCGTGTCAATGCACAAGAACGTTTCTATGCCAAGCTTGCCGGCATAGAAGAGCCGGAACGCAAGAGAAAAATTATTGGCGAAGAATTCATCCGCGTATTTGAGGAAGAAGCAGAGAAAATCGGGGCAGTTGATTTCTTGGTACAAGGAACCATTTATTCTGATGTTATTGAATCCGGCCTTGGCAAGTCCGCAACCATCAAGTCGCATCACAATGTAGGCGGCCTTCCGGAACACATAGATTTTAAAGAGATACTAGAACCGCTTCGCCTGCTCTTTAAAGATGAAGTACGCAACGCAGGTCTGGAGCTTGGCCTTCCGGAACACCTTGTGTTCCGTCAGCCGTTCCCGGGTCCGGGCCTTGGAATTCGTATTGTTGGTGCAGTAACACCGGAAAAGGTACGCATTGTACAAGATGCAGATGCCATTTACCGAGAAGAAATCGAAAAGGCAGGATTGGACAAAAACCTCGGCCAATATTTTGCTGCCATCAGCAACATGCGCTCGGTCGGCTGCATGGGTGACGAACGTACTTACGATTATGCCATTGTGCTTCGCGCCGTCAACACAAGCGACTTTATGACCGCAGAAAGCGCAGCACTGCCGTGGGATGTCCTTGGCAGAGTAACAAGCAGAATCGTGAATGAAGTCAAAGGCGTGAACAGGGTGCTGTATGACTGCACTGGGAAGCCACCGGCGACGATTGAGTTCGAGTAACGGATAAAATCCCGGAAATGCTGATAAAATGGGCATTTCCGGG
>CAJTZB010000245.1 GCA_910583815.1 uncultured Lachnospiraceae bacterium
CATACCGTCCAAAGAGAAGGACAAGGGCAACCATTGCAGCCGAAAAGGGGCTGGAACCTTTGGCAGAGCTGATTCTTTTGCAGGAAACGGACAAGCCGCTGTCAGAAAGCGCTGCGGCTTATATTTCTGCTGAGAAAGAAGTGGCAACTGCAGAAGAGGCTATTGCAGGTGCGCTTGACATTATTGCCGAAAAAATTTCCGATGAAGCGGAGTACCGCGCTTATATCAGAGAGGCTACAATGGAGGAAGGGCGTATTTCTTCTTCGGCAAAAGACGAAAAGGCAGAGAGCGTATATGAAATGTATTACAATTTTGAAGAAAAGCTTTCTACACTTCCAGGGCATCGCATTCTTGCCTTGAACCGTGGTGAAAATGAGAAGATACTGACGGTGAAGCTTTCTGCACCGGAAGAGAGGATTCTGCGCTACCTTGAGACAAAAGTGATTACAAAGGACAATGCATATACGAATGAAGCATTAAAAGCAGTTGCTTTGGACAGTTACCATCGTCTGATTGCGCCGGCAATTGAACGTGAGATCCGTAATGAACTGACGGAGCGGGCAGAGGAAGGTGCTGTGAAAGTGTTTGGAAAAAATCTGGAACAGCTTCTGATGCAGCCGCCAATCGTTGGACAGACAGTGCTCGGGTGGGACCCTGGATTTAGGACTGGCTGTAAGCTCGCTGTAGTTGATGCAACGGGCAAGGTACTGGATACAGCAGTTGTCTATGCAACGATTCCGTCGCAGGGAAAGCTAGAAGAAGCAAAGCGTATTGTGCGGCAGCTGATTTTGAAATACAGGGTTACTCTGATTTCTATAGGCAACGGCACAGCATCAAGAGAGTCCGAACTGTTTGTGGCTGATTTGCTGAAAGAGATGAATGTCCCTACAAAGTATATTATTACAAACGAAGCAGGTGCCTCGGTGTATTCTGCAAGCAAGCTTGCTACGGAGGAATTTCCGGATTATGATGTGGCGCAGCGAAGCGCGGTTTCTATTGCAAGAAGGCTGCAGGACCCGCTTGCAGAGCTTGTAAAAATTGAACCGAAAGCCATTGGTGTAGGACAGTATCAGCATGATATGAACCAGAAAAAGCTGGGAGAAGCCCTATCAGGCGTTGTGGAGGACTGTGTAAATAAGGTTGGGGTAGACCTGAATACAGCATCTCCATCCCTGCTGGAATATGTGTCCGGTATTTCTAAGACAATTGCTAAAAATATCGTTGCATACCGTGAGGCGAACGGAAAATTCCGGTCGCGTGAAGAACTGTTAAAGGTGGCGAAGCTTGGTCCAAAAGCATTTGAACAGTGCGCCGGTTTCCTGCGCATCAGTGATGGAACCAATCCGCTGGATGCAACCAGCGTGCATCCGGAGTCGTATCAGGCAGCAAGCGCTCTGCTCCGGCAGCTTGGGTTTACTGCAGAGAGCATCAAAGAGCTTCAGGAAAAGCAGCGCAAAACAGCAAAAGAAGCAAAAAAAGCAGTCGCAGAAACAAAGGAGCCAAAGAGAAGGCGCAAAGAAGAGCCAAAAACAATCCAAATCAAAAATACAGCTTCTGCATTTGGACAGGCATTGGCAAGTGCATTTGCACAGTCAGGTGCGCCGGCGGCAGTGGCAGCAAAAGAGGCTCCAGGAGACAAAAAGCTGCAGGTATCCACAAGGGAACAGGCGGCCGGCGAAGACCTGTCGCATCTTGGAAATATGGTGCGTGACAAAAAGAAATTGGCAGAAGAGCTTGGCATTGGTGAGCTTACGCTGATTGATATTATCAAAGAACTGGAAAAGCCGGGGAGGGACCCTCGTGAAGAGATGCCAAAACCGATTCTGCGTACAGATGTGCTGGACATCAAAGATTTGACAGAAGGCATGATTTTAAAGGGTACGGTGCGCAATGTCATTGATTTTGGAGCGTTTGTGGATATTGGTGTGCATCAGGACGGATTGGTTCATATTTCCCAGATAACAAACAAGAAGTTTATTAAGCATCCATTAGAGGCAGTCAGTGTCGGTGACATTGTAGACGTCAAAGTGCTGAGCGTTGATGTAGCAAAGAAGAGAATCCAGCTGACGATGATTTTGTAAAAGCGGTTTTCGCTTTTTGAAGAGGAGTATGGTGTAAACCTGTCTTTGTTTTTTCCTTATAGGATTAGGGCGTCAAAAGAGTGCTTTGCACTAACCGGCATCCTAATCCTTATAGGAAATTGCGCTGTTAGCTCTTTATAAATTACTTTTATTTTTTTGTTTCGTTCTGAGTAGTCGTTTTTTTCTATGTATTTCCAAATAAAAAAGCAGCTATCTCATACCTCGCTTAATAAAAATCATCTGTAGTTCTGCACTATATGTATTTATTGAAGGTTATTATTTAATGCAGGGTATAGCTTTTCATTTACTATCTTATATATGTTATTTAATGTGTCGGCATCATCAAATACTGATGCTGCAAGTAAAGTGTTGATGATTCCCCAGTAAATATTTATGCTGTTCCAATATAAGTTAATATTGATATTATTATATGCTAAAATGGTGGTCATTTCATTAAAATAAAAAGGATGATGTTGGCTGTGTTTTTGGATAACAAATTCCGTTATTTTGCAAAAAATCCATTCTCCGCTATAATCGTTTGTAGTAGCCCACGAGTATATGAGGCGAAAAAGCTGAATTCCTTGGGATGATTTCATTGCATTGCCTATAGTGCCTGGATTGGTATTATTATGATATATGGAAGAAACTTGTTTTTCCACATTGCCAATGGATTGAATTACTTGTGTCAGCTGTTCTTGCACATTTTTTAGCTCATCTAATTGTTTGTCCATTGTTTCTTTGTGGCTGTTGTTCAGAACTCCTATTTCCTTAGTGTAGCCTGATAGTCTTTCGGCAGATTCCGTGATGCTTGTTTTTATTTCATTTGTGGTGCGTTCCCCCCAAAGGCTCATCAAAATTGCAATAACAGACAGGATGATAGAGGTTATCGTGCTTGCGAAAGAAACTTGCGCGGCAAATTCGGTCTGGTCGGCAGATGCCAATACGATACCTCCAAATAGAAGAATCGCTGAGATTACAATTAAATATTTATAATGCAAT
>CAJTZB010000246.1 GCA_910583815.1 uncultured Lachnospiraceae bacterium
CTTCAGTCTGCCCCCTTGCCAATATAAAAGAAAATATAACTATAAGCATACCAATCAGTACGGCAAACCCCATCCTGCGAAACACTTCCAATGCTAACTGCTCTCTGACCTCTTCTCTTGTTTTTCCGGAGTAAAGCGGCATAGCCGCCATAACACGTTCTTCTGTAATAATGCGGCTAAAAATCTTTTGTCCTACACCTTTTTTCAACCTGTCCTCCCTATTTTTCCATGCTCTAAATTACTGTTCTTTCAGTTTATACACTTATACAGGAACGTACCAGATGGTTTCCAAGGGCAGAAAGCGCAAACCAGCCAAGAAACACTCCGCTCATAAATACAGCACCGAATGTATTTCCATATAATGGGGCGCTCATAGAAGGCGCACAGAGCCTCAAATATAAAAGAATTCCATGAGGAATAAAGCACATGATATGAAATTCCATTTCTTTTGCCGCAACTGCCGTGCGGAGCTCTCGTTTTAATTCCAGTTTGTCCTGCAATACATTGCAAGTTTGCCGAATCACTCTTCCGATTTCTCCTCCTGTCCTTTTGGCAACTAAAAACACTTCTGCAAACTGCCTGATTTCATTTACCTTGCTTCGCTCTCCAAATTCTTCAAATGCCTTCTCCATACTATAACCATTCGACATCTGGGACAGCATCAGCCTGCATTCTGATACAATATTACTTTTTGCTCCATACAAATGTTCCAGTCCTTTTGCCGTTTCTTCCATGCTTCCCTCCGGAGACCGTCCTGCTGCCAGCCCATTCTGCAAATAAAGCAGCATATCACGAAAAGCGAGTGCCAGCTGCCATCGCTCTGCTTCCCTCTGCCTACGTAGCCGCCTGAATATATCATACGGAACATAGGGCAAAAAGAGCAGTGCTATTGGTGCAAAGTCAAAAAACAGCCACCCTGTTACAATACAGAAGCTGCACGGCGCTAAAATACAATGTACTACTCTTCGCATTCCTGCCACCCCATGCTCCGCAGCTTTTTCTGCTGCACAAATACATTACCAGTGCGGCAAAGCATACCATCATCCCTTAACACATATAACGGATTTGTCTCTATTTCCCCATCTCTGCAAGAAAGTACTTCTGATACTTCAAGCACTTTTCTTCTGCCATCGTGCATCCTTCCCAAATGCACTAAAATATCAATTGCAGACGCAATCTGCTTGCGCACTGCCATAAGTGGGATTTCCGCACCAAGCAGCACCATAGTTTCCAGACGGTCTAACATATCTGTTACCGAATTGCCATGCCCGGTAGAAAGAGAACCATCATGCCCTGTGTTCATTGCCTGCAGCATATCGATTGCCTCCGCTCCACGCACTTCGCCAACAATTATTCTGTCCGGACGCATACGAAGCGCTGCCCGAATCAGTTCCCTAATGCTGATTTCTGCACACCCTTCCGTATTTTTGCTGCGCACCTCAAGCCGCACCAGATTTTCAATCCCATTTACACGAAGTTCCGCAGCATCCTCAATCGTAATAATGCGTTCCGAAGACGGAATATATGCTGTCAGCGCATTTAGAAACGTTGTCTTTCCTGAACCGGTTCCACCACAGACAAAAATATTATATTTTGCCTGCACCAGTTTTCTTAAAAATTCCGCTGCATCTAAAGAAATTGCCTCAAGGTCAATTAGGCGTTCCATCGTAAACGGTTCTTTGGAAAATTTACGTATTGTCACAATTGGTCCATTGAGTGCAACCGGGGGAAGCAGAATGTTGACCCTAGAGCCATCCGCCAGCCTTGCATCTGCAATCGGACTGGCCTCGTTTACCGTCCTGTTTGCTCCTGCTACAATTCTTTGTACAATATCCTCTAGTTTCTGCTTTGATTCAAATCTTCTCTCCCAAGTCCGGAGTTTTCCATTCTCCTCAATAAAAATATGCTCCGCTCCATTAATCATAATTTCTGTAATATCTTCTCGCTCTAAAAGCTCCTCTAAAATATCAAGCCCACGGATAGAGTGATACAATTCCTTCCGAAGTCGTTGTTTATCGGAAAGTGAAAGGAAACTCTCCCTTGCTTCTGCTAAAATAGCTCCGTCAATCCTCCCATACAGCACGTCTTCCGTAATTTCTGAAGAATAGTCAAAAGAAGACAGCACCGTTTCTCGTAAACGCTGTTTTACTTCTTCCATAAGAGTTCCCTTACCTTTCCTGCGGACTTGGAACTTATGTCTGCATCATATTTCTCTACTTCCTTTATCCGCGATAAAAGAGCCTGTTTTCCGGCATACTTCATCTGACGAAAAAATTCTTTGCACCGCTTTCCTTCTGCACCGTTTTCTGTCACAAGACAGACCTCTTTACTTTGCTCCATTAGCTGTTCTATGCTTTCTGAAAAAAATCCTGCTAAGAACACAATCGCCTCATATCCGCACTCTCTGCAAAGAACCAGAAAACGCAGCAGTTCTTCCGCCGAATATTGCCACAAATCCGTACAATACGCAATTCCTGGGATATAAAATACTCCTTCTTTTGATGGAAGGTCCAGCAGCTTGTCCTTTTTTGAAAAGTTTTCCAGACGAAGCACATATAAGAGTTCACTCAAATCTTGGCAAGCCTCTTCTCTGTCTATTTCACCGCGTCCAAACCCACCAAAAGGTTCCCATGATAAAAATAGTGTTCTCATCTGTGTTGAAAGGCTCTTGGCAAACTGCCATGCAAAATGTTCCGAAGAGCTGTAGGAATCGGGGCTATACACGATATACAGCCCACCTGAAGACGATATTGTTTCTGTTTCCTGCTGCAATATCTGTCTCAGCAATTCTCCCGCGCGCTGATAACGAAAAATCCTGCGCATTCCGGATGGCAAAAACTGCCCTTTATCTTCTGGCTCTTCTGACAATATAAAAATCTGCCCATTCTTAGGAAAAAGTGCAGAAATTTTCTGCTGTTCTTTGCTGTCACATGTATCTCCGATCAGCAATACAGAAATCCGAGTCCTTTCTTGAAAGCAAAGTATCTCTTCTATACTCTGGAAAGCAACCGCTACATAGCCAATGTCATTTTTTTCATTGATATACCGTGCCAGGCGCTT
>CAJTZB010000247.1 GCA_910583815.1 uncultured Lachnospiraceae bacterium
AGAGATTTGCCCATAATCGCTCCAAAAATAAGCAAAGGAGCATAGAGCGGCACATAGGAACCGACATAGTTCGGATTAAATAACGTTCCGTAAGCCTGTCCTTTTGGGAAGCGAAGCACAAACAGCCCATACTGTTCAAGTATTGCATCATCTGCAATCAGCCTTTGTACCCATTCCTTTGCAAGAGGGTCCTTTCCAGCCGCCTGCAGCACACCAAGCAATGCCATTGCCGCGCCTCCAAGCAGCGCCGCATCTACCAAGGACTGCATATCTTCCTCTTTTTCTATGACAAGCCATGCATAAACTGCCGTAACTACATAACCAAGCAGCACCGGAAATGGCTCTTGCTGCTCCATCGCCCCTAAAAAAGAAAGGGCATGGTTTTTGGAAAATGCCGTAGAAAGGATGACAAAAAACAGATACACTAAAAGCGGCGCAAAAGAGATCAGCAGCTTTTTCCACTGTGCATTTCCCTTCTTCTTTTGTATGAAAAATGCTGCCACAAGCATCACTGCGGCAATCACTATAAAACAGATCATCTTATAATGCAAAAAGAAATCGTGGTACGTATCATCCGAAGAATGCCAGCCATAGCTGCCATAGCCAGAATTCCCACGGTAATAGTAAGTGATCAACGGCAGCAGCGCAACAATAAACTGCAGCGGCAGCAGCCTCCAAATCTTTTTCTGCTTCATAATGCCTCCCTATTTCACCGGATACCTAAAGCTTAAGCCCGGCAAGATATTTATTTCTATTATAATGAAGAGATTCCAAAAAGTAAACAAAGAATTCTTCCGAGTATTTTTATTTGACAGGAAAGCATCTCTCACCCTTGACACATTCTGGCATCTGCGCTATAGTAAAACTACCGTAACTTTTATCATCTATTTCTATAAATTCCTTTATGAGGGAAAAGAAAAACCTCTTTCCCTTCTTATTTTGTTTACCCTTTTTATCCCCCATGCCGGTCTTTTTCTTTGAATTGGTGTCAGAATTGGTGTCAATTTTTTAGCCTTCTGCATACAATCCTTAGTCCATTTTGGCATGAAAAAGGGCAAACCTTCAAATACTAGCTTTGCTGAAAAAAACAAAAGAGTTACGGAGGTAAAACAATGTCAACCATGCTGACGGAAAATGCACAAAAGGAACGCCGACTGCCAAAGGGCATCTCAAAACGCGCAGACGGCAGATACCAAGGACGCTTCACGTTTCAGGGAGAGCGTCACACGTTTTATGACAGGGACTTAAAAGCTCTGCAAAAAAAGATGTCAGATGCCCAATATGAAATGGAACACGGCATCTATATGGATGCCAAAAATATGACACTGGACGTCTTTTTCCAAACCTGGCTTAGTGAAATCAAAGAAAGCACAGTCAAAGAAAACACACTCAGCGTCTATCAGGAAATTTATAAAGTCCACATCGCCCCACAGCTTGGAAAACTGCAGGTTTCCGGCATTAACAAGCTTATGGTCCAGCGGCTGCTCAACTCCATGTCCAAAAATGGCCTAAGTGCCAATACCCTTGCAAAAACAAAGGCTATCCTATACAGCGTATTTAAAGAAGCTATGGAAAACCGCATGATTTCCTATAATCCATGCGAAAATATCACAATCAAAAGGGAACGAGTGGAGCGCCGCGTACTAAGCTATGAAGAACAGAAGAAGTTCCTGTCCGCTATCTCCGGAAGCCGCTATGAAATGCTCTGTGTGTTGGGGCTTTCCACAGGGCTTCGTATCGGAGAGCTTTCAGGGCTTCGTTGGAGCGACATTGATTTTGAAGAAAAAACGCTGACTGTAGAGCGTACCTATATTTATCTGCATGATGTGAAAAACCACCAGATGCGGGATGTCTTTCACTCCCCGAAAACAAAGACAAGCAACCGTACTATCCGCTTGCTTGATTCCACTTTGGAGCTTCTAAAACTCCATAAACAGAAACAGGAAGGTGAAAAGACGGCACTTGGTGACGGATGGCAGCCTATTGAAGACGGAGAAGACCTTGTATTCACTACAAAAAACGGTAAACCTGTCCGTGGCCTTAATGTAGCCGAAACTCTGAACCACTATGTGGAACAAATCAACCGAAAAGAAGAAACTGCTGCCAAAGCAGAAGGCAGAGAGCCTGTAGCATTTGAGAGGATTACGCCTCATACGCTCCGGCACACGTTCGCAACCCGCGCATTTGAAAGCGGAATCCCTCCAAAAGTTGTCCAGCAAATCTTAGGGCACAGCAGCCTGGAAATGACAATGGACTTATATACCCATGTTACAGAAGATGTCCAAGCAAGAGAAATTCAGAAGCTCAGTTTATTTTTTTAAACACCGCCATTTTATATGAATTGGTGTCAAAGTGGTGTCACTCCGCCATATAAAGGCCTTCACCCATTTTCGGAAATGCAGAAAAGCTCTGTATTTTTATGCTTTCCTATATATTTACTCTTTGTTACTTAAGGAGGAAATATAATGAAGAGATTCTTAAAAAGAACCGCTTTCATACTTGCAATGGCTATGGTAATTTCCAATGCTGCTCCGGCTGCAAATTCAATATATGCTGCCAAGAACTTTACCTACGCCTACCAGACCGGAGGCGCTGTGAGCGCACTCAGCATGAAAGCAGGCGAGGCTGTAGACTTAAAGTTTATTGGAGTGAGTGATTACCGCAACTACTCCCTGAGATGGACTTCTTCTAATCCATCTGTAGCTACCGTAGATAAAAACGGTGTCATCAAAGCAATCGCTGACGGCACTGCAGTAATTACTTTAGAGGTTGGCGACGGAAGCGCTTACACCTCCCAGGGCGTTAAGGTAACTGTAGGAAATGCTTCGGAGATGAATGTAGTACTTGGTACTTCCAAGAACAACACCTTCAGCACCTACCAGATGGAAGTTGGCGCAACAGTTGACCTGAACTTCTATGGCGTAACTGATTGGTCTGCAAACAGATACACTACTACTTGGGTATCTTCTGATTCCAAAGTAGCTACTGTAGATAAGATGGGTGTAGTTACCCCTGTTGCAGCAGGTAAGACAACTGTTAC
>CAJTZB010000248.1 GCA_910583815.1 uncultured Lachnospiraceae bacterium
ATTATGAAAACAAAACATCCAACTACTGTTTATGTTGTGACCTGTCTGTTAGTGGGGCTTGCCATGCTTGGGAGCTTATACGTGAACAGGGCTATGAAAGAGGGTGCTTTTTTGGCATCAGGCCGGCATGTTGCGGATAAGCCGGTTGTTGTTATTGATGCAGGGCATGGTGGTGATGACCCTGGAAAAGTTGGAGTTAATCAGGCATTGGAAAAAGATATTAACTTAAGCATTGCGAAGAAGGTACAGCTTTTGTTGGAGCAGAATGGGATTGTCGTGCTTCTGACAAGAGAAGAAGACAAGGATTTGGCAGATGAAGGGGCAAAAAACCGAAAAGCACAGGATATGAAAGCAAGAGTTGCATTTCTTGACAAGGAAAAGCCGCTTTTAGGTGTCAGCATTCACCAGAACAGCTATCCTTCTGCGGACTGCAAAGGTGCCCAGGTATTTTATTATAGCTCGTCTAAAGAAGGAGAAGCTCTGGCAGTAATTTTGCAGCGTCAGTTAGCAGAGGAACTGGCGGACGGAAATAAAAGGCAGGCAAAGGCAAATGGAGATTACTATTTGCTAAAACATTCTCCTTGTACATTTGCAATTGTAGAGTGTGGTTTCCTTTCCAATCCTCAGGAAGCAGCACTGCTTATTACAGAAGAATATCAGGAGAAGGTAGCCTTTGCTATTCATCTTGGAATTCTGGAGTATATCAATACGCTGCAGACGGAAGAATAATAAGTGTTCTTGTCAAATGGCAGAAGGTGGCGTTTGAGAAAGGAAGCACACAATGGATACGGAAATCATCAAGATAGACAGAGAAAATTTTGAAAGACAGGAACTAAGGCATGCAGGAGAGCTGATTCGTGCAGGGGCATTAGTCGCATTTCCGACAGAAACGGTTTATGGACTTGGAGGAGATGCTTTGGATGAGGCAACAGTTGCAAAGATTTATGCTGCAAAAGGCAGACCATCAGATAATCCTTTGATTGTGCATATTGCGGATCTCAAGGCCTTGGATGAGCTTGCAGTTGAGGTTCCGGAGCTTGCTTACCGGCTTGCAGAACGCTTTTGGCCGGGACCAATGACAATGATTTTAAAAAAGAGCAGCATTGTGCCGGATGCTACGACCGGAGGGCTGCCTACGGTATCTGTCCGAATGCCATCCGATCCAATTGCAAGGGCATTAATTTCAGAATCGCAGCGCTATATTGCAGCGCCAAGCGCAAATTTATCTGGCAGGCCAAGTCCAACTGCAGCGGAGCATGTGATAGAAGATTTGTCCGGAAGAATTGAGATGATTATTGACGGAGGAGCATGTGATATCGGACTGGAGTCATCCATTCTCGATTTATCGGGCGAAGTGCCAATGATTCTAAGGCCCGGCTACATTACAAAAGAGGATTTTGAAGAAATCGCGGCGCGTGTGGAATATGACAGGGCAGTTTTGGCAGAAAGGGTTCAAGAATCTGTAGTGGCAAAGGCACCGGGAATGAAATATCGCCATTATGCGCCAAAAGGCCAGCTTTATCTTATAGAAGGGAAACGAGCGGATGTAATTGCAACCATTAATCAGCTTGTAGCGGAAAAAGAAGGAGCAGGAATCCGCACTGCCGTTCTTTGTGCAGAGGAGACAAAAAAACAATATCATTGCGCCCATGTCTATTCTCTTGGGGCATTGAGCAGTGAAAAAGAAATTTCTGCGCATCTGTTTGCAGTGCTTCGTACCTTTGACACAGAGCATATCTCTGTTATTTATTCAGAGAGTTTTGAAGAAACAAAACTTTCCTTGGCAATTATGAACCGTTTAAGAAAAGCGGCAGGATATCAGATTATCCGGTGTTAGAGGAAAAGCAAATTGCAGCTTGCAGCTGCTATAAAAATATATTTGGCTGGAGGAGTATAATGATAGCATTAGGCTGTGATCATGGTGGCTATGAACTGATGCAGGAAGTAATCATGCATTTAGAGAAGAGAGGCATTGAGTATAAAAATTTTGGGACATATTCTAAGGAATCGTGCGACTATCCCGAGTTTGCACAGGCGGTTGCCCATGCAGTAACGGATGGGGTTTGTGAAAAGGGAATTTTAATCTGTGGCACCGGAATCGGCATTTCTATTGCGGCAAATAAGGTGCCGGGAATCCGTGCGGCGCTTTGCCATGACTGTTTTAGCGCGAAAGCGACCAGAGAGCATAATAACGCCAATATTTTGGCAATGGGCGGACGAGTCGTGGGTGCCGGGCTTGCACTCGATATTGTGGATTTATTTTTGGACACGCCATTTTCTGAGGATGAGCGCCATATTCGGAGAATTGAGAAAATAGAGGCTTAGAGGAGCAGCAGGCTGCATCAGCAGTTCTGCTGCTTTATGTATGTTTCTATGCATTTGGTCAGCGAAGAAAAGTGTCCTGAATAAATCAAGGAAAGAAGCCTGTCAGTTATGGACATGGCATGCAGCAGCATGTCTTGGGTAATAAGCCCTTCTTTTAAAGCATCTGCAGCTTCCCCAAGATCCATAACTTTAACGGAACCGTCAGGCATGACGACAACATCAAGCAGCAGGTCAACAAATACAAGGCCGTTGCTGTCGCCGTCTGCCGGCCATTCCTCCATAATGTCGCAGTACCAATGCACAAGATTTCCTTCCGCATCTGTGACGCGGCTGATTTTAAATCCTTCTTTGCGGTAATAAGCAGAGATACCGCCTGCAATGTCCTTGCGTGGTTTCAATGTTTTCCATGAGGTGATAATAACAGAATCATCAAAAAACAGGATAGTATCATCCTTTAACAACACAGTTTCTTCCGGAATAAAGCGTCTGCGGTAAAGATTGATCTGGGAATTCATAGAGAAGTCCACCCTTTCCTCATTTTTGTTTTATATTAGCATAGAATACCGTCATTTGACAAGAACAGTATATTACTTTTTCCATGTAGAAGGGGAAAACAGCAGCAGCATCGGCATCAGTTCCAGCCGTCCTGCGAGCATGTCAAACATAAGGACACACTTAGAAAATACGGAAA
>CAJTZB010000249.1 GCA_910583815.1 uncultured Lachnospiraceae bacterium
ATATGCTGAAAACAGCAACAAAAGGGGCATATATAAAAATCAAGGAAATTAAAGATGAAACAAGTACAAATTTCTTAAATTATATCTCGATTTATTTTTTGTCATGCATAGGGCTGTCACTGGGAAGTTATGAGGATATGACAGTGTTAGTTATTGTCATGTTTATTATAGGCTATATATACACAAGCAGCAATCTTGTCTACATCAATCCAATACTTCATCTGCTTGGGTATGGAATTTATAACATGGAGGGAACTGACAAAGGAACAGGGGAGGACGTCAATACTTTGCTGGTGGCAAAGAGAGGCTTGTATTTAAAAAAAGGTGATCAAATCTCATCTACAAAGATTACTTCTTTTGCTCTGGCTTTGGAAAAAAAGAATCCTTTGGAATAATTTTTTATCTTTCTATTGACAAATTCGTAGCCTGCTACTATACTAACTGTATTAAACGTATTAGTACAGTTAGTTTCTGAGAGGAGGCTTTGCAGCGCTGCAGCTGCTAGGAGAGAATGAAAAAAATAAAGATTGCAATTATTTTTGGAGGAAACTCCACAGAGTATGAAGTGTCATTACAGTCCGCATATTCCGTATTTGAAAATATTGATACAGAAAGGTATGAAGTAGTTCCGGTTGGAATTACGCGAGATGGGGAATGGTATCATTATACAGGGGAACTGAGTTCTATTTTGGACAATACATGGTTTGCGGACCAGAAGCATCTGCGTTCGGTTGCTGTTTCAGGAAACCGGTCTGTCCACGGTTTTTTGGAGCTTGCAGAAGGTAAATATTCCATACTTCCGATTGACTTGGTCTTTCCTGTATTGCATGGGAAAAATGGAGAAGACGGTACTCTGCAGGGAATGTTTGAACTGGCAGGCATTCCTGTAGTCGGCTGCAATACGCTTTCTTCGGCACTCTGCATGGATAAGGACAGGGCGCACAAACTGGTCAGCTTGGCAGGCATCCAAGTTCCTAAGTCGGTGACGTTCCGGAATTTTGAAAAAGAGGCAGCGATGAAAGAAATTGCAGAAACATTGCAGTTCCCTATCTTTGTAAAACCTGTCCGTGCAGGTTCTTCCTTTGGCATTACAAAGATAAACAGCAAGGAAGAATTAGAATCTGCTGTTGAACTGGCTTTAGAGCATGATACAGAAGTCATTGCAGAAGAAGAGATAAGCGGCTTTGAAGTAGGCTGTGCAGTGCTTGGAGACGAAACGCTGACGGTCGGCAGAGTAGATGAGATTGAACTTTCCAGTGGATTTTTTGATTATACTGAAAAGTACACGCTTAAGACCTCCAGCATCCATATGCCGGCAAGGATTGATGCAGATGCAGAAAAACGCATACAGAAGGCGGCAGTTACTATCTATAAAGCACTTGGCTGTTCCGGCTTCGCGAGAGTGGACATGTTTTATACGCCGTCCGGCGAAATCATATTCAACGAAGTGAACACAATTCCGGGATTTACGTCCCATAGCCGTTACCCAAATATGATGAAGGGCATTGGCTTGTCTTTTGCACAGATGTTGGACAAGCTGTTAGGGCTTTATACAAAGCAGTAAGGGGGAGATGGCGGTATGGAATGCAATGCCGTATTCCGGACAGAGCGTGCGTGGATTGAAGTAAGTGCAGAAAATTTACATCATAATGTCAGAGTGCTGCAAGAGGCAATGCCTGCAGGCTGTGAACTGATGGCAGTTGTAAAATGTGAGGCATATGGGCATGGCCTGCGCCAAGTGGCGGAAGAGCTGAAAATAGCAGGTGTCCGTGCATTTGCTGTTGCTACCATAGAAGAAGGCATCAAACTCAGAGAATATGGTATTCAGGGCGAAATTCTGATTCTTGGCTATACAGATGTCAGGCGCGCTCCTGAATTAAAACAGTATGATTTGATTCAGACTTTGATAGATTTTTGTTACGCAAAGGAACTGAATGAACAGGGTGTTGGCGTAAAAGTTCATATTAAAATAGATACTGGAATGCACCGGCTTGGAATACCATATCATGCATCTTCTGATGTGGAGCAGGTCTTTGCTATGAAGCACATCAAAGTATACGGAATGTTCACACATTTGTGCTGTCCGGACAGCAGGCTTTTGGAGGATGTAGCATTTACAAAAGAACAGATTGGTAATTTTTATCAATTAGTAGATGCGTTGAAGAAAAACGGAATTGCCATACCAAAGCTGCATATTCAAAGCAGCTATGGTTTTTTGAATTACCCGGACTTACACTGTGATTATGCCAGAATGGGAATTGCATTATATGGTGTTTTAAGTTCTGCAAAAGAGGATACGGTGCTTTCGCTTCCTTTGCGTCCGGTGCTTTCGCTAAAAAGCAAGATTGTATTGATAAGGAACGTCAGCAAAGGAAGCAGTGTCGGATATGGAAGGGCTTTTACCCCGGAACGTGACAGCCGTATTGCGATTTTACCAATCGGATATGGAGACGGTTTTCCAAGAGGGCTTTCAGAGACAGGAGCAAGCGTAAGGATTAAGGGGCATGTTGCGCCTGTGATCGGCCGTATCTGTATGGACCAGCTTGCAGTGGACATTACAGATGCAGCGGATGCTGCAGTTGGTGACATAGCAACGTTGATAGATGGGAAGACACCGGAACTGATTTCTGCCCCTTCAGTTGCAGAACGATTTGGCAGCATCAGCAACGAACTGCTGTGCAGGATGGGAGCAAGACTTCCGGTTGTGGTAATATAGGGAAACACTGTTTAAATCAGTAGTTTCTCAAAGCATAGAAAAGTAATCGTCAGCAGATACTATAGCGTCGGTGTACAGATGGCAGCACGCTTCATCTATACACTGATGCCAGAAAGCAACAGAGCTTGCAGCAAAGTGCACAGAAAGGAGCACTATGAGGACGATTACTTTTTTTGATACCAAACCATACGACAGAGTTTATTTTGACCAACTGGCAGAAAAATATGGCTTTGCCATTAACTATGTGGAAGAAAAACTGACCAGATATACGGCTGCGCT
>CAJTZB010000250.1 GCA_910583815.1 uncultured Lachnospiraceae bacterium
GCTGCAATTTGTTCAAAGAGCGCCGGTATATCATTTACATATGTAAAACTGTTGCCAATAAACAAAATTTTCATTGTCTCTTCTTCCTCTGTTTCTGCGGCAGTACGAAGCCTGGACTTTTCAGAAAAAGCATATTCACCGACAAAAACAACACTCTCAGGAAGTATCACAGTCTTTACATAATGGCAGTATGTAAACGCATTGTTTCCGATGGAAGTAATGCCTTCTGAAATTATAATTTGTGTTATTCTTCCAGATTTATCATACCAAGGCGCTTCTGCTGCAGAAGAAAACTCTTTAAGTTTTCCATTGCCCTCCAGCTTTAAGATATAACCATAATCGCCATCATCAAGCAGCGAAGCCGTTATTGTTCCATCTTCTGCAGAAACATCCCACGACGAAGGCTCTTCCTTTTGGGAACAGGCGCTAACCAGCACAATAGGAACAACCGTTAAGACAAGCAGGACAAAAGCCGCCAAGACCGTTTTCTTCTTCATGCCTGCTTCGCAACTCCTGAACGTACTGCCGCTTCCGAAACTGCCTTTGCCACACATTCGTGTGCGGTTTTGTCATAGGCAAATGGCAGGATATAATCACAGGCAAGCTGCTCATCGGAAACACATCCGGCAATACCCTGTGCCGCCGCAATCATCATTTCGGTGTTTACTGTTTTTGCCCTTACATCAAGCGCACCACGGAAAAGCCCCGGAAAGACAAGCACATTGTTAATCTGGTTCGGATACTCGGAAGAACCTGTGCCAACAATAAAAGCCCCTGCCTCTAATGCATCTTTTGGATTGATTTCCGGTACCGGATTTGCACAAGGAAAAAGTATTGGCCTCTCTGCCATAGACTTTATCATTTCTTTTGTCACACAGTTAGGTCCTGATACTCCAACAAATACATCCGCGCCGTTCATCGCATCCGCAAGCACTCCTTTGGCATGCTCTCTGTTGGTCAGTTTCGCTATTTCCTGCTGGGCCGTATTTAACCATTCCTCACCTTCACAGATAATACCTTTCAAATCGCAAATAGTAATATCTGTTACTCCATAATTCAGCAAAAACTTCGCAATGGCAATTCCTGCTGCACCTGCACCGTTTATCACAAGCTTTATGTTATCCTTTTTCTTTCCTACAAGCTTCAACGCATTGATCAAGGCAGCAGTCATAACAATTGCTGTTCCATGCTGGTCATCATGGAATACCGGAATATCCAGTTCTTCTTTCAGACGCGTCTCAATTTCAAAACAGCGCGGTGCCGAAATATCCTCCAGATTGATCCCTCCAAACGAGCCAGAAAGCAGCTTTATCGTTTTTATGATTTCCTCCGTATCCTTTGACTTGATGCATAAAGGATAGGCATCCACATTGCCAAACGCCTTAAATAATGCGCATTTTCCTTCCATTACAGGCATTCCAGCTTCCGGCCCGATGTCCCCAAGGCCAAGGACTGCTGTTCCGTCTGTAATAACAGGCACCGTATTCCAGCGGCGCGTGAGTTCAAAACTTTTTTCCACATCCGCGTTGATTGCCATGCAAGGCTCGGCAACTCCCGGAGTATAGGCAAGCGACAGCGCCTCCCTGCTGTCTACGGACACGCGGCATACCGTTTCTATCTTGCCCCTCCACTGCTCATGTCTGATAAGTGACTCTTTTCTGTAATCCATAAACCCCTCCTAATTCAGTTCCGTCTCTTCATTTCAGCACCCTTAAGAGGGAAGGGTTATTCAGCCGCCGACGCGTCTGAAAACCCTTCCGGGTGCTTCCATTCCGAGACTGTTTTTTCAGTTCCGCAGAAGCCCTTCCGCTGCACCTGTATTTATTATTTACATTATAATATAGCTATGATATAATGTAAAATAATAATATAGTATATTATTCATATTGAAAACGCATGGATGGAGGGATGAAATGAATTACGAATATTATAGAATTTTTTATTTTGTCGGAAAATATAAAAATATTACCAAAGCTGCCATGAAACTTTATTCCAGCCAGCCTGCGGTAACGAGGGCAATCCAAAATCTGGAACATGAACTGAACTGCCGTCTTTTTGTGCGGAATAAAACCGGTGTAGAGTTTACACATGAAGGCCAGACTTTATTTGAATATGTCAGTGTCGCCCAGAGCCAGCTGCTAAAGGGCGAGGAAGAGGTCAGCCGCTCTATCAGCGTTGAGGGCGGTACCATTTACATTGCCACAACGGTAACAGCACTGCACTGCTTTTTATTTCATTTTTTGGATGAAGTCCACTTAAAAACATTCCCCAGAGTCAAATTTAAGGTCAGCACCGGCTCCACAAATTCTTGTATTGAGCAGCTCCGAAAAGGAATCGTTGACCTTGCTTTTGTTTCTACTCCTTGCAATGCAGGCAAAGAACTAAACACCGTATTCATCAAGGAATTTAATGACATGCTGGTTGCCGGAAAAAAATTTGCAGAACTAAAAGACCAGACTTTACGCCTGGAAGACTTAAAACAATATCCTCTTGTATACTTAAGGCGCGGCATGCAGCTGCGGCAGTTTATTGACGAAGTCATGGCCGAACATAACCTCGCCTTTACGCCGGATATCGAAGTAGACAGCGCAGATCTGCTTGTGCCTATGGTAAAGCATAATTTTGGGTTCGGCTTCGCTCCTGCCGATATGGCAAAACCTGCAATTGACAGCGGCGATGTGTTCAGAATAAAGCTGGATCAGGAACTTCCATCCAGAAAAATCTGCATGATTTCCGATCCTCATCATCCGAACACAAACGCATCAAAAGAACTCTATCGTAATATTTTAAATTCCCTACAGTGAAAGAGAGTTATCTGCCAGCACAAATTTCTGTATCACCTGCAGAATCCCATTTTCATCATTGGACGCTGTAACATAATCCGCAGCGGCAAGCACTTCGTTTTTCGCATTTGCCATTGCCACTCCAAGCCCTGCATATTCAAGCATTGTAATGTCATTGAAGCCATCTCCGCAGCAAAT
>CAJTZB010000251.1 GCA_910583815.1 uncultured Lachnospiraceae bacterium
GTTTCTGCAACTCCTTCGGTCTATGAGGGACAGCATGAACTGATGCGCACGGAGCAGATTATCCGTCCGACAGGCTTGCTTGACCCGGACATCAGTGTACGTCCGGTCGCAGGACAGATTGACGACTTGATTTCCGAAGTAAGCAAGGAAACAGCAAACAAGAATAAAGTGCTTGTAACAACGTTGACCAAGCGGATGGCGGAAGATCTGACCGACTATATGCGTGAAGCGGGTATCCGCGTGAAATATCTGCATTCGGATATTGATACGCTGGAGCGTTCCGAGATTATCCGAGACATGCGTATGGATGTGTTTGATGTATTGGTTGGCATCAATCTTCTGAGAGAAGGACTGGATATTCCGGAAGTCAGCCTGGTTGCAATTCTGGATGCGGACAAAGAAGGTTTTCTGCGTTCGGAAACTTCGCTGATTCAGACAATCGGGCGTGCGGCGCGAAATGAAAATGGGCATGTGATTATGTATGCTGATAACATGACAGAATCTATGGAGAAGGCAATTTCGGAGACAAAGCGCCGACGCGAAATCCAGAACCAATACAATGAAGCACATGGAATCACGCCGACGACAATCAAAAAAGCAGTGCGTGATTTAATCAGTATTTCTAAAAAGGCAGAAAGCCAGAGCTACCAGATTGAAAAAGATATAGAATCCATGTCCAAGAAAGAGCTGGAGCTGTTAATAAAGAAGATGACGAAGGACATGCACACTGCAGCAGCAGAACTGAATTTTGAGAAGGCGGCAGAATTGAGGGATCGCTTGATAGAGCTTAAAAAAGAGCTGCTGAATCTGGAGTAGCAGGAAAACCTTGCAGGCAGTATAAACCATATAGAAATGGAGAACTACAATGTCGGAAAAGAAAAATTACATTAAAATCAGAGGTGCCAGAGAACACAACCTGAAAGGAATCAGTATTGATATTCCAAGAGAAGAGTTCGTTGTTTTAACCGGGCTATCGGGGTCTGGAAAATCTTCCCTTGCATTCGATACGATTTATGCCGAAGGGCAGCGCCGCTATATGGAGTCGCTGTCGTCCTATGCCAGACAGTTCCTTGGACAGATGGAAAAGCCGAATGTCGAAAGCATTGAAGGGCTTTCCCCTGCGATTTCCATTGACCAGAAATCAACCAACCGGAATCCGCGTTCTACTGTTGGGACTGTAACGGAAATATATGATTATTTCCGCCTTCTATACGCCAGAATTGGCATCCCGCACTGCCCAAAATGCGGTCGTGAAATTAAGAAGCAGAGCGTGGATCAGATGGTGGATGAGGTCAAGAAGCTGCCAGAACGCACAAAATTCCAGATTCTTGCACCGGTTGTGCGTGGAAGAAAGGGAGAACACGCCAAAGTATTTGAACAGGCAAAAAAAGCAGGCTATGTGCGTGTGCGTGTAGACGGCAACTTGTATGAACTGACTGAGTCGATTAAACTGGAAAAAAATAATAAGCACAATATTGAAGTTGTAGTAGACCGTCTGGTTGCAAAAGAGGGAATGGAGAAGCGCCTTTCAGACTCAATAGAAAGTGCGCTGAAGCTGAGCGATGGGCTTGTGGTTGTGGACTGTTTTGACGGAAAAGAAGTGACATTCAGCCAGAGCTTTGCATGCCCGGACTGTGGTGTCAGCATTGAAGAACTAGAGCCAAGGGCATTTTCTTTTAACAATCCGTTTGGAGCATGTCCGGACTGCTACGGTATCGGAATTAAGATGGAATTTGCGGAAGAACTGCTGATTCCGGACCAGACATTGTCTTTAAAAGGAGGGGCGATTGCAGTCATTGGCTGGCAGTCGGCAGGAGACCCATCCAGTTTTGCAGGAAGCCTTTTGACGGCGCTTGCAGGGCATTATGGCTTTTCTCTGGAAACGCCATATGAAGAGCTTCCAAAGGAAATCCGCCATATGCTGATTCATGGAACAAACGGTGTCAGCGTTAAAGTACATTATACAGGACAGCGCGGCACAGGGGTTTATGATGTGGCTTTTGAAGGTCTGATTAAAAATGTGGAACGCAGATACCGTGAAACGTCTTCTGATTCCATTAAGCAGGAATATGAAACATTTATGCATACTACGCCGTGTAAACTCTGTGGAGGGCGAAGGCTGAAAAGAGAAGTTCTGGCGGTTACGGTTGGAGAAAAGAATATCGCGGAGTTGACCGAGCTTCCGGTGCGGGATTTATATGTATTTATGCAGGAGCTGGAGCTGACGCCGATGCAGCAGAAAATCGGAGAATTGGTCTTAAAGGAAATCCGTGCGCGTATCAGCTTTCTGATGGATGTCGGGCTGGATTATCTGACGCTTGCAAGAGCAGCCGGATCTCTGTCCGGAGGCGAGGCGCAGCGCATCCGTCTTGCAACCCAAATCGGTTCCGGACTGGTTGGAGTTGCCTATATTTTGGACGAGCCGAGCATCGGCCTGCACCAGCGTGATAATGATAAGCTGTTAGCTACCTTAAAGCACCTGCGTGATCTTGGAAATACACTGATTGTAGTAGAGCATGATGAAGATACGATGCTTGCGGCGGATTATCTGGTTGACATCGGGCCGGGAGCCGGAGAACACGGCGGCGAGGTTGTGGCAGCAGGTACGCCAAAAGAAGTTATGAAGAATCCGAACTCCATTACAGGGGCCTATTTAAGTGGAAGGAAATTTATTCCCATTCCAAAGGCGCGCCGTATGCCGACAGGCTGGCTGACAGTAAAAGGAGCTGCAGAAAATAACTTAAAAAAGATTGATGTAGATATTCCGCTTGGTGTTTTTGCCTGTGTGACCGGCGTATCCGGTTCGGGCAAAAGCTCGCTTGTCAATGAGATTGTCTATAAAACGCTTGCCAAGAAGCTGAACCGCGCCAGGACGATTCCGGGAAAACATGAGGATATTCTTGGTGTGGAGCGGCTCGACAAGGTAATTAACATTGACCAGTCTCCGATCGGGCGTACTCCGCGTTCTAATCCG
>CAJTZB010000252.1 GCA_910583815.1 uncultured Lachnospiraceae bacterium
TCCTTGTCCGTAAACATACGGATATAATCCAGACAGACTGGCCGGCGCTGCTTTCCAAGTATAGGGACAGCCTGGAAAGCAATAATTAAGACGAGATATTTGCTGTGAGGAAAGGATGAAGCAGGATGAGAAACAGAAGTCGTAATGCGCTGTTTTTGGCAGCAGTTCTTTTCGCTGCCATAATTGGTGCGACAGGCTGCAGTAAGAGTCTGGATGAGGAAATCCCGGATACTTTTATCAATGAAACATTGGAGTTTTCTTTGACAGAACCGATGCCTATTCCGGCAGCAAAAGAGAGTTCCGGCAGAGGAGAAGCGATAGAAAACCTTGTGACGCTCTATGCAACGTCCTATGAGGATGATAAGTATCTGGCCGATGAAGTGAAGATGTTCCGCCAATGGAGGTGGGAAGAGCTGTATACATCATTGGCAGAGAAAGCGGAAGAAACTCCGGGACATCTGAACACATACCGGATGCAGGCAGAGGTTTATCTGACCAATTCCAAGTATAATGAGGCACTGGCAGCATTGGATAGTGTGCTTCGGATAAACCATGATGACATCTATGCACTTGGCTTATCCGCCTATGTGAAACATTTTATGGGTAACGAAGAGCAGTCCAAGCAGCGTCTGCAGGCACTAAAAAACGTTTCCGAAGAATGCTACAATGACCTTACTGCATTTATAGAGAAAGCAGATGCATGGCGCAAAGAAGAACATGGCAGCGGGCTGGACAATCCGGAGAGCCTTTCATACGATGCAATTATTGTCTTGGGAGTGGCCCCTACGGCGAATGGCGGATTATCCGCATCGGCAGTATTGAGGATAAAGGAAGCAGTGAAGGCAGCCTATATTTGTCCTGATGCAAAAATCATTCTTTCCGGTGGTCCGATAGACTATGAGTTTGCAGAAGCAGCCGTAATGAAAGATTATCTGCTGAAACATTCTACGGAATTGGCGATTGCATTAGGCCTTGAACCGGAGGGAAGCACATGGAATATACCAGAGGACAGAATCCTGCTTGATATAGAAGCCAGGGACACCGTTGGAAATGCTGTCGGAGCGTTTCGGCATGTTGCCGAGCATGGATTCAAAGACTTGCTGATTGTTGCTTCTGCCGGACAGGTCATGAGGGCTGACTGCATTTTTAAAGCATATGCTGACGCGAACCAGTATGATGTTGCAATCCATTCTGTGGGCAGCGGAAATGTGGAAGCAGGAAGCAATGAATACAAATATGCCTATGTTGGCGCTGCAAGGGCGTATGGCTTATTTACTTTGGAGGATTATTCAAAATATAAATGATGGGAGCTTTTTTTGACGGAATATGGAGTGCTGTCCAAAGCATCAGCATAGAGGAAATAGCAGCTTATTTGAGGGAGGTCAATACGGTTTCCATCTGCCTGCGCATAATTCTGGGCATGATTTGCGGAGGGGTTATCGGAATTGAGAGAAGCCGTGCCCATCAGGTAGCCGGTATGAGGACTTATATGCTGGTATGCATGGGGGCAACAGTTGTCATGCTGACAGGGCAGTATATGCATGCGTTCTTTGAAACCGGGGACCCGGCCAGGCTTGGAGCGCAGGTAGTCAGCGGTATTGGTTTCCTTGGGGCCGGTGGGATTATTTCAAGCAGAGAAAAAATCAAGGGCCTGACTACGGCAGCAGGGCTTTGGGCATCGGCCTGTATCGGACTCAGCATTGGCATCGGGTTTTACTCTGCTGCAATTGTCTTTACTGTGGCCGTATTTCTGATTTTGTCAAAGTTCAGAAAGATTGAGCGCTATATCAACGCAAAATTTTACAAGGAAGATATATAAAAATTGCCGCAAACGGCAATTACAAATCCACTGTACGGATTTTGGGAGCTATTGTATTCGTGATAGAAGAAATCATGAATGCAATGGCTCCTTTTTTGCAAATTAAGTCCATCAAAAAAATCAGAACAAATGTTTTATTTTTTCTGTACATTTGGAAGGGATTCTGTTATAATCATAGACGGAAGAGAGGACTATACATTGGAAAAGTATAAGACCCTTATAGAGATAAACAGAAAAATAGTATTCGGAGAAGAAATACCAGATGCAGAAAAAAAGAACGCTGTATCTGTTTTATTGAATGGAATATGCGATAAAGAGGAAGTCTCAAAATATAAAAGACGAATGAAGGTAAAAGCTGAAACAGACAGTATATATCCCAATTACTATATTCCGCCGTATAACGGAAACCAATATGCTTTATGCTAATATGTAAATAGTAGTGACGAACGGTGCTATTGTAATATTTAATAATTGAAGAAGTCCCCAGTAGCTTAAGGGTTCGGGATATTTTAACAAGCAATAGTCACTGTAAATATCATAGACATAAGACCAGAAGAGTGAAAAAGTTAAACAGTAGGGAGATTGTTTTCATGGATCATTTCAAATTAGTCTCAGAATTTCAGCCCACCGGCGACCAGCCGGAGGCAATCAAGGCGTTGGTGGATGGCTTTCAGGACGGCAACCAGTTTGAGACGCTGCTTGGCGTTACGGGTTCCGGTAAGACGTTTACGATGGCGAATGTGATTGCGGCGCTCAATAAGCCGACGCTTATCATTGCGCACAACAAAACGCTGGCAGCGCAGCTCTATGGTGAATTTAAAGAATTTTTCCCGGAAAATGCAGTGGAGTATTTTGTCTCCTACTATGACTATTATCAGCCGGAGGCATATGTGCCATCTACTGATACTTATATAGCAAAGGATTCTGCTATCAATGACGAAATCGATAAGCTGCGTCATTCGGCAACCGCAGCGCTTTCAGAACGGAAAGATGTTATTATCGTGGCCAGTGTTTCCTGTATTTATGGGCTTGGCAGCCCGATTGATTATCAAAGCATGACGGTATCGCTGCGTCCTGGTATGGCAAAGGAGCGGGATGAAGTGCTTCGGAAGCTGGTGGACATCCAGTATACGCGGAATGACATGGA
>CAJTZB010000253.1 GCA_910583815.1 uncultured Lachnospiraceae bacterium
GCGAGGAGAAAATGAAAAAGAAATTAGTAGCTGTTTTATTAACTGGTGTTATGACCTGCTCACTGGTGCTGGCAGGTTGTTCAAAAGATGCCCCGGCATCGGCGGAAAATACCGTACAGTCAGAGGAGGGAGATACAAAGAGTGCAGAATCGGCAGAAGAGAATGACAGCCAAAATCAGGCGGATGAATCGGAGACAGGGGATGACGTTGTTTCTGATCAGGCAGCAGCAGATGAAGTTGCAGCATTGATTGATGCAATCTATGTACAAAAGAGAACAGAAGACACTGATGCGCAGTGCGCTCAGGCAAAAGCGGCATGGGATGCGCTGACGGATGCCCAGAAAGAACTGGTGGAAGGGGAAGAAGCCGATCCTGATTATTTTGGCAGGGATACAGGCGACGCTTCCAAAGACAATCCGAGAAATCAGGACGATATCGGAGAAAATGAAATTCTGGTAGTCAGTTTCGGGACTTCTTTTAATGACAGCCGTGTTGCAGATATCAAAGGAATAGAGGATGCAATACAGACAGCAAATCCTGACTGGTCTGTAAGAAGGGCTTTTACGGCGCAGATTATTATCAACCATGTGCAGGCGAGAGACGGAGAGTTCATTGACAATATGGATCAGGCATTGGAACGTGCAGTAGGAAACGGAGTAAAGAATTTAGTGGTACAGCCTACTCATCTGATGCATGGGGCAGAGTATGATGAACTGATGGAGACAGTTGAAGTATATAGAGATCAGTTTGAAACAGTAAAGATTGCAGAGCCGCTTCTTGGCGAGGTCGGTGCGGATGCATCTGTTGTCAATGAGGACAAAGCAGCGGTAGCGGAAGCAATCCTTGCGGAAGCTGTGGCGGACGCAGGTTTTGGGAGTTTGGCAGAAGCGCAGGAGGATGGGACAGCGTTCGTATTTCTGGGACATGGCACTTCCCATGCAGCAAAGGTAAGTTACAGTCAGATGCAGACACAAATGACAGACATTGGCTGTGTCAATGCATTTATCGGAACAGTGGAAGGGGAACCGGAAGAAACATCTTGCGAAGCGGTGATAGATGCTGTGAAACAGGCGGGTTATACAAAGGTAATCCTTCGTCCGTTGATGGTTGTTGCAGGAGACCATGCCAATAATGACATGGCAGGAGAAGATGAGGATTCATGGATTAGCATGTTCAAGGCTTCTGGAAATTTTGAAAGCGTGGATGCGCAGATTGAAGGTCTTGGTTCTATTCAAGCAATTCAGCAGCTTTATGTAGAGCATACGGCAGATGTAATGAAAGATTAACAGGCGGGTAAGAATCATGAAGAAGAATATAATAATTGCTATTGCGTTTCTCGCTGTCACGTTGTCTGGGGGTTGTGGAAATAACAATAATGCGCAGGAATCAGATTCTGCGGTAGATGTTACTGTAGAAGAGGATACAGAGCAATCATCAGAAACTGTAACGGAAACATTGCCTGAAGAACCAATGGAAAAAGAACCTGAAAGTGATGAAACAGATAAGCAGAATCAGGATACAGCAGAGCTGGCAGATGGGATTTATACAGCAGAGTTTACGACAGACAGCAGTATGTTTCGTGTCAATGAAACCTGCGAGGGCAAGGGAACGCTGACAGTAGAGAACGGGGAAATGACAATACATATTACCCTTGGTTCAAAAAAGATTTTAAATCTTTATCCCGGACTGGCTGAAGATGCGTCGGAAGAAGGAGCAGAGCTGCTTTTACCGACAGAAGATACAGTCACATACAGTGACGGTATGACGGAAGAAGTTTATGGTTTTGATGTGCCTGTTCCCTTGCTGGAGAGCGAATTTGATCTGGCGCTTATTGGGACAAAGGGAAAATGGTACGACCATAAGGTCAGCGTCTCCAATCCGGTGCCGCTTGAGAATGATGAACAGGTAAATGATGAAGTATCTTTGGAAGATGGTACATATAGTATGGGAATTACCTTTGCAGGCGGAAGCGGAAAGGCGGAAATTTTGTCTCCCGTATCAGTAACTGTGGCAGGTGGAAAAGCGATGGCAACCGTACAATGGAACAGCCCTAATTATGATTATATGATAGTGAATGGAGAAAAATATCTGCCAGTAAATACGGAAGGCGATTCTATATTTGAGATTCCTGTTCTTATATTTGATGAACCAATGGATATTATCGGCGACACTGTAGCGATGAGTAAACCTCATGAAATAGAATATACACTCACTTTCCATTTAGATACAGCAGTCAAAGAATAAAAGGCAAAAAATTTTCTAAGAAAATCTTTTTGCCTCCAAAAGTGGGGAATAAGATGAGAGGAAGAAAAAAGGCATCTGTTTTGTTTCTTTTGTTTCTTGTGGGGCTGCTATGGCTGTATGGCTGTGGCAGTCCTTCTCCCGATTCTGAAGTAATGGCAGATATAGAGGAAGAATCAGATTTGGATTCAGGAGAAGAACTGGTTTATGAGAGAAGCTTAGAGTTACAGTATGCGGAAAATTTTAAAGTTGATTATTATGAGGGCGGTTATACCCTGCTTACGATAACAATGGATGGCACGCAGTTTTTGATTGTACCGGAAAATGGGGATGTACCGCAAACTTTAGATAAAGAAATTGTGGTGCTTAGGCGTCCGATAAAAGACATCTATCTTGTGGCATCTTCGGCGATGGATATTTTCAGTGAATTGGATGGATTAAATTCTATTACTTTTTCAGGGCAAAAGGAAGATGGCTGGTTTATTGAAGCAGCCAGAGAGGAAATGCAAAAGGGTAATATCCTTTATGCGGGTAAATACAGCAAGCCGGATTATGAACTGCTTGTTTCAAATCATTGTGCGCTTGCCATAGAAAATATGATGATTTCGCATTCGCCTGAAGTAGTGGAAAATCTGGAAAACTTTGGAATCCCTGTTATGATAGACTATTCCAGTTATGAGTCACATCCGCTTGGCA
>CAJTZB010000254.1 GCA_910583815.1 uncultured Lachnospiraceae bacterium
AATGGAACGTATTTCTGATATTTTGGGAGGCATTCCGTTTGTTGTGGCAACGACACTGTTCCAGCTGCATTTATCCAGAAAAGTCGGCATTATCCCAGCGCTCCTGTTTGCATTTGTCCTGACTGGCTGGATTGGCATGGCAAGCCGTGTGCGTATGCAGTTTTACCGTTTTAAGAACCAGGAATACGTGCTTGCGGCGCGTACGCTTGGTGCAACTGACAAGAGACTGATGTTTAAGCATATTTTCCCAAATGCGCTCGGTACATTGATTACCGGAAGCGTGCTTGCGATTCCGGGTGTGTTCTTTTCGGAGTCAAGCTTAACTTACCTTGGCATTGTAAACCTTGACTCTTCGACAAGATCGTCGATCGGCAGCATGCTGTCCGCAGGGCAGCCGTTCCTTTCGACGTACCCGCATATTATTCTGTTCCCGGCGCTGTTTATCTCTTTGATGATGATTTCGTTTAACTTGTTCGGTAACGGTCTGAGAGATGCGTTCAACCCATCATTAAGAGGAACGGAGGACTAAGCAGAAATGGAAAATAAATTATTGGTTAGAAATCTGGTGATTTCCTTTAGGACACCTGGAGGAAAGGTTCAGGCAGTCCGGAACATCAGCTTTGACTTAAATAAGGGAGAAACGCTTGCTATCGTAGGTGAGTCTGGTTCTGGTAAGTCCGTTACTTCTAAAGCAATCCTTGGTATCCTTGCGGGCAATTCCATTGTAGAAGCAGGTTCCATTGTTTATGACGGAATGGATTTATTAAAGGTGACAGAGGACGACTTTTACCGTATCCGTGGTGATAAGATTGCAATGATTTTCCAGGATCCGCTGTCGAGCCTGAATCCAATTATGCGTATTGGCAAGCAGCTGACGGAGGCAATGCTCCTAAAGGGAAAAATGCGCCAGCGGGCAAGCAAAGAAGCATTCAATACGATGCTTGGTCTGCTTGAAAAGGCAATGATTGAGTCTTTGAATGAAAAAGAGAACAAGACCCCAGAGCAGTTAAAGCAGATGTGCAAGCAGTTCGATAAATATGAATTTAAGCATATCGAGCTGGAACAGGCTTATAATGTGGCGTATGAAGCTGCTACGGAAGTACTTGATTCCATCAATGATGTGCTGTTCCACATTGAGAAGAATGCATTTGAAGATGAAAAATACACAATAAAAGAAATTATCCGTCAGGCAGCAGAATCAGAAAACAATTATGTGGTAGGCGGCAAGGATGCAGAGCGTATGAAGGTCCTGCTTACTGAGTTAAAAGGTATTTATAAGCAGGAAATCAAAGCGAAAAACTATAAAGAAACCTCTCGCATCCTCACAGAATTAAAGGGCATTATGGAGAAGGCATTAAAGACAGAGATGCCGGACTTCTTCCGTATGGGTTATTATGTGTTAGAGGCAGGAAAGCCGGTTCCGGATATGCCGATTCCGCAGCTGAATGAATATCTGTATAAATATCATATGGATAATTTCATGTATGAGTTCTGCCATTTTACGCAGGCTGCACTGAACTACAATGCAGAGAAGTACAATCAGAGGAAGCAGGAAGCGCTTCAGGTGTTAGCTGCCAATAAAAATGTATTTGAAGCAGAGAAGCTTGATAAGGCTGCATGCAAAAAGGCGGCGGACGCAATGATTGCGGCAGTTGAGGCATCCATTGACCGTCTCGAAGTGCATAAAGACAGTATTGCTTATGTATTCGGAAGCTGTATGCGTGCAGATTTAAACGCATATTTTGAGGGCATTGGGAGAAATAAAGAAGCTGCAAAGAAGCACGCAAGGCAGCAGAAAAAATATGATAAGTTAGTAAAGGCAGGAAAAACTCCATCTTGGAAGGTACGCCCTTCTATGGCAGTGGATTTGGATGCATTGCAGAATACGATGTTAGACCGCATTAAGCGTCTGGAAGAGCATTATTCCGTTATGTTAAAGGACGGAAGGGAACGGAATTATGAGAATGAGACCGATATGCTTGTAGAGTTCTTTAAAGAAAATGCATCCGGCACGGTAGTAAAAGTTACAAAGTCGATGGCAAAGTATAAAGCATTGAAACTTATGGAAGAGGTTGGTATTTCCGAGCCAAGAAAGCGTTATAAGCAGTATCCGTTCGAGTTTTCCGGCGGTATGAGACAGCGTATCGTTATTGCCATTGCACTTGCGGCAAATCCGGATATCCTGATTTGTGACGAGCCGACAACTGCCCTTGACGTAACGATTCAGGCACAGATTCTGGAGCTTATCAATAAGCTGAAAAAAGACAGAAACCTGTCGATTATTTTCATTACACATGACCTTGGTGTTGTTGCTAATATGGCAGACCGTATTGCGGTTATGTATGCCGGAAAAATCGTGGAAATGGGTACAAGCGAAGATGTATTCTATTCGCCGGCGCATCCATATACATGGGCACTGCTTGCGGCAATGCCGGATCTGGAAACCAACGAGAGGCTGGAAGCAATTCCTGGAACCCCTCCAAATATGATTTATCCGCCAAAGGGTGATGCGTTTGCAGACCGTAATAAGTATGCAATGAAAATTGATTTTGAGATGCAGCCACCTATGTTTCAGATTAGTGAAACACATTCTGCAGCTACATGGCTTCTGCATCCGGATGCTCCTAAGGCAGAACCGCCAAAGATCATTACCGAGCGTATTGCAAGAATGAAGGCGAAGGGAGGTAACAGCCATGCCTAATCAGGGAGAAACCTTATTGCGTGTGGAACATCTCTGCCAGTATTTCGGCGGAAATAAGGCGGTAGACGATGTCAGCTTTGAAATAAAAAAAGGCGAGGTATTTGGTCTGGTAGGCGAGTCCGGCTGTGGCAAGACGACGACAGGGCGTTCCATTATCAAGCTGTATGACATTACCTCCGGCAACATTTATTTTAAAGAAAAGAGAATTGCGGCAGGTACGCTTTCAT
>CAJTZB010000255.1 GCA_910583815.1 uncultured Lachnospiraceae bacterium
GGTTTTGTATATGCATTAGAGTGACGTTCTTAAAGAAATGGGGATGAAAATGACAAAGAGAGAGGAATATGAAATAAAAACAGAGCAGCTGCTTGTGCCAATACTGGATGAATATCAGTTTGAGCTGGTTGATGTAGAGTTTGTGAAAGAGGCAGGGACATTTTATTTAAGAGCTTATATAGACAAGGAAGGCGGCATTACGATTGACGACTGCGAAGCAGTCAGCAGACGCTTAAGCGACCTTTTAGACGAAAAGGATTTTATTCCGGATGCTTATGTTTTGGAAGTCAGTTCGCCTGGCCTTGGAAGGCAGCTGAAAAAAGAGAAGGATTTTGAACGCAGCCTTGGGGAAGAAGTAGAAGTAAAACTGTATCAGGCCATTGAAAAACAGAAAGAGTTTTCTGGGATTTTGGAATCGTATGATAAAGATACGATTGTACTTGCAGACGAGCATGGTAAGAAACTGACATTTCGCCGGAGTGAACTTGCGCTCGTAAGGCTTGCAGTGCACTTTTAAATGGCGGCAGTGAGATATTGCAGAACTTAAAATAGGAGGATGGTAAAGGACAATGGATGCAAATAAGGAATTAATGGAGGCACTGAACCAGATTGAGAAGGAAAAAGACATCAGCAAAGATATTCTGCTAGAAGCAATTGAAAACTCGCTGCTTGCTGCCTGCAAAAACCAGTATGGCAAGGCAGATAACATTAAGGTAGCAGTAGACAGGGAAACAGGGGCATTCAGTGTTTATGCAGAAAAGGAAATCGTAGAGGAAGTAGAAGATGATGTGCTTCAGATTTCTCTTGCAGAGGCAAAGCTTAAGTTTCCGCGCAGAAAGTTAGAAATAGGGGATGTTGTAAATATTGAAGTCACCCCGAAGAACTTTGGGCGTATTGCGGCACAGAAGGCAAAGCAGGTAGTAGTTCAGAAAATCCGTGAAGAAGAGAGAAAGGCATTATATAATCAGTATTTCACAAAAGAGAGAGACATTGTAACCGGTATTGTCCAAAGATATCAAGGAAATAACATCAGTATTAATCTTGGCAAAGTAGATGCGGTCCTGATGGAAAACGAACAGATACGCGGCGAGGTATTCCGTCCGACAGAGCGCATTAAACTCTATGTGTTAAAAGTAGAGGATACTACCAGAGGACCGAGAATCACTGTGTCAAGGACGCACCCGGAGCTTGTAAAAAGGCTGTTTGAGGCAGAAGTAACAGAAGTACGTGACGGCACGGTTGAAATCCGCAGTATATCAAGAGAAGCCGGAGCAAGGACGAAGATGGCAGTCTCTTCCAATGACCCGAATGTAGATCCGGTAGGAGCGTGTGTCGGTGTAAATGGAGCAAGGGTAAACGCAATTGTTGATGAACTCCGCGGAGAGAAGATTGACATCATCAATTGGAGCGATGACCCAGCAGAGCTGATTGAGAATGCATTAAGCCCTGCCAAGGTTGTTTCCGTAGAAGTATCCAAAGAGGAAAAAAGCGCAAGAGTTATTGTGCCGGATTACCAGCTGTCGCTTGCAATCGGACGTGAAGGGCAGAATGCAAGGCTGGCTGCAAGGCTGACAGGATATAAGATTGATATTAAATCGGAATCACAGATAAACGGCTACTATGAAGAGGAACAGTGGCAGGAACAAGGAGAAGAGTGGCCAGAAGAGGAATGGCAGGAAGAAGGCTGGCAGGAGGAGCAACCATCTGAGGAATAAGCGGAAAGAAAGTATCGACCCAAGAGCCAAAGAGGTCCGACTTCTGAAAGGAGCATTGCTATCATATATGGCTGAAAAGAAAATACCGCTTAGGAAGTGTACCGGATGCGGGGAAATGAAACCAAAAAAAGAGCTTATCAGGGTTTTGAAAACGCCGGAAGGGGAAGTTGTCTTAGATAAAGCAGGAAAGAAAAACGGCAGAGGGGCTTATCTCTGTAATTCGCCAGACTGCTTTGCGGCGGCAAGGAAGTCGAAAGGCTTAGAGCGTTCATTGCAGATTAAAATTCCTGAAGAAGTATATGAGATACTAGAAAAGGAGATGGTTGCCGGTGAGTAATACAGCAGCAGGAAAGAATGTACTTTCCATGCTTGGTCTGGCAAAGAAGGCAGGAAAAGCCGTCAGCGGAGAGTCTAAGACGGAAGCAGCAGTCAAAGGCGGAACAGCCTGTCTTGTCATTGTTGCAACAGATGCGTCAGACAATACAAAGAAACTTTTTAAAGACAAAGCTACCTATCGTTCCATTCCGATTTATTTGTTCGGAACGAAGGAAGAACTTGGTCATGCGCTTGGACAGGAATTCCGCTCTTCTGTGGCGATAATCGACCGGGGCTTTGCAGAAGCAATCCAGAAAAAAATAGAAGAAGCAGGCAGTCAGGCGTAATAACGGAGGGAGTCATACATGGCAAAAATGAGGGTTCATGAGCTGGCAAAGGAAATTAATATACCAAATAAGGATGTAGTTGCATACCTTATAGAAAACGGCAGCTCGGTAAAAAGCCACATGAGCAATATTGAAGACAATGAAATAGAAAAAGTAAAAAGACATTTTGCAAAGCCGGAAGCACCACAGACAGAAAAGAAGCAGGTTTCGCAGCCAACACCAAAATCAGAGCAGCAGCCGGCCGGAAAATCTGCAGAAACAGCGCCAAAACCAGCGCAGGCAGAAAAAACTGCAGGGCAGCGTCCTCAAGAAGACAGACAACAGCAAGGACAAAGGCCACAAGGTGACAGGCCGATGGGACAGCAGAGACCACAGGGTGGCCAACGGCCACAGGGAGAGAGAACACAGCAGGGCCAACGGCCGCAGGGCGACAGGCCACAAGGACAAAGACCACAGGGAGACAGGTCAATGGGAACAAGACCGCAAGGTGGGCAGAGACCACAAGGAGACAGACCGTATAACGGAGAGAGAAG
>CAJTZB010000256.1 GCA_910583815.1 uncultured Lachnospiraceae bacterium
CAACGAATATGATGACAGTCGGATTGTATAAGGTATTTTCAGATGGAAATACGCGTGCGGAATATACTCGCCGTTTTGCAGAGCAGCTGCAAATCTGGGAGGAACAGGTGAATGCAGTGCAGACTCCGGTGGAAAAAGAGCTGCTCATTCATAAAATTGTCTGTGACTATGTAACTTATAATGAAACGATGGAAGTTGGCGATCCGGATGATAAGCAGATGAGCCAGAGCTGTATCAGCGCGGTTTTATTTGAGAAAAAAACGGTATGTGCCGGATATGCACAGTTGTTTACCTTGTTATGCGGCCGGTCAGGGATTGAATGTGTAACAGTTACAAGTCCTGGTCATGCATGGAATAAAGTGCGCATGGGAAATATCTGGTATAATGTGGACGCGACATGGAATGACTGCCGTGGAGATGATACATTTTTAAATGTATCAGATGAAGAGCTGCTCGCAGCAGATTCCGAGCTGCAAGAACATGTCCTTTCAGACGAATGGGCGGGAATAGCCCCATCCTGTACAGATGTATTTGACGCACAGGCAGCGAATCTTGCAGATATACAATCCAATATTACAGCTCCGGATGCAGTTGTTGGGGAAATAGCTCTTGTAAATGAACAAGCCGGTAAGCTGAATGTCAGCTTTGTGCCAATGGACGGCTGTGATGGATATATGGTGCAGTATGCATCCAATGGCGCCATGCTTCCGGCAGACAAAGCAGATATTGAAACGTCATCTTTTGTGATTGAAGGATTAAAAAGCGGGAAGGCTTATTATGTCAGGGTACGGCCTTACCGGTGGAACAGTAAAGGAGAAAAGCTGTACGGGACTTTTTCAAAGAAAGTGAAGGAGACAGTTTTGTAATGGCGAGAAAAAAGAAAAAACAGGAAGTGATCCTGACACCCGAACAGCAGCGGGAAGCGGATTATCAAAAAGCTGTCAGACGTATGGAAGGTGCAGAAAAAATGCTGCAGCCTGAAGACCGTGTTCATATGTATAAAGAAGCTATTCAGATGTTTGAGCAGCTGGGCGATTATGAAGACAGTGAGGTACGTAAGAAACGCTGTAAAAAGCGTCTGCCTCTGGCGCGTCGGGAACATCGGGAGGAAGTCTATCAAACCGGTATGCAGATGAAAGCGGAGGCAAAAAGTTCGTCTGATTACGAGGCAGCTATTGCACAATTTCGCCGGTTAAGACGTGAATATAAAGATATACCGGATCAAATTGAAGAATGTAAGCGTCTTAGAGAGAGTGCGAAAAAAAAAGAACGAATAAGAAATGTTTGGAAAAAGCTTACCTTTGCAGCAATTTTTGCAACAGTTGTCGGGCTGGCCGTTTTTTTGTGTTCCCCGGCTGCATTTTATCTGGAAGGCAATCTTTTGATGAGTATGCATGACTATGAGCGTGCAAATACAATTTTTGCAAAAAGCAAAGGATATAAGGATACGAAACAACGTGTACAGGAATGCAATTATCAAAGAGCCATGCTTGCGGCGCAGAAGAAAGATTACAAAAAGGCAGTTAAGCTGCTGCATGATAAAGTCGGTAATTATAAAGATGCACTGAAACAAAAGGCACAGTTTGAAAGGAAGCTGCTTTCTCAGGCTGGTGTTGGTGATACGGTTACTTTTGGAACAGCAAAGTGGCTGGTGGCAGATCTTGCATCTGGTACGGAGAAGAAGATTTTGCTGGTACGGAAAAAACCGATGAAAGCAAAAACTGTTTATCAGAATGCAGGTATGAGTGCGTTGTGGGAAACTTCAAAGATGCGGACATGGTTGAATCAGGCGTTTTATGAGACATGTTTTTCTGCGTATGAACAGGAAGATATATTAGCGATAAACATCATTACGCCATCAAACAGTGTATATGGAACAAGCGGCGGAAATCAAACAACAGACCGGGTATTTTTGCTGGATGAAGAAGAGGCAGGACGATATAAAAAGCTGCTGCAGTCCGAAAACAATCAAAAAGCCTGGTGGCTGCGGACGCCTGGGAAAACGTCAGACAGCACAGCATTTGTATCCGCAGAAGGCGCGGTCATGCAATATGGATACGCAGCGGATTCAAAGGAGATGGCAGTACGGCCGGCAGTCTGGGTAGAAACAGATTTGATTCCTTAATTTTGAAGAGCTATGAATGAACATTGTTTCCGGGAGACAGGACAGGCAGAATACGGAAAGGATAGAAGGATGAAAGGATAAATTAAAGGAGAATTTGACGAATATGAATTTAAAAAAAACAGGAGCTTCTTTTTTAGCAGGAATGTTATGTATAGCATTGCTGGGTGGATGTGCAGAGAAGCAAAAAAAGACGCAGCAAAATGATTCTGAGACAGTTTCAGACATGAATGCGGCTTCGGAATTATCAATGGAAAGTGATGCACAAGAAGTTCTTAGTCTGGGTGAATTTTCACTTGAGGATATTACAGGAATGGCATATACCAATGAGATGTTTCAGGATTATAAACTTACCATGATTAATGTGTTTACAACATGGTGTACACCATGTATTAATGAAATACCGGATTTGGAGAAGCTGCATCAGGAAATGAAAGAACAGGGGGTCAATGTTATAGGCGTAGTATTAGATGCGGCGGATGAGGCAGGAAATAAAAATGAAGAAGCGATTGAAAAGGCAAAGCTGTTGGCAGAACGGACAGGCGCAACCTATCCGTTTCTCATACCTGACGCAGGTGCGCTTAACGGCAGACTAAAAGGCATTGAAGCAGTACCGGAGACTTTTTTTGCAGACAAAGAAGGAACAATTGTTGGAAAAACATATTCAGGAAGCCATAGTCTGGAAGATTGGAAAACGATCGTGCAGACGCAGCTGGACGGACTGAAAGGAGATGCATCATGAGGCATGGCGGCCGCTGGCAGGGAATTTGTGTAGCTGCAGCGGGA
>CAJTZB010000257.1 GCA_910583815.1 uncultured Lachnospiraceae bacterium
GGAGCGATAAATAATGTTAATGCCAAAAAGAGTAAAGCGCCGTAAGCAGTTCCGCGGCTCGATGAAAGGCAAGGCTTTAAGAGGCAATACGATTTCCAATGGTGAATACGGCATTATTGCAACAGAGCCTGCATGGATAAAGAGCAATCAGATTGAGGCAGCTCGTATCGCAATGACACGTTACATTAAGCGTGGCGGTAAAGTTTGGATTAAGATTTTCCCAGATAAGCCGGTTACATCGAAGCCGGCTGAAACCCGAATGGGTTCCGGTAAGGGTTCCCTGGAGTATTGGGTAGCAGTGGTTAAGCCAGGACGTGTAATGTTTGAAATTTCCGGAGTTTCCGAGGAAATTGCAAAGGAAGCATTGCGCCTTGCTACACACAAGCTTCCTGTAAAGTGCAAGATTGTATCTCGCGCAGATTTAGAAGGAGGTGCAGGCAGTGAAAACTAATAAGTATGTAGAAGATTTAAGAAGCAAGTCTGTTGCTGAACTCAATGAGGAATTAGTCGCTGCTAAAAAGGAACTCTTCAACTTAAGATTCCAGAACGCAACGAATCAGTTGGACAATACCAGCAGAATTAAGGAAGTCAGAAGGAACATTGCAAGAATCCAGACCGTGATTTCAAGCAAGAATGACTAATCCTGAGAGACTCATAAAAAGAAAGGAGTAACCGTTGTGGAAAGAAATCTGAGAAAAGTCCGTATCGGCAAGGTAGTAAGCGATAAAATGGATAAGACAATCGTTGTTGCAGTTGTTGACAACGTAAAGCATCCTCTTTACAACAAAATTGTAAAGAGAACATACAAACTGAAGGCCCATGATGAAAACAATGAGTGCCATATCGGCGACAGAGTAAAGGTAATGGAAACAAGACCGCTGTCTAAGGATAAGAGATGGAGACTTGTTGAAATTATTGAGAAAGCAAAATAAACTTTTGCAGATCGAAGCAGGATTCGGAAAGGAGTATCGGATATGGTACAGACAGAAACCAGACTGAAGGTTGCCGACAATACCGGTGCGAAGGAATTGCTTTGCATCAGAGTAATGGGCGGTTCAACCAGAAGATATGCAGGTGTTGGTGACATCATCGTTGCTTCTGTTAAAGATGCAACACCAGGCGGTGTTGTTAAGAAGGGTGATGTTGTAAAGGCAGTTGTTGTTCGTACAGTAAAGGAAGTCCGCCGTAAGGACGGTTCCTATATCAGATTCGATGAGAACGCAGCCGTAATTATCAAGGAAGACAAGAACCCGAGGGGTACACGTATTTTTGGACCGGTAGCAAGGGAACTCAGAGAAAAGCAGTTCATGAAGATTGTTTCCCTGGCTCCGGAAGTATTATAGGAGGGTGTCAGTATGTCGATGCAGAAAATTAAAAAAGGTGACACCGTAAAGGTTATCGCCGGAAAAGATAAAGGTAAAGAAGGCAAGGTAATTGCTGTTACCGACGGCAGAGTAGTCGTAGAAGGCATCAACACCGTGACAAAGCACACGAAAGCATCTCAGGCAAATCCGAAGGGCGGAATCGTCCATCAGGAAGCAGCTATTGACGTATCCAACGTAATGTATGTCCACAAGGGCAAGCCAACCAGAATCGGTTTCACAACCGTTGAGGATAAGAAGAAGGGTACAAAGAAGGTACGTGTTGCAAAGTCAACAGGTGAGGTTATCGACTAATTCTAGGAGAGGAGGTCATAAAACGTGGCACGTTTAAAAGAAACATATACAAACGAAATTTCAGCAGCAATGCAGAAGAAGTTCGGTTACAAGAATGTAATGGAAATTCCGAAGCTTGAGAAAATAGTCATCAATATGGGTGTCGGTGAAGCAAAGGAAAACGCTAAGGCACTGGAATCTGCCGTGAAGGATATGGAGACCATCTCCGGACAGAAGGCAGTTATCACAAAGGCAAAGAAGTCCATCGCAAACTTTAAGATCAGAGAGGGCGTTGCAATTGGCTGTAAGGTTACATTAAGAGGCGAGAAGATGTATGAGTTTGCTGATCGTCTGATTAACCTTGCATTACCTCGTGTTCGTGACTTCAGAGGTGTAAATCCAAACGCATTCGATGGCAGAGGAAACTATGCGCTCGGTATTAAAGAGCAGCTGATTTTCCCTGAAATCGAGTATGATAAGGTGGATAAGGTAAGAGGTATGGATATTATTTTCGTTACCACTGCCAAGACCGATGAAGAAGCTCGTGAACTGTTGACATTATTTGGTATGCCATTTAGCAAATAATTAAGGAGGAAATTTCATGGCAAAGACTTCGATGAAGTTAAAACAGCAGCGCAAAGCAAAGTTTTCCACTCAGGAATATACACGCTGCAGAATTTGTGGTCGTCCACATGCTTATTTAAGAAAGTACGGAATCTGCAGAATCTGTTTCCGTGAGTTAGCATATAAGGGTGAGATTCCAGGCGTAAAGAAAGCATCCTGGTAAAAAATTTCTGCTTACAGAAATTGCAAATCTGCTCTGCAGATTTGGGAATAAAGTGTGCTTTGTAGCGCGGTTTCCCATAAGGGAAATCGAAAAAAGCGGAATTTGGCTCGGAAGAAGCGTTGAATTATTATAAGGAGGAAATCCAAAATGAATATTAGCGATCCGATTGCAGATATGCTTACAAGAATCCGTAATGCGAATACTGCAAAACATGATACAGTAGATGTTCCGTCTTCCAAAATGAAGCTGGCGATTGCACAGATTCTTTTGGATGAAGGGTACATTAAAAAATTCGATATGGTTGATGACGGAAGCTTCAAAACAATCCGCATTACATTAAAATACGGTGCGGATAAAAATGAGAAAATTATCACAGGGCTTAAGAGGATTTCAAAACCCGGCCTTCGTGTTTATGCCGGCAAAGACGAACTCCCAAGGGTACTTGGCGGACT
>CAJTZB010000258.1 GCA_910583815.1 uncultured Lachnospiraceae bacterium
CTGATACCAATCGTATAAATCAGCATATTCAGGTGGAGCTGCTTGGCTTTCTCCATGCTGATGTCTAAGGAGCCTGCGATTGCCTGAGCCATCTGCGGGTTTGCTTCTGACTGGTACAAATCTTCCAAAGAAGAGATGCCATCTCGTTTTTTGAATGTAACTATTTTATGGAGATGAGGTTCTTCTTTTGCAATTTGTATATATGCCCGGCCTGTACTGCGAAACAGATCATTTTGGTCAATGTGGGCTGCTGCATATGCCTTGACAAACTGCTGTGCACGTTCTGCCACGGCTGTCCGAAGCTCCTCCATATTTTCACAGTAGCTGTAGATTGGCTGTACGGAGCAGCCGAGCTTTTTGGCAATGTTTTTTACCAGAACCTGTTCCATGCCGTCCGTTCTCGCAAGTTCAAAGGCAGCATCAATCACCATTTTCCGCGTTATTTTTTGTTTTGGCATACCTTGCCTCCTCTCTTTGAAAATATGCCGCATAGGGATATAGAAGCCATGTCCTGTGACATCACAGCTTTTACAAAACTATATTGCCATCTGTATACTGACACTATAAATAATTTATATAATTAGTTTATATAAAAAGATTATATTTTATGGATAATAAATAGTCAAGCATTTTTTGATATTTTGGTATGGATGGCCTATGATAGCAAAATGTAAGAATCTTTTGCTTGTGGCGAGTCGAATTTTAGTATATAGTAGAAGAAAGTGAAGGTAGTGTTGCCATCTGTACACCGACGCTATCAACGTTAGCAAAAGTCAGAGAGGTTCGATTCAGGCATGAAGTTATTGCATCTTGCAGATTTACATATAGGAAAACAAAAAAAAGAAGAAGACAGCTTACAGCAGACTATTTTAGAGCAAAGAGGCCTGCTTATGCAGGCAGTTCGTATGGCAGCAGAGCATCAGGTGACGGCAGTCCTGATTGCCGGGGATATTTATAACAGGCCGATGCCGCCTATAGAGGCGGTGCGTCTGTTTGATTTTTTCTTAAGCGAGCTTTTTAAGGAAAATATTCCTGTTTGTTTGGTCAGCGGGAACCATGACCCGGCGAATAAACTTTTCTTTGGGAGAGAATTTCAAAAACAGGCGGCGCTCCATATTGCAGAAGCTTATCAGGAAGAAGTGTGCAGGGTGACTTTTGCGGATGATTTTGGAGAGACGGATATTTATTTGCTGCCGTTTTTTAAGCCGCAGCAGGTAAGGCAGCAGATGAGAAAAGAAGGATTGTCGGAAGAGCTTTTGGAGGATTATACCGAAGCGGTTCGCATTGCCCTAAAGGGAATTCCGCTTCGTAAGCAGGCAAGAAACGTACTGGTAACACATCAGAATGTCGTAAATTCGACAAAATATGTCGATTATGTGGATTGGCGTATATTTCATGGCTTTGACTATGTGGCGCTTGGGCATGTGCATGACGCAGGCTGGGTTGGCAGGGAAACGGTGCGCCATGCCGGTTCGTTAGTTGATTATGCGTTTTATGAGAACGAATATCAGGAAAGGCAAACGATTATTTCTGAAAATGATTCCGCCGTAAAAGGCCCAAAGAGCTCAGCCACACTTGTTACTTTGGAAGGAAAAGGGAATATCAAAATAGAAGAGCTTTTCTTTGCTCCGCCTGTTAATGCACCAGAGACAAAAGAGACAGTATCAGAGGAACGAATATCAAAATTGAAAGACATCTGTAAAGAGACAGAGCAGGTGATTATTCAGTATTATATGGGCATAGAATGTCCTGAAACAACAGATTTTTATAAAGAGCTTGCAGAATGGAAAAAACAGCCGGATATTCAGACAGCGGAAGCATTTCAGGAACGGCTGGCGAGGCTGATAGACGAAGACGGCAAAGAGTATGGGTTCTGTAAAAGAGAAGAAGAAAGCATTATAAAAGAATTGGAAGAATATCAGTCTGCAAAAGAGCAGGCTCTGGAATTCCAAGGAAAGAAAGAAGAACTGGAGCAGCTTTTAGGGCAGCCAGAGAGCTTTGCTTTAGAGGAAGAAGAAAACGAAGAAGCAAAGAGACGGCTGTTTTTTGCAAAAAAAGCGGTACTTATGGTGAAGCCGCTAAAAGAGGCATATCTTGCCGCAAAACAAGAACGTGAAGAACTGTTTGCAATGATAAGAAGCAAAGAGAAGCAGTTTTCTGCATTTAGGGAGCAGGAAGAACGTACGCTGCTGCATTATCAGAAGGCTCAGGCGGATAAGTCAGGGCTGGAACAGCTTTCCATCCGTGTGGAGGGCGCCAGAAAAGAAACCGAAAATGTAAAACAACGCACAAGACTGATAGAACAATATACAGAAAAGTCTGATGAACTTGCAAAAGCAGACAGCCTGCTTGAAGAAAGGGGAAGAAAACAGAAAGAACTAGAAGAAGAATATGCTGCATACAGAAAGGCATCGGAACGGCTGACGGAGATTTACCATAAAGGAACTGAGCTGGAACGAGAAGAGAAGGAGATAAAACAAAGAATGGAAGCGCTTGCAGAGCAAAAGAAGCAGCTTGCATCTTATGAGGAAATCAAGAAGAATTACGAGGCGTTAGAACAGCTTATAAAGGAAAAAAGAGAGCATCAGAGGCAGCTTGCAGCAGAGAACAGACCGGAAGAACTGGCTGCGTTAAAAGAAGAAACAGAAAGGCTTTCTCGTGAGGCTGCTATGGAAGAAGGAACCATGCGGCTTTTGCTGGAATATATGGCAAGGCCAAGAGATATTGCAGAGATTCCAAGGCTGGATTCGACGGAAAACTGTGAAAAAGAAGAGGAAAAGCTTTCTGCCGCGCTTTCCAAGGTGCTTTTGGAAATAGAAGAGCTGCTGAAAGAGCAGGCATCCTGCCTGTTGGCAAAGAAGCGTCTTCCGGAATT
>CAJTZB010000259.1 GCA_910583815.1 uncultured Lachnospiraceae bacterium
CCAAGAAGAAAAGAAATATTAGAACAGGTTGGCGTAAATTTTACTTGCCGGACAAGCAAAAAAGAAGAGGTAATAAAAAGTACTGAACCCAGAGAGGCAGTACAGGAGTTGGCAAAAGCCAAAGCAGAGGATGCAGCAGGTTTTGAACCGGGAGCAGTGCTTGTCATTGGAGCAGATACTGTGGTGGCATATCAAGGAAAGATTCTTGGAAAGCCAAGGGACAGGGAAGACGCTGTCCGTATGATTTCTTCGTTTGCAGGTGATATACATGAAGTATATACTGGTGTGTGCCTTCTTATAAAGGAAGCAGATGGGGCAGAAAAGACAATCTGTTTTGCGGAAAAAGCAGAGGTAGAGGTGTATCCAATGACGGACGCGGAGATTCAGGCGTATGCAGACAGCAAAGAGCCGATGGACAAGGCAGGGGCATACGCTGTCCAGGGACTGTTTGCTCCTTATATCAAAGGGATTTCCGGAGATTATTACTGTATTGTGGGCCTGCCGATTGCGGGAATTTATCAGAGGCTAAAACAAGAAGGAATCTTTTTGTTTTAAATATTGTGCTTTTGGCATCTGAATTTGTCTTGTATTGAAAAAAAGATTGCATAAAATCACATAACAATGTATAATTATAAAATCGCAGAAACTGCTGCAATGAGATTTTGGGAAGGAGCGAGGAAACAGAAATGATAAAAGCAGGAATTATTGGCTCCACTGGCTATGCCGGGCAAGAGCTTGTAAGGCTGTTGCTGCAGCATAGAGAAGCAGAGATTGTATGGTATGGTTCTAAGAGTTATGTCGGTAAGCAGTATTCAGAAGTGTTTTCTAATATGTTTGAGTTGGTAGATCAAAAATGCATGGAAGATGATATGGATGCACTTGCAGATGCGGTGGATGTAATTTTTACTGCAACGCCGCAGGGACTTTGTGCCTCAATTGTCAATGATGAGGTGCTTGGAAAGACGAAAATCATTGACTTAAGCGCGGACTTCCGCATCAAGGACGTTTCGGTATATGAGGCATGGTATGGGATTAGGCATGCAGGGCCGCAGTATATACAGGAAGCGGTGTATGGGCTTTGTGAACTGAACCGCGAAAGTATTAAGGGAGCGCGTATTATTGCCAATCCAGGTTGTTATCCGACCTGTTCTATTTTAAGTATCTATCCGCTTGCAAAGGCAGGGCTGATTGATATGGGGACATTGATTATTGATGCAAAATCGGGAACATCTGGCGCCGGACGTTCAGCAAAGCTTGGAAACTTGTATTGTGAAGTCAACGAAAATATCAAAGCATATGGTGTAACAACACATAGGCATACGCCGGAAATTGAGGAACAGCTTTCCTATGCGGCGGGAGAACCGGTGTGCTTGAACTTTACCCCGCATCTTGTTCCGATGAACAGAGGTATTCTGGTTACGGCTTATGCATCACTGAGACGCCCGGTTTCTTATGAAGAAGTAAAGAAACTGTATGACGATTGTTATGGAAAAGAATATTTTGTCCGTGTGCTTCCGCAAAACGTATGTCCGGAGACAAGATGGGTGGAAGGTTCTAATTTTGTGGATGTAGGTTTCCAGATTGATGAGCGTACAAACCGTGTGATTATGATGGGAGCAATGGATAATTTAGTGAAGGGGGCAGCAGGACAGGCAGTGCAGAATATGAATCTTTTATTTGGACTGCCGGAAAAAACAGGCCTTGAGCTTGTTCCGATGTTCCCATAATAGTAAGGAGAAATTCCGTGATGGAAAATGAAATAAAAATCCAAAGCATGTGCGCAGAGGATTATAACGAAGTATATGCCCTTTGGAAAACAATCAAAGGGTTTGGCATCCGGAGCATTGATGATTCTAAGGAAGGTGTAGAACGCTTTCTGAATAGAAATCCGTCCACGAGCATGGTGGCGCTTTTGAATGGTGTGATTGTCGGAAGCGTACTCTGCGGACACGACGGAAGGACGGGATATTTTTATCATGTCTGTGTAGCAAAAGAACACAGGAAACATGGAATCGGCAAAGCAATGGTCGCAAGGGCAATGGAGGCATTAAAGGAAGAAGGCATCAATAAAGTGGCATTGCTTGCATTTCGGAAAAATGAGCTTGGCAACTGCTTCTGGAAAGGTGTCGGCTGGACAGGACGAGAGGATGTCAATTATTATGAGTTTGTCCTGAATACAGAAAATATAACGGCGTTTATTGCAGAATAAGGGAAGCTCTGGTTCAGTGAAGATAGTTGAGTAACTCGGATATTTTGTATATTTATATGAAATTCAGGCATTGTGTGCTGGTGTTTTGGCTTTGCAAGAGCATGTTGATTTTTCGATTTTGTTCCGCAGCCTGATTAATCTGCCCATACGCAAACTCGCAGCGTTCCGCTGCTCAAACAGTGCGTATGCTGGCAGATAGGCATGCTCACAAAATCTTCAAAATCTGCCTATTGCTCTTAGGCAAAGCCAAAATCACAGCGTCACAATGCACAATCATTTATGATTCAGTGTGCCAGAGTTGCTGCGGAACTCAAAAAACAGTTTCGGAATGAAAGCCCTTCTCTTAAATGGGCGCTGGAATGCAGAAACGGAACTCTAAAACAGTTTCGGAATGAAAGCGCCCGGAAGGGCTTTCAGACGCGTCGGCGGCTGAACAGCGCTTCCCTTAAATGGGCGCTGGAATGCAGAAACGGAACTCTAAATAGGAGGAAATATGGTACGAAAAATTGAAGGAGGCGTTACGGCAGCAAATGGTTTTTTTGCGGCGTCTGTGGCGGCAGGAATTAAATACAAAGACAGGAAAGACATGGCGATGATTTATTCCCAAATGCCATGTGCGGCATCTGGAACTTTTACAACGAATATTGTAAAGGCGGC
>CAJTZB010000260.1 GCA_910583815.1 uncultured Lachnospiraceae bacterium
GCAAACGAGTTTGCAAAATCATATATCTGTGTTCGGTTGGTGCGGAGCACCTTTTTAACACCCCATTCTTCTGGCAGCCTGTTTTCTGATTTTCTAACCTTATCTCGAAATTTTGCCCTTGTTGCATTGCTTTCGTTTATTCAAATTTCAGCATTTCCCGCTTTAGGCGTTTCATAATCTTTTTTTCCAATCTTGATATGTATGACTGCGAAATCCCAAGCAAATCTGCTACTTCTTTCTGCGTTTTTTCTTTCCCATCACGGTTTTCTAAACCAAACCGCAGGTTTACAATCGTCTTTTCTCTCTCATTCAGATTGTCAAGTGCCTGCTTTAACATCCGTTTGTCATCTTCTTCTTCCATATTGCGGTAAACGCAGTCCTCTTCTGTCCCAAGAATATCAGAAAGCAGAAGTTCATTTCCATCCCAGTCTACATTAAGCGGCTCGTCAATTGATACTTCCAGTTTCGTCTTGTTGTTGCGCCGCAGATACATCAGTATCTCATTCTCAATGCAGCGAGAAGCATAGGTCGCAAGCTTGATGTTTTTGTTTGGATTAAACGTATTGATTGCCTTGATTAACCCAATTGTCCCAATCGAAATCAAATCCTCCACACCAACACCTGTATTGTCAAACTTCTTTGCAATATATACGACAAGCCGAAGGTTATGCTCTACAAGGAGCGTCCTCGCTTCAAAACGCCTATCCCCACTCAGGGCATTGACCGCTTCCTGTTCTTTTTCTGCGGGAAGCGGCGCAGGAAGCACCTCCGCCCCGCCAATATAATGAATCTCACCCTTTTTCCCAAAAAGCAATTCTCTAAATTTAGGAACCATGCGGAACATGATTCTGTTTGGTATCAATATTTTAATCAGCACAACGCCCCCACCCTTCCTTTCATGATGTCACAGCTTCTTCTAAAAGCCCACAGTGAAAAATAATCTGATATTCTTTTCCTCTGTATAAATCCTCTTGCCCTGAAGCCGCAATCACACCAGAAAACTGCCATGTCTTTTCCTGCCACTGAATGCTGACGCGGTCAAACATCATTCCTTCGAGCATACCGTGGGCTGTCCCGACACTATGGAACGGAATATACTGCAGCTTCTCTGGCCTGCTTTCTTTGCAATATGCAAGGAGGTCGCGCAAAATAGACTCATCCACTAAAATTACCGGTTTATGGTAAAATGGGTCATACAAACGGTTTCCGGTGTCCATAAGCGCCGTGGCAAGCAATCTTCGGTCTTCAAACTCCAAGACAGTTTTTGCTTTCATATGTTCTTCCTTCCACTGGATTCTGCTTTGACGCTCTAAAAGCACACATCCGATTCCTGCAGTCACGCAGACAAGCACCACCGCTATAATATCTTTGCCGTCCTTCTGTGAAACACCAAATACACCAAATGCCGACAGTACTGACAAAAGCAGAGCACAAAGCACAGACCCGGAAAGCAAAAATAAGAGGCAATGCCAGAACAGCCTTTGCTTTCCAAATGCAACGAAGTTTACCAAAACAGCCGTCAAAAACCCCAGAACTCCTACCATAATGCCAGAAATCCCTTTTAAATAGAGCAACAGACAGCCAGAGGCTGCAAGCGCCCCCAAAAGTGCCGCAAGAATGCACCAGCCTGTTCTATATTGTCTGATTATGTACCGGAGCAGAAAGATCAAAAACAAATCCATCCAGAAATTCATAAAGAAAAATACATCCATATAGATTACGCAGTACAAGCTTCACCTCCTGTCGGCTTTAATGGAATTCTTTTACAGATAATTATAGGGAGCGTCCCATGCAGAATTTGTCGAAGCGGACATGAGGCAGAGAAAAATTATTCGACAGGGACATTACTAAAACAACTATATTTTAAATACCAAAAAGCCGTTACTTTACGTACTCTGTAAAGTAACGGCTTTTATACAGCTCTTTAGGCCTTCTGCTGAAATCATCCACTATCTCTTTTCTCGCCCTGTCTTGTTATGCCTGTGTTCCTTGGCATAAAGCAGCAGCCCAGAAAACCCTATCATAAAAATGAATATGGCATACCATTCTGTCCCGGCAGTGTCCCCTGTCTTTGGCTCATCATCCTTTACCTCTTCTGCCTCCTCATCTTCCTGATAGACAATCGTATAGCTTGAGAAACGATCTGTTTCAATCGTAATCGTATCTGTGTCGGAATCCATATCCTCCAATACCACAGCCTCACCATTATGGACACGGATAATGGAAAATGTACGTTCTGCTGCGCCATCCGCAGGTTTCAAGCCAACCGGCACATCAATTGTAATCCGGATGCTCTGCTTTGTTTCCAATATCTGCGTCCTGTTTTCCCCAATGACTTTAAACAGGCTGATGTCGAGATACTGCCCTATCCTGTAATCCTCCTCCAAAGCCTCCTCTACGGCCGCCTTGTCGGCATCGCTGATGCTCTCTCCTGCATCCTCCACGGTCAGGTATACCTTAATATCAACCCCTTCCGCCTGCTGCTTCTCTTCTGGGGTAAGCACCGTCTCTTCCAGCCCTTTCTCATCGCTGCTGATGGCAGGGGCATTTTCTCCACTGCTGACTATGACCTCAATATAGCCCGGGTCTTTTGCCCCACAAATCGTACATATGCCATTTTCATATATATGGACGTGGTTTGGGTCAGTCTCCCCACAATCGCAGACCCCATTTATATAAGTATGGCTATGCGGCGGCACATAATCCGGATCGGTCGCGCCACAGTCACAGACCCCGTCTATGTAATCGTGCCTGTGTGGTGGTTCCGGACGTGTTGTCGGGATCGGCACCGGGGTATTTGTCGGCGTTGGCACCGGCGTGTTTGTCGGCGTCGGTACCGGCGTATTTGTTGGCGTTGGCACCAGGG
>CAJTZB010000261.1 GCA_910583815.1 uncultured Lachnospiraceae bacterium
AAGGAGTACCGCCCGGTAAGTCTTGGTCCGGTCTGTCAGCATGTCGCACAGCTTTGTTGCCGTACCAATGCATACCGGCAGTACGCCCTCCGCTTCTGGGTCAAGCGTCCCGGTATGCCCGATGCGTCTTTGTTTCAATATGCCTCGTAGCTTGGCAACTACATCATGCGATGTAAAGCCTTTTTCCTTGTATACGTTAAGGACACCGCTTTCCGTCATGGCTGTTCCTCATCTGCCTCTTCGTCGTCTCGCTCCGGCATGTCCCGAATTACATCATCAATCAGCTTGGACATGTGGACTCCATATTCTATAGACTGATCTACGGAAAAAAACAGCTGAGGAGTATTGCGGAGGTTTAATGTGGATGCCAGCTGCGTACGTAAGAAGGGTGCCGCACTTTTTAATCCCTTCAGTGTATCTTTCTGCTCCTGCTCATCCCCCAGAACACTTATATATACCTTTGCCGTCTTTAAATCCGGCGCAACCTCCGTTGCAACAACTGTTGTCATTGGATGTATCCTTGGATCCTTTAATTCCGTACGTATCAGCACAGAAAGCTCCTTTAGAACTTCCTGGTTGATACGTGTATTCTTTATACTGTTTTTTCTCATTTTCTTGGTACCTCTACCATCATGTAAAGCTCCACTTGGTCAAATTCCTGAAGGTCTCCAAATTTTTCAAATACAAGTCCGCATTCATAGCCTGCAGCAACTTCCTTTACATCATCTTTAAAACGTTTCAGCGAAGCCAGCTGCCCTTCAAATATCTGAACGCCCTCTCTTGTAATTCTTGCGCTGCAGCCTCTGACAATCTTTCCATCCAAAACATAAGAACCTGCAATTGTTCCCACACCAGAAGCTTTAAATGTCTGACGTACTTCTGCATGGCCAATCACTTTTTCTTCGTATTCCGGATCTAACATGCCCTTCATTGCTGCTTCCACATCTTCGATTGCATTATAGATAACACGGTACAGTCTTAAATCTACTTTTTCCCTGTCAGCAATTTCCTTTGCGGTATTATCCGGCTTTACATTGAATCCAATGATAATCGCATTGGATGCGCTTGCAAGCGTTACATCGGACTCATTGATGGCACCTACGCCGCCATGAATCACACGGACTGCTACCTCTTCATTTCCAAGCTTCTCCAGGCTCTGCTTCACTGCTTCTACTGAACCCTGCACATCCGCCTTCACAATCAGATTCAGTTCTTTGATGTTGCCTGCCTTAATCTGGGAGAACAGACCATCTAAAGAAAGCCTTGCCTTTGTATCTGCAAGCAGTTTCTCTTTGCCTTGAGAAATAAATGCCTCTGCAATTGTCCTTGCTTCTTTTTCGCTGTCAGTTGCAATAAATACTTCACCTGCATCCGGAACTGCATTCAGCCCAAGAATTTCAACCGGCATGGAAGGAGTTGCTTCCTTGACTCTCTTTCTTGTGTCGTCCATCATTGCACGGACTTTACCATAAGCAGAACCGATTGCAACTGTATCGCCGACATTCAGAGTACCCTTCTGGACAAGGATGGTTGCAACCGGGCCTCTTCCTTTATCTAACTGTGCCTCAATTACAATTCCTCTTGCTCTTCTGTTTGGATTTGCTTTCAGTTCACATACTTCTGCAGTCAGCAGTATCATTTCCAGAAGCTTGTCAATGCCTTCCTTTGTATGCGCGGAAACCGGTACAAAAATAGTATCTCCGCCCCAGTCCTCGGCTATTAACCCATGTTCTGTCAATTCCTGTTTTACGCGCTCTATATTGGCACTTGGCTTGTCAATTTTATTAACTGCAACAATAATTTCAATGCCTGCAGCTTTTGCATGGTTGATAGCCTCAATTGTCTGCGGCATTACCCCATCATCTGCAGCAACTACTAAAATTGCAATATCTGTTGACTTTGCACCACGCATACGCATTGCGGTAAATGCCTCATGTCCCGGTGTATCAAGGAATGTGATTTTTTCACCATTTGCCTCTACCATATAGGCACCAATATGCTGCGTAATGCCTCCTGCCTCCCTTGAGGTTACATTAGTCAGGCGAATCGCATCCAAAAGAGAAGTCTTACCGTGGTCAACATGCCCCATAACGCAGACAACCGGAGGACGCTTTTCCATTAAGTCCTCAGATTCTTCCTCTTCCTTCAGCAGTTCTTCTACGACATTTATTTTTACTTCCTTTTCTACGATGCAGTTATATTCCAGTGCAATTTCTTCTGCCTCTTCAAATGAGATTTCCTGATTGATGGAAACCATCTTTCCGCTCAAAAACAATTTCTTTACTACCGCGGATGCCGGCTGTTTCATCTTATCAGCAAGTTCCTTTAATGTCAGCACTTCCGGAATAATAATCGTCTTGATTTCGTCTTCCTTCTTTTCCTCCGGAACGACTATTGGCTTAATAAATGCGCCCTTTCTGTTTGGATCTTTGCCGCTCTTTCCTTTTAAGCTGCTGTTAAAATCCTCATCATGGTCTTTTTTCTTTTCTCTTGCTCTGTCTTTGTCACGGTTGCTAAATGCTGCCGCTCTTTGTTCTTTTGTCAGCTCATTTGCAAGATCCGATTTAATAGAGCTTTTCTCGCCGCTCTTATAGCCACCTCTTGCTTGTGGCTTTCTGTCATATGCTGAATCTTTATCTGTATCTTTGTCAAAGAACCTGTCTTTTCCATATCCACCCTGTCCGCCACGGTTGCCGGAAAATCCTGGCCTTTGGCCTTGTCCTTGTGGTCTTCTTTCTCCGTTAAATGAGCCCTGCCCTTGCGGCCTCCTGTCTTTGTTAAATGTGCCTTGACCCTGTGGCCTTCTTTCTCCATTGAATGGCCTGTCGCCCTGCGGCCTTCTCTCTCCGTTGAATGGCCTGT
>CAJTZB010000262.1 GCA_910583815.1 uncultured Lachnospiraceae bacterium
CGGACCAAGTGCGCAAAGGCCGTGGCAGCCCGTCTGTACAACGGCAACTTCTTCGGAAAGACCGCATCTTGCGATTTCTTCCTGTAAAGCTTTCATAATCTGCTGACTTCCGGAGGAGGTACATCCGGTTCCGCCGCAAACTAAGACATGGGAACGATACATTTGGTTTCCTCCTTATTTCATTACGTTCTGAATCGTATATTCAGTCACAACCTGGCCGCGGATTAAGTGCTGTTCCACAACTTCCATTGCCTTTTCTGGTGTCATTTTAACATAGGTAACTTTTTCTTTGCCCGGCTGAAGCACTTCTACGATTGGCTCATACTGGCAAAGGCCGATACATCCGGTCTGGGTTACAGAAACATCCGTCAGGTTTTTGGATAATACAGCATCAGAAAGAGCAGTCAATACAGGTCTTGCACCGCTTGCAATGCCACAGGTTGCCATTCCGACAATAACGCGGGTGTTGGCCTCTGCTTCGGCACGCAGCCCGATTTGTCCCTGCATTTTGTCACGGATGGCTTTTAATTCTGCAAGAGATTTCATAACAATCCTCCATTTCAAGGTTTATTTTAAATGTTGTTCTGCCCTTGGTTTGCTTCGGATTCGTTTTCGGACAGATATTGTTTTAAGTATTCGGAGACCTCTGGGGTATCCAACGGAACATCACCGAGTAATTCACGGACTTCTCTTGTATCAAGCGCGAAGCTGCGGCCGTCATACTCATATGTATAGAGAAAATCACAATCCTGATGCATCAGAATCAGCTGGCGTATTGTTGCGTTCATGTCGCCAAGCGGCATACGGTCAATATGGGAAAATCCAAATTCCGCACATACCGTTGTCCCGATGCCTACGGCAGAAGTAATAGAAAATTGTCCGCCGGTTGCTTCTGCTGCCATTTTGAAAAACGGAACACCAAGACCGACTTTGCGTGTGGTTCTTGTTGTAAAAAATGGGTCAGTTACGTGAGCAACCTGTTCTTCTGTCATGCCGCAGCCATCATCTATGATTGTGATGGCAAGACGGTCTGCTTTTGTATCTATGGAAACAGAAACCGTAACAAGCGATGCTTTTGCCTTTGTGGAATTTTCTGCGATGTCCAATACATGGAGGGACAGTTCCGTCATCATAATTATTCGTATTTAGCCAGGATGCCATCAAGGTCATCTGTTGTGAGCCTGCCATAAACGTCGTCGTTTACCGTAAGCACTGGAGCGAGCCCGCATGCACCGATACAGCGGCAGGCATCCAAAGAGAATTTGCCGTCCGGTGTACATTCACCGCTGACAATGCCGAGCTTTTCCATCAGACTGTTGTATAAGTCGCCGGAGCCTTTTACATAGCAGGCAGTGCCGAGGCAGACGGAAATTTTGTATTTTCCCTTTGGATAGAGGGAGAACTGAGAATAGAAGGTAGAAACCCCATATACTTTCTCAAGCGGAATGCCAAGCTCATCGGCAATCATTGTCTGAACTTCAATCGGAAGATAGCCGTAAATTTCCTGAGCCTTCTGCATAATTGGCATCAGGGAACCCTGTTCGGCCCTGAGTTCTGCAATAACGGCCTTCAGCTGTTCTTCCTGCTCCTTCGTTCCTGCAAAAGGAACTGTTTTTTTAAGCGAAGCCATTTAGAAACCTCCTTCATAGTCAATAGTGGTACTCGCATAAGAATTTGTTAAAAGTGCAACAAACTGTACTTGCTTTGAGTGTAAAGCATAACAATTATAACATAATTAACATGGAAAATCCACATAAAGAGCGTGGAATTTTTTATAAAGAAGGATGTAGAGGAGAATATACAAGAAAATGCCTTCGCATGCGAAGTCTGCGAACAATAGGCATGATATTTTCTTCTTTTGTTATTTTTTATGCATTTTGTACATCTGCCCAACAAGAAAAAGTGCAAAATTTATAAAAATGTGTTATGATAGTATTAGGCGCATGGAGAAGGAAAGCGCAAGAACAAGGCAAAGGAGAGTATTCTATGACAGTCAGAGATGTGATGGGAATTTTGGGGGCAAGAGTGGCGTGTGGCGAGGAGTGGCTGGATAAAGAAGTCCATACAGCATGTGGTTCGGATATGATGAGCGATGTGCTTGCTTTCGTTAAAGACCAGGCAGTGCTTTTAACCGGATTGTGCAATCCGCAGGTAATCCGTACCGCGGAGATGATGGATATTGTATGTGTTGTTTTTGTGCGTAGTAAAAAACCGGACGAAAATATGCTGGAGCTGGCAAAGGAGAGAGAAATCCCGGTTCTTTGTACGGGACACCGTATGTTTTCGGCATGCGGCATGTTATATGAAAAGGGCCTGAGAGGGGGTGCTGACTATGAGCGATACCATTAAGCTGACCTATCAGGTTTCTGAGGAGGATTTTACGAGGGCAGGGGAAGCATCCAGCGATGTGAAACGCCGTTTAAAGAAAATGGGCAGCAGCCCGGAAGTAGTCAGAAAAGTTGCAATTGCAATGTATGAAGGAGAAATCAATATGGTTATCCATGCACATGGAGGCAGCATTGATGTAGAAATTTCTCCAGATGATATTCTGATGGTATTAAAGGACGTAGGTCCCGGAATTCCGGATATTGACAAGGCAATGCAGGCAGGCTATTCCACTGCACCGGATAATGTCCGCGCACTTGGGTTTGGGGCAGGCATGGGGCTGCCGAACATGAAGCAGTATTCTGATGAAATGAAAGTAGAGACGAAACTTGGAGAAGGCACGACAGTGACGATGAAAGTGTATCAGACCTAAAAATATACTAACAGCATCTGCCCGAAGGGTGCACTGATGAAAACCCGGACGCGGAGAGGCCGGACATCCATCACTGTGGTGTGCCAGAAGGGCAGA
>CAJTZB010000263.1 GCA_910583815.1 uncultured Lachnospiraceae bacterium
AGTCGTCCTACAGTGTGTTGCAGGATGACTTTTTCAATTTTATGCGAAGTGTCGGTTACACCGATGTGGAGCGTGGAGAGCGTGGCAGCACCGAGGAACATCTGACGGTGACGCAGTTCAAGGTACAGGCAGAGCAGCAGCGTTTGGAAGCTGTGACCGGACAGGTGGCACAGGCGGAGCGGGGGTTGGAGGATGCCAAAGCTGCCACGGAGAAACAGAAAAAGAAACTGGAAGCTCTGCAAAAGGAAACCAAGGCGGCAAAGACCATTGCGCTGACGGTGCAGGACATTGAAACGATGGGCAAAAAAGCTACATTCGGGAACAACATCACGCTGACACCGGATGAATGCGACACGCTCAAACGCTATGCGGTCAACGGTGTTATTGCCAATGCTGACAACAAGCGGCTGAAAGAAAAATTGGCTTCCGCAGAAAAGACGGTTTCCATCTGGAAACAGCGGTATGAAGCAGTAAACGAAAAATATATGGAACTCAAACAGAAAGCCCAGCCTTTTCTGGATGCACTGGAAATCGCATCCGAAAAGGTTCGGGCTTTTATCAATTCTGTCCTTATCAGAGGAAAGGAAACACAGGAACACGAACACCCTGCCCGGAAGCGTGGACAGGATATGGAACTTTGATGGAGGAAACGCCTATTGAAGAAATATTATGAGGAAGCGAAATATAATGCGGCATTTGACCGCTGTGTGGATGTTATGAGCCAGATGCTCCAGAAATATGGACATCAGGTTTTGGATAAATTGGAACAGGACGCACCGCAGGAAGTGGAGCATTCCGAGGAAAGTAATCAAGCGCAGCTTTTGACGGATAAGGCTGCGTAAAATTTGCAATTTACACGTTGCGTATTCGTTATGGCTATGCTATAATGATTACGCAACGTGTACTTTTTGCTTTTGTGGAGAAAAGACGGATGGATTGTAAAAACAGAATTATAAAGTTGCGTGAAAGCACAGGACTGAACCGGAAAGATTTTTGCAAGCTTGTCCATATTCCTTACCGGACTATGACTGAATGGGAACTGGACAACCGCCATGCACCGGATTATGTGCTGTGGCTTTTGGAGTATTATATCCGCAACGAGGGACTTATGGTAAAAAGAATGAATGAGGGAGGTGGAGATTCTGAAAAAGAAACAACTTAAATGCTATCTTTATACAAGAGTGTCCACCTCGATGCAGGTTGACGGATACAGCTTGGATGCCCAGCGTGACAAGCTGCGGAAGTATGCGGCATACGAGGATATGATCGTTGCCGGGGAGTATTCTGACGAGGGCTTTTCCGGAAAGAACATTCAAGGGCGGCAGGAGTTTCAACGGATGCTGAATGACATCCAGGACGGCAAAGATGATGTTTCTTATGTGTTGGTCTTTAAGCTGTCTCGATTTGGCAGAAATGCAGCGGACGTTCTGAACTCTTTGCAACTTATGCAGGATTTCGGTGTCAATCTGATCTGCGTGGAGGATGGCATTGACAGCTCCAAGGATGCAGGAAAGCTGATGATCTCTGTGCTGTCTGCGGTGGCAGAGATTGAGCGAGAAAATATCCGCACACAGACAATGGCAGGACGTGAACAAAAGGCTCGTGAGGGCAAATGGAACGGCGGTTTTGCTCCATATGGATACAAACTGGATAATGGTGAACTTGTTATTGCCGAAGATGAAGTAGAAGTTATCCGAGTAATCTATGATCGTTATATTCATACAAACGAGGGTGTTGCAGGAGTTGCAAAATATCTGAACCGCAATGGTTATACTAAGAAACTAAGACAGAATAATACCATTCCGGGATTTTCAAGAGATTTTGTGAAAAATGTATTGTACAATCCTGTTTATATGGGAAAGATTGCTTACGGCAGACGAAGAACAGAAAAGAAACAGGGTACAAGAAATGAGATGCACGTGGTTGAGCAGTCGGAGTTCCCGGTTTATGAAGGACAGCACGAAGCTATCATTTCCGAAGAAGATTGGTATCTGGCACAGGAAAAGCGCAAGATCAATTCCTTTAAGCGGGAAAAGGTCAACAATCCAGACCATGCACACATCCTGTCCGGTATCTTGAAATGCCCATGCTGCGGCAAGAGTATGTACGGTAATATTGCCAAGGCACACAGCAAGGACAAGAAAACAAGATATTATTACTACTGCAAAAATACGGTTACACCTACCGGGCATGAGTGCAGCTTCCGTCTGAATATCGAGCAGATGGAAATCAACAAATTTGTGGCGAAGGTCATTTCCGCTATGGTCAACAATCCACGGTTTGTAGAAGCAATTCAGACGAAAATCGGAACAGCAGTTGATACAGAGGATATGGAAAAGCAGATTGCTGTCCTGCAAGGGCGGCTAAAGCAAGCCTTTGGAACGAAAAACCGCTTGGAGCGTCAGATGGATACCTTGGATATCAATGATGCCCACTATGACAGAAAGATTTTGGACTTGCAGCGCCGCTATGATGAGCAGTATGATACCATAGAGGAAATTGAAGTTCAGATTGGTGAGTTGCAAGGGCAGATCCGCAGCATCCAGCAAGAGAAAATCTCTGGTGATAACATTTATCGACTCTTACTGGCATTTGATGAGGTCTACCATTCCGCAACGGAAGCGGAACAGAAAGAGTTTATGAAAGCCTTTATCGAGCGAATTGAAATGTTCCCGGAAAAGAGAAAGGACGGTAGTTGGATAAAGAAGATTGTATTCAATTTCCCCGTACCTGTTGATGGTGAGGAAGTGAAAGAACTTCCCTTGGAAACTGAAACAACTGTCGAGACTATTGTGTTGATACAAAAGAAAACCTCGTAGAAATCCTTTATTTTAG
>CAJTZB010000264.1 GCA_910583815.1 uncultured Lachnospiraceae bacterium
GGAGTTCTGTATATCCATCGATACGCCCCATCTGATAGGATGTGCTGATATTCAGTTCTGGGTGTTTTACCTTCTGGGCCTCAACCTCCTGTATTGCAAGCCGCAGAAGATTCTCAAGCCCCTCGTCTCTCTCCCATGCCGCCCACAGAGATTCCTTCCTCTCCTCATTTTGGTCTATTATGTCATGTAAGTTTGTGTTTGCATTCTGAATATTTTCTTCCATCATGTATTTCTCCTTTCTATGTTTATGGAACTTTGTAGCAGATAAATAGTTTGAATAACCCCGACCGACTTTGTCGGTTAGGGTTGTTCAAGAATGTCACCCTTTTTTGCAGTTGGGATATAATATGCAATTTTGCCGAAAAGTATCAAGCTCTGTTTGCAAAAGAGAAAAGTGTCCCTCGGGAAATAAAATCCAAAAGGACACTTTTGCAGGATGGTCAAGCCGACTTCGACGGAGCCTCATTGTTCACCGATACGCATATGCGCTCAATAATTTTCGGCAAATCTATGACTAGGGCGACAGTCGCCCGCAGAGGCAGATACGCTGCGTACTTTCTCCCCAATACCGCTCCAAGCCTGGGCCTGATAAGGGCCGGATTACCTGGCAGGCGTTCTGCCGTATTAGAACTTGCCAGCAGATTATTGAAACTCTCCCCGGAGAGATGAATGTCAGTCTCGACATCCTTACTCCTGCACAAATCCTGGAACTCCCTCCCAGCGGCTCGAAGGCTTTCCTGGGTAATACTGGGGAGGTTCCGGCGCTGCATAATGAGGAAAACATTCTCAATGAAAATTTCTGTAGTAATGACGTCCATCACAAAAACAAAACTCCTTCAGTCAAAAAATTTTCTTTTCTCATGCAAGAGGAAATCGATTTCGCACATCTCCAAAATCCTCAACTATATATTATGCGTATCCTCGCAAAAATATAACACAACCCTCTTCAGCCTTGTAGTTTCGCAACCTTGAATAGAGACTGAGAGTCGTCTTTTTGTCTGGGCCGGATGCCTTTTTAATGTGTTATAAGGAGTGGTTGGATTTGATCGAATGCTGCTGTCTGGAACCTCTGCCAATGTAGAGGTCAGACTGTCAGTACAGACAATCCTCTTGCCAGGGAAAAGGAAAGGGCAGCGGCCGTGTTGGGCGCTGCTCTTTTCTCATTTAGTTTTTGCTATTTTCTTTTGCTTTCTGTCAGGAACGACATCGCCAAACTCATTTTTGACGACCTTCTTGCCATAGCATTTTGCCCTAAGTCTCTGTTCTTGAAACAAAAGTTGGTTCATCCTGCTCCTCCTCCGGCATCGACTCCAACCACCCCTGAACATCCTCCTTGCAGGGGATGCCATCTTCACACAAAAACGCCGCTGGAAGCCCACTCCGTAAGGGGTGGGAGGAAAGCGGCAGCGGAGAATTGGAAAGGAAAGAAAAGGGCTACAAGAGGGATTTCAAAAAGCATTTGCATTCTTCGCTAGAATAGTTTAATATTTTTTTCAGCAAATGCATATCATTGAAACATGAAGAATGAATATAGACATATGAATACCAATGTCTCAATGATAAATTACCACATAATCTTCTGTCCACGGTATCGAAGAAAAATCTTCCTGATACCAGGTGTGGAATCTCGGTTCAAAGAATTAGTCATCCAAATCTGTGAAGGGAACGATTTTGAGCTAATTGCATTGGAATGTGACAAAGACCATTGCCACCTGTTTGTTAATACACCGCCGACATTCAGTGCCGCTGATGTCGCCCGCATTGTAAAAACAAACACGGCTAAGGTTTTGCTGCGGGAATTCAAAGAATTTTCATCGACACAAAATCTTTGGACCAGAAGCTACTTCGCCTCGACGGCTGGAAATGTGTGTTCTGAGACAATTAAGAAATACGTGGAAAGCCAAAAAAAGAGGAGTTAAAGAAAGGAGATGTTCTTGTGCGTTTGTGGAACAAAGCGGTCCCAGTTGGAGAACGCTGTACCTTGGAACTGCCGCTTAATTATACGAAGCACGACCATGATGTTTTGGATAAGATTTTTCGGGTCGCAAACAACATGAAGAACAATCTCATCAGCTGGTATGATCATCAGTTAACAGAAATGACCCGTACCCGCGCTTGGCGAGATAATCAAAAATCCTTGTCCAATCTCTATTCAGAGTATGCGGATGATGTAGAAGCTCTCGAAAAAGTTAAAAAGCGGATAGCAAGGAATAAGGAAGCTGCTAAGAAGAAAAAGAAAGCCTCCCACCTGTCCTGCAAAAACGAAAAGCAGCTCAATTACCTTCAAACAAGGGTAAAAGAGTTTGAGAAAAAGAGGAAGGTTTTGTATAAACTCCGCAACGAAATGATCCGTAGATATGGATTTTCTAAGTTCGATTTTGAGAAGCGGATCAATAAATATCGCAAGAGTTATGAGACTCTGGTTGGCATTGATGTTGCCCAGAAAATCGCTTACTCGGTATGGGATATGTTCCAGGCGGTATTGTATGGAAAGGGTAAATCCGTTTCCTTTTCTCCGTTTTCCAAGTTCCTTGCAATAGAGGGCAAGAAAAACGGCGCAAATATTACTTTTGATAAGGACAAAATGACGGTAACGCTTGGCATGAAGTCAAACAAGATCCGTATGCATGTGAAGAAAAATCGCACGGATCCATATGGCTATGAAAAAGAGGCTCTTGCCCGGCGGGTATGCTATTGCCGCATCATCAGAAAAGCATACCCAGAGGGCTGGAGATATTTTCTTCAGTTGGTTCTGGAGGGGCCTCCTCCTGTAAAGGTTAAGCCGGAAACCGGAGAGCTGCTTCATGCTATGGGCAAAGGCTGCGTTGGTCTTG
>CAJTZB010000265.1 GCA_910583815.1 uncultured Lachnospiraceae bacterium
TAGCAAGCCCAGAAAATTTTCCAATTTCAAATTCTTCAACAACATTACTTTTAAATAATTGAACGGCTTTAGACTTGCTTATTTTTTCTTCTGCCCTCGCAAGTTCTGCTGAATCGTTAATATTCAATTTATTTTCCAATGCCATGCCTAATCCTCCATAAATCTATTTATTCCCTTAGCGTCGGTGTACAGAGACGTACGTGAAATGAAAGTAACGAAGAAAAGGGAACTTTCTGCCCTTCAGCGACCGTGTTGCCATCTGCACACCAACGCTAACATTTCTTCTTTACATAAAATACCACTATGCCAGAAAACATGCAACCATTTTTAGTTGCTGCTTGTATTTTGTTAAGTTTGCAAAAATCTTTATGCCTGCGCCGTCCCATATTTTTCCGCCTGCAGACGGAACATTTCTGCGTACTTCCCATTTTGCCGCATTAGTTCTTCATGGTTTCCGACCTCAATGATCTTTCCTGCCTCAAACATATAGATCCTGTCTGCCATGACTGTGCTAGAAAGCCTGTGGGAAATAAAAACCACGGTCTTATGCTCGGCTGCAGCAAGCATTGCCAAGGTGAAACGGTTATAAAACTCGGTATCCTCATAGCATTCCAGTTCCACGGAAGTTGCCTTCTCATACAGCATCCGGTTTACCTTTTCATAAATATCGGCATCGGATTTATAGCAGTAGATATTGTTATACCATGCCCCAAACAACGCAGGTATTGCAAAAACCGAAGCACTGACCACCAAAAAAAGCAGAATCTGTCCAAAACTCCTTCCTTGCTCCAGTGACCCTAAAAGAAATTTGACAAATATCAGGCTGTAAAATACCCAAGAAGCATAGTCAAACAGCGACTGCAAAAAGATGCAGATTACCCTGCCCTTGCTGATACGAAACAGCAGCTTAAGGACATATAGATTGTTCTTTATTGTTTCCAAAAAAATCCCCCTATCATAAGTTCCGCAATCATTTATCACTCATCTCATGAATAAATATCCCGCTCCGAAGCTTTGGTTCAAACCATGTTGATTTAGGCGGCATTAATAGTCCTGCATCCGATACTGCAAACAGCTCCGAAATCAAAACCGGACAGACAGAAAACGCCACTTTCATATCCAGGCTTACCCTGCGCTCAAGCTCCGCAAGCCCCCTGATTCCTCCAACGAAGTCGATACGGCTGTCCGTCCTTGGGTCTTTGATGCCAAGTACCGGACAAAGCAGGGCATCCTGTAACACGGATACATCCAAGAGCCTAACCGGATCCGTCCCATTAAGCAGCTCTTTATTTGCCAACAGCCGATACCACTGCCCACCAAGAAACATCCCAAACTCGCCTTTTTGTTCCGCTTCTACCGGAGTATCCGATTTTTCCACCATAAAATTCTTTCTTACCTCCGACAGAAATTCTTCTTCGGAATAACCGTTTAAATCACATACTACCCTGTAATATGGGAGTATCTTTAATTCCTTTTCCGGGAACAGAACTGACAAAAAATAATTGTACTCCTCCGTTCCGTCATACTGCACTGCCTCTGCCCTGCGCTTTAAGCCAACCTTTACCGCCGATGCCGCACGGTGATGCCCATCTGCAATATAAAGATTTGGTATCTGCGCAAATTCCTGCTCTATTGCAGACGCTGCCTCTGATTCTGAAACTTTCCACACCCTATGTAAAATGCCGTCTTCTGATGTAAAATCATATAATGCCTGCCGTTCTTTCTCCGCTGCAATCAAGCGCTCTAAACGTTCCGTGCTTCGGTATGCCAGAAAAATCGGCCCGGTCTGCGCATTGCATGCATCAACATGGCGAATGCGGTCCTGTTCTTTTTCTTCCCTTGTGTTCTCATGTTTTTTAATGACCTGACTGCAATAGTCGTCAATCGAGGCACATGCTACAAGGCCGGTCTGGGAGCGCCCATCCATCACAAGCTCATACAGATAATAGCAAGGGATTTCATCTTGTATATAAATTCCTTTTTCACACTGTTCCCTCAGCATTGCTGCCGCTTTTTCGTATACCTCTGCCGCATACATGTCATAATCTTCTGCAAACTGTGTCTCCGGACGGTCAATGTTCAAAAACGACAAAGGCTCCTTCCCTGCTGCCACTCTTGCTTCCTCTCTTTTGTATACATCATATGGAAGCGCCGCTACCCGCGACACAAATTCTGCTGCCGGACGTATTGCCCGAAACGGTCGGATTACTGCCATACTTACCACCTTGCCCCTTTCTGAATCTGTTTTTTGTATTTGTTTCCTGTTTCTTTAGTATTGCTTTACAAAATTTATGCTTTCTTTATTTTTTCAACACGGATTGGACACATTTGCACTTTATACTAAGAACATATCAAATGAGAGCGCTTTTCGTGCTTCCACACAGAAGACTCTTCTATTTGATACTCTCTCTCCTACTTATTTACTTTTATACATTTTTTCATAACTCCCCCTCGAAAGGCAGTCCACACGTGGCTGCCTTTCTCCTTGTTCCCATAAAGGAAAAAAGGGGACGGATTGTCCTCCGTCCCTTCTGGTAATTTAAATAAGCTGCTTTTTCGTATTGGGCTGTGCGCCTTTTACGATTTATACACGCTTCATATATTCGCCGGTTCTTGTGTCGATCTGAATCGTCTCTCCCTGCTCTACAAACAACGGAACATATACAACCGCACCGGTTTCTACTGTGGCCGGCTTGGAAGCGCCTGTAGCGGTGTCGCCCTTAAAGCCAGGCTCTGTATCCGTAATTGTAAGCTCTACAAACAATGGCGGCTCAATTGCAAATACCTGCTTGTTGTGGGAAAGCATCTTTACCATCTCAT
>CAJTZB010000266.1 GCA_910583815.1 uncultured Lachnospiraceae bacterium
AAAGGGGAAATTTCTGCCCTTCATCGACCGTATTGCCATCTGTACACCGACGCTATAGTTTTCTCAAGTATACACAGTTTTTTATACGTTGTCAACCAATTAGAAAATTTCCTTTCCACTCTTTTCAGCGATGTGCATAACTCCACGTACCCTTTTCTCTGACATTAGCGTTGGGGCACAGGTGGCAGCTCCTCTGATAAAAACCCAAAAGTCCCTAACCGCAGAAAATATCTTCCATAGATGCTGGCTCAAAAGAGGCAAGCGCCGCATGGTCTGTAAGGGCTTTGACAATTTCCCAGCCTTTCTTGCTATGAACCGCGTTCAGAGGCAGAGGCATAAAGCCAAAATCCAGATACACCTTGCAGGCAAGCCATGTCGTAGTCTGTGTCGGAATTTTGGCATGAGTATATCCAAGTTTTTGCATAACTCCAAGCACATAGGAAATCAAAGGCTTTGACAGACCTTTTCCCTGATACTCTCTGCGGACAGCCACCCAATGCAGCCATCCGGAACCTGATCTGTCACGATTTGTAATATCATAATACGCTGTGGCAGTTGCCACTTTCATGCCTTTCGCATTTTCTATAAAAACCATCCGGTCCGCAAGCTCTTTCTCATTGCCGGCATAGTAGTTATTCCATGCTTTAAGACCTTGTTCATAGTCCGTAAATTCCTTTGCAGATTTTTCAATATCAATCCAAGCATCACGGTCGCCTGGCTGATAGAACACAAATCTATACCCTTCCGGAAGCGGAATATGCGGCAGGGAATCCAAATCCCTTTCCAGCAACAGCTCATAATAGGCTATGCGTTCATCATGGTTATCAAACTGTCTGCTTATTTCGTTCATCTAACACCTCCGACATCATTATGCTTTTTGCCAGCGCCAAAACAATTATAACACTGCCTCCGGAATTTTTCCATCACTCACTTGACAATCCGTGAAAAACAGATATACTTATCTTGCAACTAAATATACTACTGCTAGGGGCGCTTATTGCTGAGAAGCAGCCGAAACAGGCTGCTGTCCCTCATCACTTGATCCGGTTAATGCCGGCGGAAGGAAGCAACATAAGATACTTTTGCATGAAAATCCCATTCATGCAATAAGCATCTCCCGCGTCCCTCCTAGTCCAATCTAAGGAGGATTTTTTTATGTTTACACACGAAGAAGGCTATTATGCCCTCACCACTACCGGCTATGTTGTATGTGCTCTGCTTGTAGTTGTTGCCTTACTTGCCACAGCACTGCTGCTGCCAAAAAAGAAAGATGCAAAAAGAAGGGCTTTTCAAACAAAAGCTCTCGTCTTTTCTTCTGTAGCTCTTGCACTCGCTTTTGTACTTTCTTATGTACAGCCGTATAAGCTTCCCTGGGGCGGCTCTGTCACTCTATTCAGCATGCTCCTCGTTACGCTGATCGGTTATTGGTATGGGCTAAAAGCAGGTCTGATTGCAGCTTTTGCATACAGTATCCTGCAGTTTATCCAAGGCGGCGGCAGCTATATTCTGACACCATTCCAAGTATGCTGTGATTATTTCTTTGCGTTTACCTCGCTTGGTTTTTCCGGTCTCTTCCATAATAAGAAAAATGGACTGCTGCATGGCTATTTGCTTGGTATTTTCCTTCGCGGACTGTTTCACACCATCGGCGGCTATATCTACTGGATGGAATATATGCCAGAATCCTTTCCGCAGTCTCTCGTTGCTGTTTATCCGATTATTTATAACTACTCTTATATAGTGATAGAAGGCGCTGCCACTATTCTTGTCATTCTTCTTCCTCCGGTAAGAAATGCATTAAACCAAATAAAGAGAATGGCTACAGAATAGGAATCTCCCCTTTCTTTTCATCTGGTATGTTTAATTTAAATTGATTTGGATATTTAAATCAGTCCAGTTTGGATATAGAATACCTTCAACATACAAAAACGAAAGAAGGGGGTTTCCCATGACAATCAAAAAAAACAAAAATGAAACCATTCTTGGCGGCATTCTTAGCGCAGGCGGACTGCTTTCTTGTATTATTGGATTTGTTGGCTATGAACCTGCCGAGAAAATCAACAGCAGCGATCCCTATTTCCCATTTCTGCTCTGGGGAAGTTTTGTATTACTGATTGGTTTAGTCATGCTTGCAAACGGAATCTATCATACGGTAGGGAAGGAAAGTATTCCTGTATATTCCTCCTCTGAGCAGATTAAGCGTCTTGCACAGGCAGCATTGTTTGCAGCACTTGCTTATATTATGTTTACTTTTTTCAGGGTTGACATCAACCTCCCTGGCGGTTCCACCTCATTCCATTTGGGAAACACCTTTGTTGTATTAGCAGCCTTGTTACTTGGAGGCTCACTTGGAGGCACGGCAGGCGCTCTTGGGCTGACTCTTGCTGATCTTACAACAATTTATGTGACCAGCGCCCCAAAAACTTTCTTTTTGAAGCTATGCATCGGCCTGATTACCGGCTTTGTTGCACATCGTCTGTTCCATATCACAAAGATTACAGACAAAAAAAAGCTTGCTGTTGCAGTCACTGTATCATCTGCGGCAGGCCTTTTGTTCAATGTTATTGCCGACCCGCTTGCTGCTTATTTCTATAAGCGTTACCTGTTCGGCATCCCACAGGATGTCTCCGCAGCACTTGCAAAAATTGCAACGCTGACAACCGGCGTAAATGCCGGGCTTTCAATTGTCTGTGCCATCGCACTCTATCTTGCACTGCGTCCTGTGCTTATAAAAGCAGGTCTGTATTCCAGAATTTAAAAAATTGTCACAAGCGCTGCTTTGACAACGCTTGTGACAATTAAACAGATTTGA
>CAJTZB010000267.1 GCA_910583815.1 uncultured Lachnospiraceae bacterium
GAAAGGCATGCCGTTTTCTGAGGCAATGGAGAAGTGGAAAAGTGCAGAGGATCTGCCGGAAGGATATAACAAAGAGTAAGACGGATGGGTTCTGCCTGCCGGTGCTATTATAAACAATTTCTAAACTGCTTGCCTGCCTGTTGAGAGGTGCTTATAATAGAACTATATGAAATTTCTGCAAGAAGAAATTTTATTTAGTTAGGGTCTGAGGTGCCACAGATACAGAAAGGAATGGAGGGATTTTATGATAGAAAAATTGATTGTCTGCCTGATTGCGGGGCTTGGGGCGGGACTTGGGACAGGATTCGCAGGCATGAGCGCTGCCGCGGTAATCAGCCCGATGCTTGTCACTTTCCTTGGGATGCCGGCATATGAGGCAGTCGGAATTGCGCTTGCAAGTGATGTGCTTGCAAGCGCGGCAAGTGCGTATACATATGGGAAAAATAAAAATCTGGACATCAAAAACGGCGTTGTGATGATGGTAACAGTACTTGTGTTTACAATGGTCGGAAGCTATGTGGCGAGTCTGTTGCCGAATTCCGCAATGGGCAGTTTTTCCATGTTTATGACGTTGCTGCTTGGCATCAAGTTCATTGTGAAGCCGGTTATGACAACAAAAGAAAGCATGGAACGAACATCGGCGAAAAAGCGGCTGATCCAGTCAATTATCTGTGGTACGGTAATTGGCTTTATCTGCGGCTTTGTTGGTGCAGGCGGCGGTATGATGATGTTGCTGATTCTGACTTCCGTGCTTGGCTATGAGTTAAAGTGTGCAGTCGGAACAAGTGTCTTTATTATGGCATTTACCGCATTTACCGGGGCGGTCAGCCATTTTGCAATCGGTGGGCTGCCGGATATCACGATACTTATACTTTGTGTGCTGTTTACGCTGATATTTGCAAGGATTGGTGCAAAATTTGCAAATAAAGCAGATACAAAAGTTTTAAACAGGGCAGCCGGCGTGATTCTTGTAATTCTTGGAACGGTTATTCTTGGCGTAAATTATTTGATGTAAAAAGCTGCCCCATTTATATATCTACTTAGTTGTTTCTAATTCTAATTTAATTTTACATTTCTGAAAGAGAGTGTTATTATAATTACAGTAGCGACCGTGTTGCCATCTGTACACTGACGCTATGCTGCACTAAACAAATAAAAAGGAAAACAGGAGGGCATTCATGTTAGAAGATATTCTCGCGGGTAAAAAGAGCCTGTTTGCAACAGGGGTACATACAGAGCTGCGTGCGCAGGAGAACCGTCAGCGCCGCGTCGGGCTTGTAAAAGGAAATATCGTAGGCAACGACAGGGTGGAAGTTTCAGGAGTTTCTGCCAGAGTATGCAAAAACGGAGTTTATGGCTTTTCGTCAATGGCAGAATATTCGGCTTCAGCAGCAGAAGCGGTATTAAAAGCAGCAACAGAAAATGCACTGTTTCTGGACAGACATGCTCCAAAGAACCGTCCGGCAGTGCCTTCGCTTGGTGGTGGAACCATTCCGTTGAACCAGATGATTATAGATAATGAACAGAAAAAGTATATTGATTTCTGCAGAGAGATTGATGACTACATTGTAAAGCAATACCCAAATCTGACAAGCCGTGCAGTGACTTATATGGAGAACTCTATGGATAAGATTCTGTATACTTCGGATGGATGGGATGGACACACGATTACACCAAGGTGCCATATTTATGTTACAATGAACTCCGAAACAGAAAGCGGTGTTCCGGTAGAGCTGTTTGAAATATTCGGAGGGGCAGGAAGCTTTGATGACAACTTTGGGAATAAGGAGCCGATCTATGAAAAGCTGGATGAGCTTTATAGGCGTGTAATGGATAAACGCGCCGGGGTCTATGCAGAGGCGGGCTATAAGACAGTAATTTTAGGAGGCTACCTTTCTGGTATGCTTGCGCATGAGGCAGTCGGACATACGGTGGAAGCCGACCTTGTGCTTGGAGGCTCGGTCGCAGGTCCGAACCTCAATAAACGTGTGGCCTCGGAGCTTGTGACAATGACGGATTTCGCACATACGGTGTTTGGTGCGCCGGCACCTCTCCCGGTTTATCTGGATGATGAAGGAACACCGGCAAAGGATGTTGTGCTGATCCAGGACGGTATATTAAAGGGATATATGAATAACAGGGAGACTGCAGTGACATATGGAATGAATCCGGCAGGAAATGCAAGAGGCTGGCTCTTTTCTGATGAACCGTTAATCCGCATGAGGAATACCGCAGTTCTTCCGGGCAAAGATAAATTGGAGGAAATGATTTCCTCTGTAGAAGATGGATACTATCTGCTGAACAGCAAAAATGGGCAGGCGGACTTGACCGGCGAGTTTATGTTTGGTGTTGATATGGGTTATGAAATCAAAAACGGCAAGCTGGGACGTGCGATCCTTGACACGACAGTCAGCGGCGTAGCATTTGACATGTTAAAGACGGTAGACATGGTTTCAGATGAGATGATTTGGAATACTGCAGGATTCTGTGGCAAAAAGCAGATTATGCCGGTTGCAATGGGCGGTCCTGCGCTTCGCTGCAAGATTATGGTAGGTGGCCGCTAAAGTTTGGAAAAAGAGTTTCTGATGGGGATTTGCTGAGATACAAATCTTCAGATGTCGAAAGGAGCATGGTTGTAGAGATGGGAGAATTGAGAAGAGCAGCCGAACAGGTAAGGAAAGAAATAGAGGCGGCACAGCTTGATAAAGCAAGATTTTCAGTAGCAGAAAAGGAAACACAGGAATTTAATATGGAAAACGGTGAGTTTTCCCTTTACCGTACTTTATTTGATAAAGAACTGTCTGTT
>CAJTZB010000268.1 GCA_910583815.1 uncultured Lachnospiraceae bacterium
ATGGGGTTCTGATACCTGTGCCTACTGTGCTGGAATTCTGTTTGGAAAGCACAAGGCAGCTCCTGTGTTAAGCCCTAAGAAAACATGGGAAGGCTGTGTGGGTGGTGTTATTGGTGCCGCGCTGCTTGCGGTGCTTTATGGGCTTGCAATGAACCTGATATTCCATCAGGATATTTCCATTGCGCTTTATGCACTGATTGGCTCATGCGCCTCCATAATTTCTCAGATTGGTGATTTGGCGGCGTCCGCACTAAAACGAAATAACGAAATTAAAGACTACGGTAAGCTGATACCGGGGCACGGCGGTGTATTGGATCGTTTTGACAGTATTCTTTTTGTTGCTCCGATTGTTTATTATCTTGCCGCTTATGTAACCATATAGGACTTTGGCAAACAAAAGCGCACCCAAATTACAAGTCCATACAGCAGGCTTAATCTGAGACGAATGTCTTATGAGGAAAGAAGAATAATAATGAAAACAATAGCAATACTTGGTTCTACCGGCTCTATCGGTACACAGACACTGGATGTTATAAGGAAAACCGCGAAGGAAGAGGGCGAAGAGAAAGAATTATCAGGACAGAGAATAAAGGTCGCAGCGCTTGCAGCAGGAGGGCGGAACCTAGAGCTTTTACTTCGGCAGATACAGGAGTTTTCTCCAGAGCTTGTCTGTGTTTATGAAGAGGCAAAAGCACTGGAACTGAAAATAAGGCTTTCAGAAATCGGAAACCATACAGAAGTGCTGGCCGGTATGGACGGACTGATTGCATGTGCAACGCTTCCTGAAGTAAACATTGTTGTAACTGCATTGGTTGGCATGATTGGTATCAGGCCAACCATCGAAGCATTAAAAGCAGGAAAAGATATTGCACTTGCCAACAAAGAGACATTAGTTACCGCAGGGCATCTTATCCTTCCGCTTGCCAAGAAAAACGGCTGTGCCATCCTTCCGGTAGACAGTGAGCATTCAGCTATTTTTCAGGCTCTTCAAGGAAGAGCAGGAAACAAACTCCATAAAATTCTTCTGACAGCATCCGGCGGGCCGTTCCGCGGAAAAACAAGAGAAGAGTTAAAGCATGTCACGGTAGAAGATGCCTTACGGCATCCAAACTGGTCTATGGGGAAAAAAATTACGATAGATTCCTCTACAATGGTAAATAAAGGTTTGGAAGTAATAGAGGCCAAGTGGCTGTTTGATGCAGAACCAGAACAGATTCAAGTTGTAATTCAGCCGCAAAGTATTATTCATTCGATGATAGAATATGAAGACGGAGCAGTTTTGGCGCAGCTTGGCACGCCTGATATGAAACTGCCGATTCAGTACGCATTATATTATCCGGAACGAAAAAGTGCTGTCTGTGACAGGCTGGATTTTTACCAGATTTCCTCTATCGAATTTAGAAAGCCTGATTATGAGACATTTCCAGGGCTGCCTTTAGCATATGATGCAATAAAGGCAGGAGGAAGTATGCCGACAGTATACAATGCAGCGAACGAATGGGCAGTTGCTGCGTTTCTGGAGCGGAAAATTGCTTATTTGGACATAGCAGAAATTATCCGCGAGAGCATGGAGCGGCATAGTGTTATCATGCATCCGTCTTTAGAGGAGATTTTAGAGACGGAGCAAGAGGTTTATCGTATACTGGAGGAAAGGAAATAGGTTGAAAAACCTTGATTTTTCAACCGGCGATTTGTGTCTGCGCGTTGCTTGCCACAAAGTCGCGTATGCGCAAAAAAGCAGCGCAGAAATGAGGATTAAAACGATATGAAAATTATTGTTGCTATTTTGATTTTCAGCATAATTATTATTATCCATGAACTTGGGCATTTTTTGCTGGCAAAAAAGAACGGCATTGGCGTTGTGGAATTTTCCATTGGCCTTGGTCCAACATTGTTTGGAATTACAAAGGGTGGAACAAAATATTCCATTAAGCTGCTTCCATTCGGGGGCATGTGCCAGATGCTGGGAGAGGATACGGACCAAAATTCAACGGAAGAAAGCGCATTCTACTCTAAGGGAGTCTGGCAGCGTATTTCTGTTATTTTTGCGGGGCCGTTCTTTAATTTTTTGCTGGCATTTGTGCTTTCATTGTTTATCATAGGCTGTGTAGGGTATGACCCGGCAGCGGTCCGTTCCGTGACAGAGGGTTCTCCGGCAGAAGCAGCAGGTCTTCAGCCAGGCGATATTATTATAAAATTTGGGAAGAGCAATATTTCTATCGGAAGAGAACTGGATTCTTATTTTCTCTACAACGAAGTAACCGCAGAGCCGATACCAGTCAAATATAAAAGAAATGGCGAAACTTATTCTACAGTAATAGAACCGATTCTGACTAAGAAGTATATCTTGGGATTTGACTATTATGCCAAGGAAGACCGGAAGCCGGAAGTACTTGGGGTATATGAAAATTATCCAGTACATTCTGCCGGTATGGGACCTGGCGACATTATTACACATGTGAATGGGGTTGCTGTAGCATCTGGTGCGGAGCTGTCAGAATATATGAATGCACACCCTTTGGATGAAACCCCGATTACGCTTACGTATGAAAGAAACGGAAAGTCTACAAATGTAGAATTAACTCCAAAGCTACATCAGGAAACCTATTCTATCGGATTTTCCTATAACCTTGCAAGAGAAAAGACAGGAATTTTCCAGACGATCCGTTACAGTTTTATAGAAGTAAAATATTGGATTGTGACAACGGTAAAAAATATTGGTCTGCTGATTACCGGGCAGCTTGGTTCTGAGGATGTTGGTGGTC
>CAJTZB010000269.1 GCA_910583815.1 uncultured Lachnospiraceae bacterium
GCCGCCATTAATCACGACTTCTGCATACTCTGTAGAGGAAAGACGGTAAATTCCTCCATTATCTATCTGCACCTGATTTGCCATCGTTCCAAACCAGAGCATTGCCCCGGTAAAAGCACAGGTAACTAATACTGAAAAGACCAAAATGATAATCCCTATTTTTACATTCATCCTTAATCTTCCGTGCATAACGAGTACCCCTTTCCACGAGTAGTAACCAAAATATCTCGTTGCGCTGCGTCCTTTAGCTTCTTTCGCAGCTTGCTCAAATGCACTCTTAAAGCCGTTGAAAATGGGTCAAAGTCTTCGTTGTAAATATGCTCTGCAATTTCTTCACCAGACACAACAGCAGGGTGTTTTTCTGCAATGTATTCCAGAACATCAAATTCTTTTGCCGCAAGTCGCACTACCTTTCCACTCCACGTTACTGTTCGTGAGGCGGGATGAACAGACAGAGCACCTATTTCAATTATTGGGCTTGTCCTCCCATTGAATCTCCGAATAACTGCCTGTGCTCGTGCCCGAAGCTCCAATAACTGAAATGGTTTTGTAAGATAATCGTCTGCACCGAGATCAAGCCCTCGTGCTCGTTCTTCAATTTCATCTCGTGCAGTAATAATAATAACAGGTGTTTCTATATGTTCAGAACGTAAAAACTTCAAAATATCAATTCCGTCCTTATCAGGCAGATTGAGGTCGAGAAGTATCGCATCATAACTATTTACATAAGCTCTTTCTTCTCCTTCGCATCCAATATAGGAAATATCTACTTGAAATCCAGATTTTTCAAGTCCTGTTTTCATAAAGTCTGCCAGTTCTTTATTATCTTCGATGATAAGCAATCGCATAAAACCGCTCCTTTCCTTTGGACAATCATTTTAATTATATATAACCGCATGTTAGCTGAATGTTAAGCCTTGCTTTTCTTTCTTGCATCCGCAGGCTTTTGGGCATTTTGGGGAATCAGCCACATACGACTAAGATGTATTGCCCCCTCAATTCGGTTTTCCGAACACAATATTTGAACTCGCCGTTCGGATAATCCCCATATTTTTGCCGCTTCCTTTACCGTCATATATTCAAACATATCCGGCCCTCCATATAAACATCATTAAACTATTATAGTCGCTTGAACGAATAATATCAAGAACTCCAGTATGAACTCTACTCCCTCAAAAACACAGTGACTATTATCACTTTTGAAATCCAACACTATATATAGTGGCTGAATTAGTATATATTGATATGGCATGCCAGCTTCTTTCAAACTGTATTTCATGAAGGGTTCTGTCTTCCAAATACCTTTTAAGGAGGTTTTCTTTATGTTCAAGAAAACAAGAATGCGGCAGAGCCCAAAGATATAAAAAACATGAACATGGCGTTGTGCGAAGTGCGGATTGTTACAGAAAGGATGGGACAGAGTAATGAATATGGGACTAAAGAAACAATTAACAGTATTGGAACTGGGCAATCTGGTATCGTTATAGAAAATCAGGAGAAAAATATATCGCTTGTATATCTGAAGTATTTGAATGCAATCCTTGGAACACTCGACTGCGAGGCAAGGGGAATCAGCAGAGATGTGATTGTCAGCCCGGCTTCCGTGGGCTTTGTAAGTACTTCCACTAATCTGATCATTACAGGTGCATAAAAAACGCACCTGTAATGTGTGCTTGGGGCAGAAGCATGCAAACAGACTCTGCAGACCTGTTATATCAGAATGCTTGAAACCGAAAGGACAATCTCAGGGAGCAGGCCAGGTATCAGAAAAGGCTTGGGAATTACAAAGTCCTGATTAGCGTCGGGTACGGATGTCAACATGCCTCAGCCCATGTGATTTTACGTGTAATCCATAAATATTCCTTAAAAGCACCTCTCTTTATGTTCCTTCTTACAGCTTCCGTTCTTCATGCAATGGTAGCACACTTCATTGGCAAGCGGCTTTCCGCCAAAGAAATCCTGCAAGTTCTGAAGCGTCACTTCTGCAATATTCTTCAATGCTTCTTTCGTCAAAAACGCCTGATGCGAAGTAATCAGCACATTTGGCAGCGTCAAAAGCCTGGCAAGCGTATCATCCTGCACAATGGTATTGGAAAAGTCCTCATAAAATACATCGGTCTCTTCCTCATATACATCCAGGCCTGCTGCTCCGACCTTCTTTGACTTAAGCGCCTCCATCAAATCCTCGCTGTCAATCAGCGCACCACGGGAAGTGTTCAGAAGATATACGCCCTCTTTCATCCATGCAATCGAATTCTTGTCAATAATATGAAACGTCTCTTTAGTGAGCGGACAATGAAGGGAAATCACATCCGATTCCCTGCAAAGCTCTTCCAGACTGACATAGGAAAAATCTGCATTTTCCACAGGATATGGGTCATAGGCAAGTACACGCATACCAAAGCCTTTGCAGATGTTGATAAATACCTGACCGATTTTTCCAGTGCCAACAACGCCTACCGTTTTTCCATATAAGTCAAAGCCGGTCAGCCCCACTAAGCTGAAATTGAATTCCCTTGTACGGTTGTAGGCACGATGCAGCTTCCGGTTCAGCATCAAAAGCATCCCCATCGTATACTCTGCCACCGCATATGGCGAATATGCCGGTACACGCATGACATGAAGTTTCCCATATGCTGCCTGAAAATCAACATTATTATAGCCGGAGCAGCGCATGGCTATAGCCTTTACGCCCTCCTGATACAGACGTCCTAT
>CAJTZB010000270.1 GCA_910583815.1 uncultured Lachnospiraceae bacterium
TCATATCCAGAAGAAATGGCAAATCCGTCGGAACACCAGGGCTTACTACCAGCAGTTCGCTTCCTTCCGAAAGCTCCTTCGTCCATTCTCCGCAGACAGCCTCTACTCCTCCGTCTGCCTTTTTCTTTATTTCCTGCACATCTGCCTGTGCATTTCCATCGTAGATTGTTACGGCTGCAGAATGTTCTTTTAACAGCTTTGCAGCTGCAATGCCGCTGATTCCGCTTCCAATAACCGTAACTTTTTTTCCCTGTAACATATGTAACTTCCTCCATATCATAATGTTGGGGGCAAATAGCAGTCGATACACGGCTTGCTACGTGCTACGCACTCCCGCAAGCAGGCTTGTATCGGATTTCCAGCCATTTGACCCTAGTATCATCATATCATAACCCGAACAATGCAAGCACGCAGCATACCGCAGTCAGGATAGTAAACAAGGCAGTAATCTCTGTTTCTTCCCAGCCGCAGAGTTCCAAGTGATGATGAATCGGTGCCATTTTAAACAGCCGTTTCCCATTGCACAGCCGGAACACCAGAACCTGCAAAATAACAGAAAGCACTTCCGCAAGATAAACTATACCAATCATAACAAGAAATAACGGAATCTGCAACAAAAAAGCGGATGCCGCTACAAATCCTCCCAATGCAAGCGAACCTGTGTCCCCCATAAACACCCTTGCCGGATACATATTGTACATCAAAAATCCCAAAAGCGCACCAGAAACCGCACAAGAAACCGGAGCTGACTGATGACCGGCACCAATAGAAACCACTGCCAGAAACGCTGAAATCATCAGCGTTACGCCCGATGCCAGGCCGTCGATGCCATCGGTAAAATTAGCGCCATTGGCACAGCCAAGCATTCCAAAAAACAAAAGCGGAACATACCATACACCAAGCTCCAGAAAAATTCCGTCCGAAAGCCCACCGGTAAACGGAATCAGCACTTTCGTTTCCATGTTGCCTATGCCCATATAGAAAGCAAATCCCATTGTCACTGCCGCTTCTAATAACAGCTTCTGCATCGGAGCCAGCCCCATAGAATGGCTGCGCAGAAGTTTAATCGAATCGTCTAAAAAACCAATGCATCCAAAGCCAAGCATAACAAACAGCACTGGCCAGATTCTTGGATAGCGCTTTACAAAAAGGAGAGAGGTAAGAAAGACTGCAAACAGAATCACAACCCCACCCATCGTTGGCGTTCCGGATTTTTTCAGATGTTCCTTTGGCCCATCCTCACGCACCTGCTGTCCGACATGAAAACGCTTTAAAAGCGGAATGAAAAGCTGGCATAAAACCACGCTGATTCCAAACGCTGTTACCACCGGGGTCAAAAAAGAAACCATGATAACCTCTCCTGCTACTTATTCTGGAGATTTTCCAGTTCCTCCTCTGTATAGACCGGCTCAATCCCAAGATAAGGGAGCACCATATCAAATACCTCAGCAATTACAGGGGCTGCAATCGTACCGCCATAGTACAGGCCTTCCGGCTCATCAATCATTACCATTGCAACAACTTCCGGATCCTCTGCCGGTGCGAAGCCGACAAACGATGCAATATAACGGCCGCTGCGCCTTGGCAGTTTTTCAGAAGTCGCTGTCTTTCCGCCAATACGCATTCCCGGAAGGTATGCCCTCTTTCCGGTCCCTTCTGAAACTACCTTTTCCAGCAGGGATTTCATTGTTGCAGATGTCTCTGCTGAAATCGCTCCGCTCTCTCCGATGCCATCTATTGTCTTTATGACCGTTCCTTCATTGTTGACAATCTCTACCGCAAAATGCGGCGTAATCTTTGTTCCTCCGTTGATTACCGTGCTGACTGCACTAAGCAGCTGCAAAGGTGTAATCTGGAACGACTGTCCAAAAGAAATTGTTGCAAGCTCAACAGCCCCTACATTTTCTGTTTTATGCATAATCGAATTTGCCTCTCCTGGCAAATCGACACCTGTTCTGGAAAACAGGCCAAGCGACTGGAATGTTTCATACATCCCTTCAATGCCAACTCTCGCACCGATTTCCATAAACGCCGGATTACATGAGTTTTTGATTGCATCAACAAATGTCTGGCTGCCGTGCCCTGCGGTCTTATGGCAACGTATCCTGCGGTCCTCCACGATTTTGTAACCCGGACAGTGAAACGTACTGCTCAAGGAAATTGCATTATGCTCCAGTGCTGCCGTAGCAGTTACAATTTTAAACGCCGAACCGGGTTCATAGGTATCGCTGATACATGGATTTCTCCACATCTGATTTAAAAGTTCCGTTTTTTCTTCTGCTGTCATTGATGCTATATCGTATTGTTCTTCATATGCCGCTTGGAAAGTATATGGTTCATTTAAATTATATTCCGGCACGTTGACCATCGCATAAATCTCGCCATTCTTCGGATTCATGACGATTAAACTGACACTGTTTGCTCCCTTTGCCTCCAATGCCCGCTTTGCCGCCTGCTCTGCATAGCTCTGCACTACCACGTCAAGCGAGAGCCTGACATCATTTCCTCGTATTGGCTCTTCCCTGTATTCCGCAGCGTTTGGAATCTCTACTCCATGCGCTGTTGTCAGCGTGAGTATTTTCCCATTGTCTCCCTGAAGCCAGTAATCGTATTTTACTTCCAGTCCGACAATACCCTGATTGTCGCTTCCGGTAAATCCGAGTACTTTGGACGCCAGCGTCTCATATGGATAATACCTCCGGTAATC
>CAJTZB010000271.1 GCA_910583815.1 uncultured Lachnospiraceae bacterium
CCATTGTAAGGTCAAGGATACCGCCATAGTAGCCTTCAATCGCACCATAAATTGCACCAAGGAACAGGTTGATGGCAGAAATGCATACTGCAAATACAAGAGAGAACCTTGCACCGCCTGCTAGCCTTGTCAGAATGTCATGCCCATAGGCATTGGTTCCAAATGCAAACGATGGTTCAAAACCATAACGATACTGAAAATAGGTATAAGAAAATACACGTACTTTATAGGATGTCGCCTCTGAAGTTCCCGCAACTACCGCATAGCGGTAAGAACCATCATCTCCCTCAATACGAAGGCTGTCATAATGGCCGTCGCTGCCGGTCTTTTTGTACATCGGCACAAATTCACCGTTCTTATTCAGCTTTGGCATCCCCTTATTTGTGCACTGATACCAGATATTTGCATCTGATCTCATGGAAGCAATCTGAATTTTGGAAGTATCTACTGCAGGATAGATAACCTGAACACCGGTTTCCAACTGCCATTTCTGAATATCCTTATATTCATCTTCTGTCAGAGTCATATAAAACATACCATTAGAAAGGTAGGAATCCACTCTGACATCAAAAAATGTCGTGTCTGAAGTTGCCGACTCGTCTACATAATCGGCCTTATAAATCTTTACGACAGGGTTCATTCCTGTCTCTTCACCGATGGCCACTCTTTTATAGTAGTTATCTCTGTTAAGCGTTACATCAGAAGCGCCATCCCAGCCTGCCCAAGCAAATAAATCCCACTTTGGAAGCAGTTTTGTATAGTGCAGGTACATGGTATCAGTCGGAACGTTCGTATAGTTGTTGCTGAAAAATATAGGTACAAAAATTGCAAACAGCATTAAAAAGAAAATAATTCCAGCTGCTACAATCGAACCCTTATTTCTGCAAAAACGAAGCATTGCATCTTTAAAATAGCCAACTGGTTTTGTATCAAACTTCTTGTCATGGATAGACGCATCCTGCTGGCAAAACTCAAACATATCCTTTGGTATATTATCATAACCCATTGCTTTCTTATCCATATCCTACCGCTCCCCCATTCTGATTCTCGGATCAATCAGACCGTAGCTGATGTCTACTACGATACCGGATGTGAGCCCGATTAATGTATAGAATGCCGACAAAAGCATAAAGAAATTGTAGTCCAGGCCGTTGATAGAGTTGATGTAAAGCTGGCCAACACCCGGAACACCAAAAATCTTTTCAATAACGAGCGAACCGGAAAGAATGCTGACAAACTCACCTAAAATCATAGGGAAAATCGGCACCATCGAATTCCGCAATGCATGACGAAGCGTTGCCTGCGCCCTTGTTAAGCCTTTTGTACGAGCAAGCAGCATGAAATCACTTGTCAGTACTTCGGACAACTCTGCACGCACGCTTCTTGTAAAGCCGGCAACACTGCCGAAACCAAGCGACAATACTGCAGGAACGACCGAAAGGAACATCGACAACGAAAAATAATCCGAACCGGCATTCATCTGCAATGGGAAGAGCTGAAGTTTAAAGCAGAAAATGTACTGTACAAGCAAAGCATAAACGAAGCTTGGCACAGAAATGAAAATCATAACTGCAGTAGAAATCACATGATCCTGCCATCTGTTCTTTTTTAATGCCGCATATATTCCAAGCAGAATACCAAGCGGTACACTGAAAATCATGGAATAAATATTTACCATCATTGTTGCCGGAAGCTTGGAAACAAACATTCCCCAAACATCTTGTCCAAGATACAGCACTTCGCTGATACCCCAGTCTCCACCAAATACGCTTTTTTTAAGGAAAATTAAGTACTGCACCAGAATCGGTTTGTTATAGCCAAGCGCTTCGCGGCGCTGCAAAATAATATTCATATCTTTACCAAACTGCTGTGCGTCTCTTTGAGGCAGCAGCTTTACGAGCACGAAGCACATCGTCAGAATGACAAAGAACACAAAAAACATCAATGCAATACGTTTGCAGACATACTTTATTGTAGATTTCATTGTAATTCATTACCTCCGCATATTTGTATTTATACAGCTTCCTTAAATCGTCCTTCAATTTACAGAAACTGTATAAATACAAAATAATCCCTGTTAGTGTGCCACATCGCAGAAATATGTCTGCAACATGGCACACTAGGAAGGGACATTTGCTGTCCCTCCCTAGGGGTTCTTCATATTTCACATCCTGCCGTTGATGAACGGGATGCTTATTTAATTGTGCTTACTTGTAGTTCAGCTGTCCGCCCTGAGATTTTACATATTCATCCCACTCAGCATCGGTATAGTTGAATGTCATATACTTAATGCCGCCTCTGCCCATACCAAAAATGTAATCCTCGGTATAGTACTGAATCTGCATGCCCTTTAGGTTTGCGTTTGCTTCATCAATCATTGGAAGCAGGTCATAAGTTTCAAGTACCGCACCTTCGAGTGCTGCAAGAATTGTAAAACGCTCTGCATCTACATTGTCACTTGTGCCTGCCTTATACTGCTTCTTTGTACCGTCTGCTGCGGTAATGGTGATTTCATCACCTTCCAGTGTATTGGTCCAATCTAAAACAGAAGCCGTGTAATCAGTGCCATTTAAATTGACAGTAAGCATTGCTTCACTTGTCTTCCAATGTCTGTTGTACTGATATTCATCTGTAGTATATGCGCCTATTAAGTTGT
>CAJTZB010000272.1 GCA_910583815.1 uncultured Lachnospiraceae bacterium
TCGAGATAATCCAAAAATTCCGAGACAGCATTACGGTCAATCATCTCAAAAGTGATTTCACTTAAAGAGATATCCCGCTTTGTCTTGATGAAATCGAAAAGTAATTCCAAAGACTTACGGTAAGAACGTATTGTATTTGGGCTGCATTTTTGTTCATCCGGCAACGAAACCAGCAGGAAATCGTGGACAAGGGAGAATAACGGGGTTAACGTGCCCATATGTCCACCTCCATTCCAATGCGGTCAATGTTTTCCCACTGTACTCCCGGAGATACCATAAGGCGTTCCGGCAGGATGTGGATGTAATAAGCGGTGTCCGAAAACTTTTCGTGTCCCATATAAGCACGAAGGTAAGGGAGCATCGCATAAAGATTCCTGCCTTCATCCAGCCAGCGCTGCAGGACTGTCGATGCAAATCGGTGGCGGAGATCATATGGCCTTAAACGTGGCAATAGTTTTGGGTCAACTTCTGGATGTGCCGCTGCCCAGCATGATTTTACAAGTGCGGTCAACTGCCATGATTTCAGGGCAGAGGAATCTGTATGGATAAAAAAATATTCATTCCCTTTGTCGAAAATAGCTCTTTGGGAACGGTACTTTTTCAGCAGCAGCAACATATCATCAGAAGCTACGACGATCCGTTCTTTCCTGCGTTTGGTTTTTGTGATGAAAAGCTCGCCGGTTTTGAAATTGATATGCTCCAGCTTTATGTTTCTGCCCTCGTTTGGCCTTAACCCGCATGAGTAGAGCAGCCGCAAAAGGACGGATGCTGTTTCGCGAAAGAATGGGTCATTTTTATATTCCATCGTATCGGCGGCATGAAACAATGCAGCAAGTTCACTGTCTGTCAGGATGTATGGCAGATAGTCCGGCGTTTTGGGTACACAACTCATCGGCAGTATATAAGCCGATACGCCGAGATATTTTGCAAATAAGCGTATGGCGGTAGCCTTGCTGCTCAAACAGGAACGGCCTCTTGCGATTTCGTCGTAGAACCAGCCACGGACAACTTCTTTTGTCAGCTCGGTTTGTTCTGGGCAGTGTTCATAACAATACCTGTCGAAATGCTGCAGTTGCTGTTCATGCTCATTGGAGTAGCCCATAGCGGAACGAAACTCAAGATATTCCATGATAGAGGGCCTAAAAGCACTTTTAAATTCTTTCATAAATGACCGCCCCCTTTTTCCGGCATGAAGCCTTCTAAATTGAGGGCACATTCTTTCAGATGCGTGCTGTCTAAGGAGATATATTGTTTTGTCGGCTCAATGCTGGAATGGCCTAAAACCTGCGAAACCGTAGTGACTGGCACACCAGATATTACCATGTTGGTGCCCACAGCACGCCGCAGCCCATGAAATGTACATTTCGGAAGTCCGAGCTTTTCCCGGTAAACATTAAATGTCTGATAAGGCAGAGTACGTCCTAACTGTACGGCCGGGGATTTTGCACGTAAAAAAACAAACGGAAGGTCACTTTTCGGACGGCCATTCAATATATAGTCCTGAATGGCTTCTCCAACGTCTGTCGTCAAAGGAAGCGCAAGCGTTTTCCCCGTTTTATGTTGTGTGATCCGGATTTCCCCGTTAATCCAGTCAATCGCATCAAAAGTCAGGTTTATGATGTCAACAGACCTTATCCCGGTGACAGCCGCTGTCATAATCATTGCATAGTCCCGCTTGCCCATAGCGGTGCTGCGGTCAATAACATCCAGAACAGCGGCGATTTCATCCAGAGGGACAGGTTTTTTCACCTTATGTTCTGTAGGGGTTACAAAAGACAGCGTATCTGCAAAGCTGTTGCCCGTAATTCCTATTTCATATAGATACAAATGCAGCTTTTTAAGAGAACGCTTGATGGTATCAATACTATTGAGTGTCATGCGCCTGGAACAATCCATGAGGTATTTTCTGATAATGCTGTCATCCACCTGCGCAAATGAACCAATCCCATTAGCCAAAAGCCATTTGAAATAAGGGTTTGCAACCTGTCTGATACTGCATTTGGTTTTGTCGTTCCATTCCCCGTAAGCCCTGATACCGGTTAAAAGGTCTTCGTAGTATGGGGAAAGAGCAGACGGAACCCTCCGGGCATATAAAGTTATAGAGCCTTTTTCATGGTATTCGGTCAGGTAATCAGCAGTTTTTGTAAGGAACATAAATCGTATTTTCCCGATTTCCTTTTGCTGATAGCGGTTCTCTGCGTCCCGGATAAACAGGGATATAATTTCAGGGCTGTAACAATCATATCCGTTCTCATGGTGCAGTTGGACAATCTTTTGCAGGGCAAATTCTTTTTCCCGGATACTTCGGTGGTTATATCCATTTTGCAAAAAGATGTTGGCTGTTTGAGCTGCAAGATTTTCAATCGTTGATTGAATCAAAATAATCACCATCCATAATGATAGTCAGGCACAAGCCTGCCAATATCATTATGACAGTAACTATCAACAAATGGCAGATACCTTATCAGAGTTATCAGGAATCATGAAGCTAACACATATCTAAAAGCAAGGATTCCGTTCAGTAATTCCTGATAACTCTTTTTTTCTGATAAGGAAGGTTAAATTAAGGAGGCATTTATGACAAAGGAACGCATTGAAAAGGAGCTTTCC
>CAJTZB010000273.1 GCA_910583815.1 uncultured Lachnospiraceae bacterium
CAGTCTTTAAAAGGGTGCCAGAAACCTTAGAGAAGGTTTTTGACACCCTGCTTTTTACCTTATGGAAAACTGTTCCACAGGCACGTTCATTCTCCAACCTTTATGATTTCTATTGTGTCAAGTGCTGTCTGCACCAATTCCTCAATCCTTTCACAAAGATGGGTCTCTGACTGTTCAATTCCAGACAGAAGCGGTTTTGTTACCGGATGCTTCGCAACAAAAATCGTACAGCAGTCTTCGTATGGCAAAATGGATGTTTCATATGTCTTAATCTTTTCTGCAATTGTAACAATATCCTGTTTGTCAAATGCAATCAATGGGCGGTATACCGGAATAGTACAGACTGCATTTGTTGCATTCAGGCTCTGCATCGTCTGGCTTGCCACCTGCCCTATACTTTCTCCGGTAATCAGTCCCATGCAGCCGCTCTTTTTGGCAAGCAGCTCTGCGATACGCATCATATAGCGGCGCATAATAATTGTCAGCTGTTCATGCGGGCATTGTTCATAGATATACATCTGAATATCCGTAAAGTTTACGACATGCAGTGTAATTGGCCCGGTATAGCCGCTAATAATCTCTGCCAAATCTACGACTTTCTGTTTGGCGCGCTCGCTTGTGTAAGGCGGCGCATGGAAGTAAACTGCTTCTATTTCTACGCCTCGTTTTGCAATCATATAGCCTGCAACCGGACTGTCAATTCCTCCAGAAAGCAGAAGCATCGCCCTGCCGCTGGAGCCGACCGGCATCCCGCCCGGTCCCGGAATCACATGAGAATAGACATATGACCTGTTCCGTACCTCTACAGTAATACGCACCTGCGGCTCATGCACATCAACCGAAAGGCTTTCAAAACGATGAAGCAACGATTCTCCAAGCCTTGCACACATCTCCGGTGAAGTAACCGGATAGCGTTTGTCTGCGCGTTTTGCCTCTACCTTAAACGTAAAGTTTTTGTCTGTATAAAAGCTGTCCACATAAGAAAGCACTGCTTCCGTAATTTTGTCCCAATCCGTTGTATCTATTACAACAACCGGGCAGATTCCGGTAACACCAAATACCTTCCCAAGTTCCTTTACCGTTTCTTCATAGTCATATTGCTCCGGGCAGGAGACAAAAATGCGCCCCTGCTCGCGCAGCACTTCAAACTCCCCAAGGCCTTTCAAATGAAAACGAATCTGTTCACACAGAATGTTTTCAAAGACATGGCGGTTTTTCCCTTTCAGGCCGATTTCCCCATACTTAATTAAAAATGCCCGATATATCATTGTTTTTTGACTTCCTCCGCTGTTCCCTGATTGTCATAAATACTGTAGTTTCCGTCGCTCCGACAAATTCCGATAAATCCTCTTCTGGCCTCCTTTGCACGATACAAAGCATTGTCTGCCAAATGAATCAGATCCGACATCATCTGTGAATCCTGCGGCACCCCATTTGTAATGCCCTGACTCAGCGTAATATAGTTGGAAACCAAAGATTTTTTATGTCCCCATTTCTTTTCTCTGATGCGCTCGTTAATGTCTTTGGCAAGCTTTAACATCTCCTCGTCTGTTTTTCCTCGCGTCAGCACAAAAAATTCATCGCCGCCATATCGTGCCACCATCCCATTTGTGCCAACGGTTTCTCTTAACACTCCGCTGACACATTTTAAGCAATCATCCCCACCCAAATGACCATAGGCATCATTGTATTGCTTGAAATAGTCCACATCCAATATCATAATTCCTAATGTTGTTTCCTTATCCTTAGCATTCTGATACCATTTTTCACATTCTTTATTCAGTACATAGCGGTTGCATAAACCAGTCAGTGCATCGTGTTCCGACATCCTCTTGAGCTGCCTGTTATGCTCCTCCATACGGAGCTGCTTCTTTTCTGCATTGTCAAGCGCCTGACGGTTCCGTATCGCTTGAATCTGCTGGCGCTCCAGCTTTTCATCCATCTGCTTCTTATAGAAAAAATAGTGCTCATATGTTTTCAGAAGGTCTTCTTTTGTCCCATACCTTCTTTGATACTCCAGCAAAGTCTCATAATAATCGCACCACACATTGGTCAAAGCCAAATCTTCCGCAATGCCGCGCACCGCATTAAGCAGCCGCTGCGCAGACTCTGTTTCATTATTTTCTATCAGCATCTGACAGACACTTAAATATTCCCTCATGGATTCCAGCTTCCCATAGCCTATTTCTGCCGATTCTATTACTTTCCAGATGTATTCCTTCGCATCCTCCATACGGCCCATATGACCATAATCCAATGCATAAATGGCATTGATGGAGGCAGAATAGTTCATATTTTCATCTGCTCTTTCTTCTGGCAGAAGCATGCTGATATACTTCAGGCTTTCTTCATAGTCTCCAAGCAGATAATATACTTCTGAAATATTCAGAACGGAAACATTCAGATTCACTGTATAAAGCAGTGTCTTTCCGGTTTCCTCCTGTCTGCGCATCAACTTTTCTGTCTGCTGGTATACTCTCTTTAAATAAGACAGCGCCTTCGGATAGTCTTTCATGCGCAGATATAAATCCCCAAGATTATTTGTGAAAATCCGAACCAGCACGGAATAGTGATGCTTTAGGGCAAGGTTCATGCCG
>CAJTZB010000274.1 GCA_910583815.1 uncultured Lachnospiraceae bacterium
CAACCTCTGCAATAAATTTATCTGTCAGTTTCTGAATTTCGTCTTCAATCTGTTTCTGCTCGTCCTCAGAAATCTCACTTGCCTTACCAGCTTTCTTGATAGCATCGTTCGCATCCCTTCTGATATTTCGGACAGCAACCTTTGCGTTTTCGGATTTCTTTTTAATATCCTTTACAAGCTCCTTACGGCGCTCTTCCGTAAGTTCCGGAAAAACAAGGCGGATTACTTTGCCGTCATTTCCCGGAGTAATACCCAAATCGGAAGCAATAATTGCTTTCTCAATATTCTTTATCATTTTGCTTTCCCAAGGCTGAATCTGGATCACTCTTGCCTCTGGGACAGAGATATTAGCCACGCTCTGGATTGGGGATGGCTGCCCATAGTAATCCACATGGATTTTGTCAAGCAGATGCGGATTTGCGCGTCCTGCACGGATGGATGCATATTCTTCTTTTAATGCATCCAAAGATTTGTTCATTTTCTCTTCAAATGGCTTTACTCTTTCATTCATTGTAACTTCCTCCGTAATTTATACTGTAACAACAGTTCCGCCGCTTTCTCCCATTGCTGCCCTCACGATTCCGTTTTCCATATGAAGTGAGAAAATCAGAAGCGGAAGTTTGTTTTCCATACAGAGCACTGCGGATGCCAAGTCGATAATTCCAAGCTTTCTTTCTATAATTTCACTGATTGGAAGCGTATCAAACTTCTTTGCTGCTGGGTTTAACTTTGGGTCGCTGTCATATACACCATCGATTGCTCTTGCCATTAAGACAATATCACATTCCAGCTCTATTGCACGAAGTGCTGTTGCCGTATCTGTAGAGAAATAAGGGTGTCCTGTGCCGCCTGCAAGAAAAACAACTTTTCCTTCATGCAGGTCAGAAAGTGCCTTGTCTTTAGAAAACAGCTCTGTCATGCTGCCACATGTAAACGGTGTAAAAATTCTGGTCTGCATTCCAAGATAACGGAACAGATCCGAAACATAGATGCTGTTCATTACTGTAGCGAGCATCCCGATTTGATCGGCTTTGACGCGGTCAATCGTTTCACTTGTCCTGCCTCTCCAAAAGTTTCCTCCACCAATGACAACAGCAACTTCCACGCCACTTTCTATCAGTTGCTTTACTTGTTTTCCAACCGAAAGGCAGGTGGCTTCATCAAAGCCTGTTTTCTTTTCTCCTGCCAGAGCTTCTCCACTCAGCTTTAATAATACCCTGCGATACGCCATACAAATCCTCCGCTTCCAATTTGCTATCTTGCCTTTTCTTCTACAAATCTACACTTATTCAAAAATATCGTCAATCGGAATATCGGAATAACTTAAGGAACAGAAGCCTTCCATAACGGCACCATTGTTCATCTGCACGGACTTTGCCTTGATATTGCCTTTGATAATAGCAGTAGAATCTAAAACTACAGGGCCTGCTACATCAATCTCACCTTTTACAGCACCTGCAAGCACTGCAGAAGATGCGGTAATATCTCCGATTACAATGGTTTTTTGTGCAATTTTTACGCTGCCTTCACTTGTAATAGAACCTTCTAAGCGCTCAGTATTTACAAATACTTCGGAAGCTATGGAATTTCCGCTTACCTTGCCGGAAATTGTGAGCTTGCCAAGGCACTCAATATCGCCGTTGATCGTTCCCATTACATCAAGCGCACAATCAGAAATAATGCTTCCGTTGATCGTCGTGCCTTTTGTAATAACAGTAACGCCTTCTGTATGTTCACGCTGTGTCTTCTCTTCTTGCGGCACAGCAGCTTCTTCTGCCTTTGGTTCAGAAATTTCCTCCTGCTTTACAGGCTCTTCTGTTTTTGGTTCATCCTCCAATATATTTGCCAGCAATTCTTCATCCACTTCTTCATCTGCATCGGAATCTGCGAATAAATCCTCTTCTTCCGTCTGTTCCGTGGCATCGATTTCATTTACTGCCTGTTCAAGCTCATCCTTAATATCCTTAAAAAAACTCATTGCTGTACCTCCATATTTTATCATACTCAAAGCTGCTTCTCAAACTTTATGCCATTACATATTGTACCACATAATGATGCACTTGAAAACATAAAAATGTAAAAAAAATTACCGCCGGGCAGCAGCCCCCGACGGCAATTCTCTTTTCATCTTATATAATTTGAGTGCAAAAAGCCCTTTTAGGGTAAAATCAGCATCTCCCATATGTATATAAGAAACATTTTTTATACCGGATATGCTTTATTCTGAGTATCTGCAGCAGTCACATCTACCTTCTTCTCCTGTGACTGTCTGTACTTAAAGAATTCCGTTGCAACCTGTGGGAACAGCGCATAGGACAATACGTCTTCATCCTGCTTCATCCATTCTCCGCATTCCTCCCTGAATTTATCTAACTGAGGAGGAATCAGGTCTGCCGGACGGCAAGTAATCGGCTTGGTGTCTCCGATTGCTTTCTTCTGTACTTCCTGATTGAACGGCTTTACGGTTTCACCAAACTCACCTGCAAGCACCTTCTTAGATTCCTTTGTAATCATCTTATAGCGCTCGCCCTGCAACACATTAAGTACAGCCTGCGTACCGACGATCTGAGAAGATGGAGTAACAAGCGGAGGCTC
>CAJTZB010000275.1 GCA_910583815.1 uncultured Lachnospiraceae bacterium
GTATTTATCAGCATCTCAAGCCTTTTTACTTATCAAGGCTTTTCATCGTCGGGATATGATAATACTATATTTTGTCTTTGCTTATCTCTGTTTATAGTTATATAAAAGCCTATGTTTCCGGCACTTTCCCCCTCTTTTTTCGTTTATCTTTGTTTGTCACTGTTCTTTAGATTGAGATAAAAATTGAGATAAATTTGAGATATAGAAAAACCGTCCCGGCAATCCCGGAACGGCTCTCTGTATCAGGTCAGCATATTTTGATTTTGCCTTGCAGATTTTCAAAGGATTCTTTCTTTTTGCTCTCCGTAGCTTCTGCGTATATGTTCATGGTTGTGCTTATATCGCTATGCCCCATAATCTCCTGAATCACTTTGATATTTGTTTCATTTTCACAAAACCGGGTACAAAATGTATGCCGGAGGTTATGGACGGAAAAATGCCGGATAAGAATAGGCTCTCTGTGTTCCTGCTTTGCCCTCTCCTTCTCCTGCTCATTGTAAGCTGTGTATATCCTCTTTATCGCTCTGTTGATAGTCTGCGGATTGTGTACATAACCCTCACGATTTGTAAAGATAAAGCCACTGTAACCATCTATTACAGTTTCGTTATATCCCCTCTGCATCTGCTGCCGCTTCTCCTGAAGCAATGCCCGACGAACTTCGTCCAACATGGGGATTGTCCGGCATCCTGCGCTTGTCTTTGGCGTTGTAATGTGCATTTCGCACTTTTCGCCCTGCTGCCGATACACACGATATATTAGGTTATGATTTATGCTTATTGTCCGGCTCTCAAAATCTAAGTCCTGCCACCGCAAGCCGATAATCTCGCCCACCCTGCACCCGGTTCCAAGAAACACTGTAAACAATGGAAGCCAATGCCTATAAATATCAGAATTAGAAATAAAATCAATAAAGGCTTCCTGCTCCTGTTCTGTCAGCGCATGGCGTTTTGGTTTTTCCCAATTATGAGATTTTTTAATCTCTGCCATCACTCCGTCTGTCGGATTGCTCCTAATATATCCATCCCTTACTGCAAGCGTAAATACCGGATGCAGAATAGTATTGATAATTTCCATGCTGTTAGGCTTAAAGCCCTTTTCCCTAATAAGGCTGTTATAAAATGCCTTTACATCCGAATATTTGATACTGGCTACTTTCTTTCGCCCGATCTCACCTGATACATAATTTTCATACATATACAGATAATTAGAGCGTGTGGAATCTTTCAACTCATATTTTCCAGTCATGTACAAATCAAACATATCATTCAGGGTAATTTTGTTATTGGCGGCAGTTTTTATACCGTCCTCAACATCCCTGTCAATCTGCTTTATTTTCTCCCGTAGGCTTATATCGTCCCTCTTTCCGGGTGGCGTTCTGTCCGTTTCTACCAGTTTCCAACTATACACCGCACACCGCTTTCCTCTGCCGTCCATGTACTGATAGCGGTAACGGCCATCTTTCATCTGATTTTCTCCATCCCTCAATATCCTGCCTTTGCTGTCTTTCCGCTTTTCTGCCATAACAACACCGCCTTTCTATAATATGATGGACGGCAGACATACAAGCCGCCGCCCTCGCCCTTGTTATCCTTATCCGAAAATCAGCACTGCCGCCAGTAACACATTCCCGGCCAGTGAAATACAGAACGCTAAACGCCAGCGGTTCCGCTGTTTCACTGCTTCGCTGATAATCTCCGTTGCAAAAGTCTGTTTCTGCTCTGCCATTATGCCGTTACCCCTTTCCTCTCCTGTGCTATGTCAAGAAGTGTCCTTGCCATGGTGTAAACCTTTTTCAGCATTTCCGCATCAAGCTGCTGCATTATTTTTATGGTTCTCTCTATGTATTCCTCTTTGCTCATGCCTTACCGCCTTTCACTTTTTCCACGCCCATCAGGTAGCCGAGATAAAACAAATAAACGCTACTAAAGCCGCATATATTTTTAAATGTTTGCCCTTTTCTGTTAAGCCCTGCGGAATAAACTTCATGCAAAAGATATTCATCAAGTTCTACAATCGGGGTTTCGCTTTTTATCTGCTCTTCAATCAGCGGAATAACTTTCTTTGCGGTTTTCTTTGCTTTCTGCTCTGCCGCCTTATTAAGCCGCCATTCATGGGAATCTAACAATACTCTGTATGTACCGAAGCCGTATTTCTCATATACATATTGCAGAAATTTCCCGGTTTCCGTTGCCGTTTCATCAGCTACCCAATAATAGGGAAACGCAATCACCTCTAAAAAGCCGTCAATATCTTTTTGCGGTACTGTGTGGTTCACATATAATATTTCTTCCTTGTTGTCTGATATTGCCACAAATTCCCCTAGCTCCATTTTGTACATGATGTTCAGACGAAATATTAAATCTGTGGGAAGTTCTTTCGGTGTGATTCTTACTATTTGCATTTTCTTTTTTCCTCTCTTTACTCCGGGCAGAAGGAATGTTATAATTTCCTCATGCCCTGATTTACTGTGTTTCCGGGTTACTCGCTCCTATCGGTATTTGCGGTACTGGTAGGGGCATTTTTCTTGTAACGGCTC
>CAJTZB010000276.1 GCA_910583815.1 uncultured Lachnospiraceae bacterium
GTACACAATAACAATCAGCAAATATCCTGATATGTCAGAGCCGATAGTCACAGAAAAAACCAATTCATCGCTTTTTTATGAGGCAGATTTCTCTGCATTTTCTACAGGAACCTATTATTGGACAGTACTTGCAGAAAATGAAGATGGAAAGCAGGTATCGTTGGCAAACCGTGTGACATTGGATGAAAAGTATTATCCTGGCGTAGCAGAATTCTATATAGGGCCTTCCGGTGCAGAATAGATGTAACTGCCACTAATAGAAGAGAAAGGAATGCAAAAACAGATATGTTTCGATATGAGCAAAAATATCTGATCAATTGGCAGCAATACAGGGAATTGAGACAGGTACTGAATGTTATGGCTGTACATGACCGCTATGCAGGAGAAAACGGCGAATATATGATACGTAGCCTGTACTTTGATGATATGTACCGAAGAGCTTACCATGAAAAGCAGGATGGCATCTATCAAAGAAAAAAATACCGGGTCCGCGTCTACGGCTGTTCGGACCATGTGATTCATCTGGAATGCAAGCATAAAGAAGGCGCGTATATTTACAAAGAATCGTGTTCCCTGACACGGACAGAATATGAGGAACTTCTTTCCGGAGAGCCAATGTTCCTTCTGAAAAAAGAAAATCAGATGGCAAAAGAGTTTTGTGTAGATTTTCGTACAAAACTCTTAAAGCCGGATGTCATTGTAGACTATGAACGAGAACCGTTTGTATTTGATGCCGGAACCGTACGGATTACGTTTGATAAACATGTCCGGGCTGTTTCTGTAGGAAATTCCATTTTTTCTGCCGATGCTCCCAGCCTGCATGTATTGCCGGAAGATTCCTTAATATTAGAAATTAAATTCACCGGTTATCTTCCGGAGAGAATACAGCAGATATTCAAAGTAAGAAACCTGAACCAGTGTTCTGCATCAAAATTCTGCCTGTGTGCAGATAAAATCCGAGAACCGGTAACAGGAATGTAAAATCGGGACTACTACGAAAGAAACGCGAGGAAGGAATGTTATGAATTTTTTTGTTGCAACAACTACATTTTCTGATATGTTTAAAAAATCCTTTTTAAATAACTTTGAGCAGAACAGCAGTCCGCTTGAATTTGTCCTTGCACTTGCAGTTGCATTTTTGCTTGGGATTGGCATCTATTTTGTTTACCGGCGCTGCTATTATGGCGTGGTCTATGACCATTCTTTTAATATTTCGCTTGTTGTCATGACGATACTTGTGGCAGTGATTATTGTTACCATCAGTTCTAATATTGCTTTGTCGCTTGGCATGGTCGGTGCACTTTCGATTGTCCGTTACCGTACCGCAGTCAAAAGCCCAATGGACCTGATGTTCCTGTTCTGGGCAATTACAACAGGAATTGCTGTTGGGGCAAATTATTTTTATATTGCTGGCATCAGTTTTTTATTTGTAGCAGCCACATTCTTTATTTTAAAAAGTGCAAAGGGCGATACGACAACCTATATGCTGATTATCAACATGGAGAATCGCCCTGAAACCGAAGAACATATCTACCGTGCTTTGCACAAGCAACGCTGCAAAGTCCGTTCTAAAATTATAAAGCAGGACAAAGTAGAACTTTCTATGGAAGTGAGATTAAAAAGGAATAATCTGAGCATTACCGATTCCTTACAGGAAATCAGTGGTGTAAAAGATGTTACATTAGTTCAGTATCGAGGAAGCTATGAAGCATAATATATTATATCTGGTTATGGTGATAACAATGAGCATGCTATTTACAAAGCTGCCGCAGCTTGCTGTCGGCGAAAAAGAGACCTATGAAACAGAGCCAGCAAATAAGCCAATCGTCAATCCATTGAAGGGCTGGGCGCCTTGGATAGACGACACCCTGCCGGAATATCCGGTCAGTATGATGTTCGTATTGTGGACATGGAGTGAAATCGAGCCACAAGAAGGCGAGTACCGTTTTGCACAGTTAGAAGAGCAGTATCATATGACAGAACTAAGGGAGCAAGGTATCCGTTTCATTATCCGGATTGTCTGTGATTATCCAGGAAGAGAAACGCATATGGATATCCCTCAGTGGCTCTATGAAAAAACCCATGAAGATGGTGACTGGTATGATATTTCCTACGGAAAAGGCTATGCCCCAAACTACAGCAATCCTGTTTTCATACAAGAACATGGAGAACTGATACAGGCGTTAGGCGATTATTATGCCAGTGATAAGCAGGTTGCTTATATTGAGCTTGGAAGTCTTGGGCATTGGGGCGAATGGCATGTCAAATATTCCTCAGGAATTACAGAATTTCCAAAGAGCGCTGTTTCTGACCAATATGTACAGCAGTATCTTTCGGTGTTTCCAAGTGAAAAGCTTCTTTTGCGCCGTCCGTTTGACATCGGAAAAGAATATATGCTTGGTCTTTATAATGACTCTTTTGGGCAGGTAAAATCACATGAAGAATGGCTTGGATGGATTGCGGAAGGCTATGTTTCAGAGCAGACAAAAGAATGGCTGTCGGGTATGCCGGATTTTTGGGAGATGGCACCCTCCG
>CAJTZB010000277.1 GCA_910583815.1 uncultured Lachnospiraceae bacterium
CCAAAGGGAAAAAACCTCTTTTGGTTGCCTGTGACATTTACCGTCCGGCGGCAATAGAACAGCTGACTGTCAATGCAGGAAAGCAAGGTGTTGATGTATTTTCTATGGGAACAAAGCATTCCCCGGTCAACATTGCAAAGGCAGGTATGGAGCATGCGGCAAAGAACGGAAACAATGTTGTTATTTTAGATACAGCGGGCCGTCTGCATATTGATGAAGTAATGATGGAGGAGCTTGTAAATATTTCAAATGAGCTTCCGATTACCAATACAATTTTAACCGTAGATGCAATGACCGGACAGGACGCTGTCAATGTGGCACAGACCTTTCATGAGAAACTTCCGTTGACTGGTGTTATCCTGACAAAGATGGACAGTGACACTCGTGGCGGTGCAGCTCTTTCAATTCGCTCTGTGACCGGGCTTCCGATTCTCTATGTCGGCATGGGCGAAAAGCTTTCCGATCTGGAACCGTTTTACCCGGACCGCATGGCCAGCCGTATTCTTGGCATGGGCGATATCCTGACTTTGATTGACAAGGCACAGGCGGAAATTGATGAGGAAAAGGCAAAAGAACTGACGCGCAAAATGAAAAAAGCGGAGTTCAATTTTGATGATTTGCTTGACCAGATGCAGCAGATGAAAAAAATGGGAGGCATCGGACAGATTTTAGGAATGCTGCCGGGTGTCAGCGGGCAGCTAAAGGATGTGGAACTTGACGACGATATGTTCAAAGGCATGGAAGCAATTATTTCTTCCATGACAAAAGAAGAGCGTTCCAATCCGGCCGTTTTAAATCCTTCCAGAAAACGCAGGATTGCAAAAGGTGCAGGTGTAGATATCAGTGAGGTCAACCGGCTGGTAAAACAAGTAGAAGGACAGAAAAAAATGATGAAACAGCTTTCCGGCATGATGGGAGGCAAAGGAAAGAAACGCTTTGGCGGAATGAAATTTCCGTTTGGAGGCATGTAACCTTGCTATGGTTTATCCAAACAGGATAATTCATGAATAGAAAACCAATATTTTAAGGAGGAAAAACAATGGCAGTAAAGATTAGATTAAAGAGAATGGGACAGAAGAAGGCTCCTTTCTATAGAATCGTTGTTGCTGATTCCCGCTCTCCAAGAGACGGTAAGTTCATCGATGAAATCGGAACCTATGACCCAACAAAGCAGCCAAGTGCATTTCAGATTAATGAAGAATCTGCAAAGAAGTGGCTGTCAAACGGCGCTCAGCCGACAGAAACGGTTGCCAAGCTGTTGAAGAAGGCAGGCATTAAGTAGTCGGAGGCAATTGCGCTTCCATGTAAAGAACGCTTCGGCATGGAGGATTCGGTATGAAGGAATTAGTTAGAGTTATCGCTACAGCACTGGTGGATCATCCGGATGAAGTAGTTGTCACCGAAAAAGAAACAGAAAAGACGATTGTCGTGGAGCTTAAAGTTGCTCCGGAAGACATGGGAAAGGTAATAGGCAAACAGGGGCGTATTGCCAAGTCCATTCGTACCGTAGTCAAAGCTGCGTCTACAAGGGACGATAAAAAAGTTATTGTAGAGATTCTGCAGTAACTTCACTGTTTGGATGAGCTTAAAAAGGCGTGGGGCAGCATGAGCTTTGCGCCTTTTTCCTTTTGGACTGAAAGCCGCCTGCGGAGGCAGAATAAAAGCCGGTGTGAAAAGCAGTGCAGAAATGGGGATTAATATGGAACAGGATTTGCTGCGTGTCGGGGTGATTTCCAATACGCATGGTATTAAGGGAGAAGTCAAAGTATTTCCGACAACAGATGATGTAGGGCGCTTTAAAGATTTAAAAAAAGTTCTGTTAGATACTGGAAAAGAAAAGATTCCGCTTAAAGTAACAGGTGTCAAATTTTTTAAGAATTTAGCAATTTTAAAGTTTGATGGGATTGACTCCATCAATGATATTGAAAAATATAAAGGCAAGGATTTGCTGATTACAAGGGAGCAGGCAGTGCCGCTTGCAGAAAACGAATACTTTATCTGTGATCTGCTTGGCTGTACGGTTGTTACGGAGAGCGGCGAACCGGTTGGTGAGCTGACAGACGTGCTGCAGACAGGAGCAAATGACGTCTATCTTGTTACTGCGCCAGACGGAGAAGAAATCCTTATCCCTGTAACAGATGAATGCGTCAAAGAAGTTTCCATAGAACAGAAAAAAGTTGTGGTCCATTTGCTGAAGTGGATATAGATATATTCCTTGAAAGGAGCGCATCTGCAGATGAATTTTTATGTTATGACATTGTTTCCGGAAATGATAGAGGCAGGCTTAAGTACAAGCATTCTTGGACGTGCAGCGGAAAAACAGCTGATAACGCTCCATGCAGTCAATATCCGCGATTTTACATTAAATAAGCATAAAAGAGTGGACGACTATCCATATGGCGGCGGAGCCGGAATGTTAATGGCAGTAGAGCCGGTAGTGCGCACTTATGAATATATCAGGCAAGAAATAGAAAAACAGGAAGGACAGGCCT
>CAJTZB010000278.1 GCA_910583815.1 uncultured Lachnospiraceae bacterium
CTTGCTCTCCTGAAGTCTGAGTATTTTTTCCTCTATGGTATCCTTCGAAGCAAGACGTATAACCTGAACGGCTTTGTTTTGTCCGATTCTGTAAGCTCTGTCTGAAGCCTGATCCATAACTGCCGGATTCCACCAAGGGTCAAAATGAATCACAGTGTCTGCACCGACAAGGTTAAGACCTGTGCCTCCTGCCTTTAGGGAAATTAAAAACAGCTGCCGTTCCCCCGCATTAAAGCGTTTGACATAGTCGCTGCGGTCTCCTGTTTTGGTGCTGCCCTCCAAATAGAAATATTCGTATCCAAGGTCATCAAGTGCGCGGCAGATAATTTCCAGCATAGAGGTAAACTGAGAGAAAACCAGAATCCGGTGGCCGTTTTCTGCCAAATCCGGCAAAAGCTGCAAAAACAGCTCCAGTTTTCCGCTTCCCCCATCATAGTTATCCAAAAAAGTAGAAGGATGGCAACAAATCTGCCTCAGCCTTGTTAGGGCGGACAAAATCTGGAAGCGGAAATGGTCAATAGCAGCCCCTGTATCTGAAAAGCCCTCGGCAAGCTCCCCTCGGAAATTTTCCAAAAACGATAAATATAGCTTTTTCTGCTCTTCTGTCAGCTCTGTCATGAACTTATTTTCTATTTTCTCTGGAAGCTCCAGTAATACGTCTTTTTTCATACGGCGCAGAATAAACGGACGGATTCGTTTGTTAAGGCCTTCAAGTGCCTCTTCGTCTTTTTTTAAAATCTGCTTTTCATACTGGCGCACAAAATTGGTATGTGAGAGCAGGTAATAAGGCATAACAAAATCAAAGATGGACCAAAGCTCCGAAAGAGAGTTTTCCATTGGAGTTCCGGTCAGCGCAAAACGGTGTTCTGCATGCAGGGATTTGACCGATTTAGCATTTAAGGAGGCTGCATTTTTAATAAACTGTGCTTCGTCCAGAAATACTGTATGAAACTGTTTTTCCTCATAGGAGGCAATGTCCCTGCGTAGAAGCGGATAAGAACTGATAAGCACATCTGTATGATCCGTATCCTTTAAAGATTCTGCACGTTCTTCTGGTGTTCCGGAGATAATGCGGCAGCGAAGTTCCGGCGCAAAGTTTTCAAATTCATCTAACCAGTTAAAAACAAGCGATGTAGGGCAGACAATAAAGAACAAAGCATCCGGAAAACGGTCTTTCATCGCTTTGATATAGACAATGGACTGCAGCGTTTTGCCAAGCCCCATATCATCGGCAAGGATTCCGCCCAATTGGTTTTCGGCAAGCGTCATCAGCCACTGGTAGCCGGTAATCTGGTAAGGACGTAATGTGGCGTGAATGCCGTTCGGTACTTCGTATGTTTGCTCTCCGATGGAAAGGATGGTATTTGTAAGCTTCTGAAATTCTTCGTTTCTCTGCACTTCTACTTTGGATTCATCAAACAGATCATCCAAATACAAAGCAAGCCCTTTGGATACCTGAAATGCCGAACCAGTTTCCAATGTTTTGCCGGAAACATTCAAGTTATCCAGTTTACCTACCATCTGTCTAATATCCTCTGACTCTAGGTCGATGAAACTGCCATCAAGCAGCCTGAAAAATTTACGTTTCAGGCGATAGGCACGAAACATCTGCCGAAGTTCTTCTTTGGAAATATCTCCATAATTCAAATCCAGCTCTAATAAATCCAAATGTTCTGAAAGCCGCAGTCCTACAGAAAACTTATGGGAATTCCTGGCTTTCATTTTCCGAAAACTTTCAGAGTAAAACAGCTCCGCTTCTTCCATTAAAGCAGGAATGCCTTCCTCAATAAACTGGTAAATATCCTGATCTGCTTTTAATAGATAAAAACCGCTGTATGGCTCAAACTTATATTTTTCAAGATTTTGTATAAATGTCTGTTCTTTTTCTCTCTGTCTTAAAATAATGTATTTTCCGCTTTTAGGGCTTTCAAATGAATTAAAGCGGTATTCCTGATAAACAAAAATAAGCTCTGCTTTTACATAGTTCTGATATTTATCAAAAAAGATTTCTGCCTTTAAATCAGGGGAAATATAACGTTCTCTTAATTCTTCCGGGACATTAATGTCCATCATCCCATGCAGTTTCGGAAGTACGCTTTCTAAAAAACGTTGTTTATAAGAACCTTGAAATACAAGAGGCGTCCGCTCTTCTCCAAGATTATTAAAAAACGGAAGGAAATTGCAAAGAAACTGCTTGTCCGGCAAATACAAGAATCCGTCCCGGTATAAAATCTCACCGTTTTCTGATACCGGAATAATTGGTTCTTTGTCTTTATAGTCTAAGGTCAGACTGTCTTCTTCCGAAGCCATATCAATTTCTATTATTGGATTTTTCGGAATACAACGCACTTCCTCATAGGTTTTTCCATAAAGTTCTAAGGTAAACGGAATGTCTTCTATCTGGTGCAAAAACCTTAAAAAAAGGAATTTAGAAAGGATCATTTGGGACTT
>CAJTZB010000279.1 GCA_910583815.1 uncultured Lachnospiraceae bacterium
TTCTTGGATTTTCTTGCTGTACTCTTATCTTCCAGGAAGTCCTCATCCAGGACATGGTGAAGACAGTTTTCAATCCGCCAGTGTTCCCTTTTATATCTGGCAAACTCTTCTGCTGTCAAAACATCATTAGAAACCAGGCCAACCTTTTGTATTTGATCTGTAAGCCCGTCTCCCTCTGTTGGCTTTGGGCACTTCCTGCTTCCCTGCTTTAAGAAGGTTTCCTTATCCGGAGTTACATCATTTCCATCTGCGTCAATCTCTTTTGGTATCCGTACCTGACAGCTTAATGCAACGCTACGTATAAAAGGCAGTTCCTCGCGTATCTTGCTCCAGTTATCCCGAATTCGGGATAAAAAGGGCAAGTTTCGCCAGAGTAACTCCAAACCCACTTCGTGGATTTTGCTTACCTGACAAACTTGATGGAGGATTCCGCTCCCCATACCCTCGGTTCTGGCATATTTCCCCAATATGCAGGTTGGCTCCTATTGAAAATAGTCGCAGCGTGATTATCCCAATCACGGAGAAACCTAAATATTTCTATAAAAATCTCTCTTTCGTTTCCCATTGACGTTCCCTAATCGGCTTTATTATAAGAACTCTTTTTTATCCTTATAATAAGGGAAGTTCACTTTTACACTTTTAACAGAAAGGAACTATACAATGGCAAGACCAAAGAAGGACAGGGAACTACGACACAAACACCAAATTATGCTCCGCCTTACTGATACGGAATATGAAATCGTTTCTGAAAACGCAAAGGCTACACATCTTCCAACGGCTGAATATGTTAGGAAACAGATTATGAAGCAGAAGGTCACAGCGAATTATGAGATTGTTGCAGACCTGCCGGAGTTGAAAAAGCTGGTTGCAGAGTTTGGGAAAATCGGGAGCAACTTAAACCAAATTGCAAGGCATTTTAACAGCGGCGGCATCCACTCACAAGAAATGCGTAAGGCAATCGACCAGAGCGTGGCCAGAATTTATGAAATGAAGTATGAAGTCTTAAAGATGGCGGGAGATTTCCACTCTGCCGCCGGAGGTAGTTTGGATGGCAATACTGAAACATATAGCAAGTAAAAATGCCGACTATGGGGAAGCACAACGGTATCTCTTATTCCAGTATGATGAAAGTACGAACAAACCGATACTTGATGAAAATGGTGAATTGATCCCACGAAAGGAATATATCATGGACGGCATAAACTGTGATCCGTTCACGTTCGACATGGAGTGCAGGGAACTAAATGCCCTATACCACAAAAATGAATCCTATGATGAAATCAAATCCCACCATTACATCATCAGCTTCGATCCAAAGGACGCAATAGAAAATGGATTGACCGGGGAATGGGCACAGCAGATTGGAATGGAATATGCAAAGAAAAACTTTCCCGGCCATCAGGCTCTTGTCTGTACCCACATGGATGGGCATAATGAAAGCGGCAACATCCATGTGCATATCGTAATCAACAGCTTACGGAAATATGATGTGGAACGTCAGGACTTTATGGAACGGGCCTGCGATTCCCGTGCCGGGTATAAGCATCATGTATCTAAAGATTATCTGATTCACTTAAAGCAGTCACTTATGGATATATGCCGCCGGGAGCATCTGCACCAGGTAGACCTCCTTGCTCCTGCAGAAAAGAAAATCACAGACCGGGAATACCATGCGAAGCGCAGAGGGCAGAAGAAATTGGATGAACGTAACAGACAGCTCCGTGCAGACGGGCTGACACCACGTAAAACAGAATTTCAGACACAGAAAGAATTTCTACGGTCTGCAATCGAAGATGCCGCAGCCGTTTCCTGCAGCCAGGAAGATTTTCAGAACTTGCTTTTGGAAAAATACAATGTCAAATTGAAGGTCAGCCGGGGCAGGTTCAGCTACCTCCACCCGGAACGAAACAAATATATCACCGGAAGGATGCTCGGCACACATTATGTAGAAGATTATCTTCTGGAGCTGTTTAAGGAAAATGCAGAGCATAAGGAAAACAAAAAGAAAACAGTTGATATGGGGAAATATAATATGGAATCGAAGAAATCTGCAACCAGCCCATCCAATCTACTGCAAGAGGAAACTGTATCAGTCCTGTTTATCAAATCAGATCTGCGTCTGGTAGTCGATCTGCAAGCTTGCGTAAAGGCACAGCAGAATGCCGCTTACGCTAACAAAGTGAAACTTTCCAACCTGAAAGAAATGGCTAAAACAGTTGCTTATATCAAGAGCATGGATATAATACAAGGGATTCCCTGGAAGATTCTTTTTCAGGGATTAAGAGCCATGCTTCCATTTCCAGAAAAGAATTGAAGTCTGTAGAAGATAATCTCCGGAAAGTAAATGAGCAGATCCACTATACAGGTCAGTATCTTGCCAATAAATCTGTCTACCAAAAGTTTGTGAAAGCAAAGAATAAAGGGCAGTTCCGGCAGGAGCATCCGA
>CAJTZB010000280.1 GCA_910583815.1 uncultured Lachnospiraceae bacterium
TCACATCTTTCATTTCCGGAAAAAGGAACCGTACGACCTGCCATTCTAAAGACGCCACACATTCCGCCGTCACAAATGCCAGCATCGCATAACAGAAGCAGTCCCACCATGAAATTCTGGCACAGGCATAAATGTAGCCTGCCATAACAAGGAATGCCACCAGCATACACGGAAGCCACAACCAAAGCGGTGCAGCCGCCGTCACCTCAAGGAATCCTGCCAGCAGCACAAGCACTGCTGCTGAAAGAAAAATCATGCTCCGTTTCCCAAAGCGTGGCTTCAGCAATACAATGAAAATCAGGCAGGCAGACCATTCTGCAAACGCGGTATAAAGCCTTGGGATGTCAGATACCGCATTCCCCATCACTTCATCACCTCTCCCCAATAGCGTGCCAATGCCTCCATAAATTCTCTCTTTCTCGCCCTGCTTAGCAAAAGCTGCTCTCCTTTCACAACCGCATAGCCGTCCTTTACCGCTTCCACATGAGCAAGGTTAATCAGGTAGCCTTTGTTCCCACGGTAAAATCCAAGCGGCTTTAATGTCTCTTCCAATTCCCTCATCGTACCGGAGGCTTCATAGGTTCCTGCCGCTGTATGGAAGTTCAATGTATGCCCTTGGCTTTCAACATAATACACATTAGCCACATCAAGGCGGAGCGTCCCACCCTTTATATTGACAAGAATATTCTTATTCTCTCTCTTTTTCATGCGGGCAATGGCGCGGTTAAGCCTCTGGGAAAAAGCGAAATAGGAAACCGGCTTCAGCACATAATCCAATGCATCTACTGCATAACCCCTGATGGCATACTGCGGCATGTTCGTAATAAAAATAATGACAACCTCCGTATCGGACTTGCGGATTTCCTCTGCCGCAGACATCCCATCCAGAAATTTCATCTCTACGTCCATCAGTATAATATCATACTCTGCTTTATACTTGTAGGCAATTTTATCTCCATCAGAAAACAGGGAAATCTGAAAGGATTCTTTGTTTTCCTTCTCATATCTCCTCAGATAATCCTGAAGCTGCAATGCATACACCTCTTCATCCTCAACAACCGCAATCCTTATCATAATGCCCCCTCTGTCCTATGCTTCCGGCCTTTTCCCAAGCAGGCTATTTTAAGAAAAAGGCACGTATAAAATGTCCGCTTCCTTTCAGCGCATGTCCGTTCACGATCTCAACAAGCGCATTTGCCATTTCTGTATTGACAATGCCGCCTGTCATTTTTGCAATCCCTCGAATCGGAATGTTATAAAGAAACAACAAATTCAAATTTGGTTTCCCTCTCTTCTCAGCACGCTTCACAAGCCTTGCCAAAATCGAACATGCGGCGCGCCCCATCCAGCCTTTTGCATAATAAAACTGGCAGACTGCATCATTTAGCCCGATTTCTCCGCTCCAGCGCCCATCCGGAAGCTCCTTCCCATAAAGGCGCGTAAATTCTTCTTCTGATATATCCGCTACCTGCCCGCTAAAATAGTCCGGCAGAGACTCTTTTTTGTAAGCTCCCTCTTCCACTGTCCCTTTGAGCCAAATATCTGTTTGCAGCACGGTATTCGCTGCATCCGTTCCTATTTCAATATGGTAGCGGCCTTGTTCTGTTTCCCAACTGTTTGTGCGGACATCAAAAAAGCGGAATGCCTTATCATCCAGAGGAATAACAATTTCCTTCTCTTCCCCAGCTCTTAAGAACACTTTCCGGAAACCTTTCAGCTCCTTGCTCGGGCGGAATACCGTATCGGACTTCTTTCCGATATACACTTGGGCGATCTCTGCCCCATCTCGTTCCCCTGTATTTTTCAGCCGGAAGCGAACCTCCTGCGCTGTCGCCTCAAGGCTGCTGTAGGCAAATGTCGTATAGCTTAACCCATAGCCAAACGGAAAAGCCACTTCCTTTCCTGTTGTGGCATAATAGCGGTAACCCACAAAAAGGCTTTCCCTGTATTCACTGTTCCGTTCTTTTCCCGGATAGTATGCACAGGCAGGGGTGTCCTCATAGCGGAGCGGATATGTTTCATTCAGCTTTCCGGAAGGATTCGCCTCTCCCATCAGAATCCGGAGCATTGCAGATGCTCCTGCCTGGCCGCCCAGGTATCCATGCACAATCGCTTTTGCCTTATTCCTCCACGGCATTTCAACAGCAGAACCGGCAGATAAAATAACTACTACATTGGAGCAGCGGCTGGTCAAAGCGTCAATCAGCTCGTTCTGCGCCTGCGGCATACGCATATGTACCCTGTCCGTCCCTTCTGCTTCGTTAATTTCATCCAATCCTGCAAAAACCAAAACAGCATCTGCACCTTCGGCTGCCAAAAGCGCAGCTTCTGCCAGCCCCTTATCCGCACACATATTGCGGCGGTAGCCTTGTGCATAGGCAACCATATGAAGCCCACTGTCCTCAATACAGCCTAAAATGCTCTCAGGCGGCATAGATGTGTTTAC
>CAJTZB010000281.1 GCA_910583815.1 uncultured Lachnospiraceae bacterium
CTTTGATGAGAGCTTCCATGCAGGTGAAGAGTTCTTTTATGCAGAAGATATTAACCCGATGACATATGAGGGCAATGTATATGGACTCCCATATGCGCTTGATAACAGGGTGCTGTACTATAATATCGATCTGGTCAATGCCTTAAAGGATACGACCGATGAGCAGTGGAAGAACACAAAGGCAGGAAAGAAGGAAGGCACGACGATTACCGGGCGTCCGGCAGATTTGATTGGAGAGGACGGCAATGTACGCGCACCGAAGACTTACGATGAGCTTCGCGCTTATCAGGAGCTGTTAACCTATCAGGAATCCGGAAAGATTACACAGCTTGGTTTTGATGTCAATGTCGGCAATTGTATGTTTGTGAATGTGATATGGGCAAATGGAGGCAATTTCTTTGATGCAGACGGCAATCCGACATTGGAGTCCGATCCGAATTTAAAGAAGGGTTATGAAGTATGGTATGACCTGACCCACACGATTTCCTCTGCAAAGGTAAATGCATTCCTTGATACAGCAGGCGATAATACGGCAAACCTGTTCTGGTCGGGAAGAGTTGCCCTGATGATTGCAACAAATGAAATTCCGTGGCAGAACGACAGGTTAGAGGACAAGAAGATAAATCTTGGCGCTGCTCCGATTCCTTATGATAACATCGAGGAAAACCACTACAATTTCACCGGCGGATTTTCAATTGAAATTGCCAACAGGCTTTCCAAGGAGCCAAAGGAAGTGCAGCAGGCAGCTTATGAATTTATAAAGTATATGTGCAGTGAAGAGGTACAGATTGAAGTGCTGACAAAGAGCTGCAATATGCCGGCAAACATCAAAGCATATGATACGTTATTTAAGGAAATTACAGACCCTGTAAAGCAGGTTGTGTTAAAGGAAATGGAGCACCGCAAGCCATATGATTATATTTATGATGCTCCGAACTGGTGGGGCGAAGTACAGACTGCCGTAACCGATTATGTGGCAGATAAAAAGACGCTGGAGCAGACCTTGAGCAGAACACAGAAGGCAATACAGCAGCTGAAAGACACTTATTAAAGACCCTAAAGATGGCAGGAAGGAAAGCGGATGAAGACAAAAGAAACCGAAAAAAAACGGACTGAGGCAGGAAAACCGCACAAAAAGCGGAGACATCAGTACAACCGAAGGGAAGCTGTGCTTGGCTACCTGTTTGCGTCACCGTGGCTCATAGGATTTGTCGTGCTGATGGCGTTTCCGCTGTGCTATTCGCTGTATCTGTCCTTTACAAATGCAACGACGACAACAATGAACTTGAATTGGAAGGGTCTTGATTTCTACAAAGTTATCATAAAGGACCCTGTATTCTGGGAGAGCGTTGGAAACACACTGAAATTTGTATTGCTCAGTGTTCCGCTCAATCTTCTGTTTTCGCTTTATCTGGCACTTCTGTTAAATGCCAAAGTGCCGGGCAGGAAGATGTTTCGGGCGCTTTACTATATCCCGACACTTGTAACGATTGTTGCGGTCGTTTTCCTCTGGAAGCAGCTGCTTGGTTCTTCCGGAGTCGTAAATGAACTGTTGGGAGTATTTGGAATTGAAGGGCCGGACTGGTTCCATGACTATAAATGGGCAACGCCCGGACTTGCAATTATGGGAATGTGGAGTGTTGGAGGAACCGTTGTCATTTTCCTTTCTGCCTTGACTGACGTCCCGGTAGAACTTTATGAGGCAGTCGAAGTAGACGGAGGAAACTGGTTTACGAAATTTTTCCACGTAACACTGCCTTCAATTTCGCCGATTGTATTTTACAATCTGCTGACGGCAACGATTGCCGCATTCCAGACCTTTGTACAGCCAATGTTAATGACAAGCGGCGAGTACAATACAAATTATCTTGGCTATTATATTTACAACACAGGCTTTACTGTCGGAAGACAGGGCTACGCCTCGGCACTCTCTTGGATGATGCTCGTTATCGTCGGCATTTTCGTGATAGTGATTCAGGTAGCAAGAAAGAAATGGGCGTTTTATAACGACTAAACATCAGTGACAGCTTGAACGGTACACAGCTCAATTTGCGGGTGTGTCAGCAACCGTAAATTGAGCTAGGGTGACTGTGTACTGGTAAGGCTGTCACGGAACTCAAATCAGCAATAGCCCGGACAGCATACAGCTTCATCTTTGGGTGCGTCAGGCGACCAAAGATGAAGCTTGGACATCCGTGTGCTGGGAGGGCTATTGCGGAACTAAACATCAGCAACATTCCGAAATGCACACAGCTTGATTTCTGGGTGCGTTAGCGACCAGAAACCAAGCTTAGATACAGGTGTGTAAGAAGGAATGTTGCGGAACTAAATTAGGAGGACTCTTTATGAAAAAGATGAAAAAATTATTTTTTGTGGCTGTCATG
>CAJTZB010000282.1 GCA_910583815.1 uncultured Lachnospiraceae bacterium
CATGGAACAGTATGAGGGATGCAAAAAAGAAGTATCTGGAGCTGAATACCGAATTAAGTGATAATGCGCTGAAAGCACTGGAACTTGACGCAGAACATCTCTCCTCCTTGAAAGCCCTGACACAGTCCCGGCTGGATACTCCTGCTTCGGACAGTGAACAGCTAAAGCTGTACAAAGAGCTTGAGGACTGCATTTCTGAGTACTACAAAACACAGACTGCTATCGCAAAACTGAAACAGGACACTGCTGCTATCTCCTCTTTGGAACTGGAACGCCAGAAAGAGCTTGCCGACATAGAGCAAAAGCGTCTGGAGCTTGTCAGGGCACAGGCGGAAGCAGAGCTTTCCCAAATCAGCCGGAGCCAAAACCAGATTTTAGGCACGATAGAATACAATGACGGCAATGCTTCTGCCGCAGATTACAACGCCCTGCTGCAGCTTGGCGCGAAGGAATTGGAAGCACGCAACAAAGAATATGAGCGCGAGCTTGCGCTTCTGTTTGAGTTGGAAACATCGCTTGGACAGAATTCTTCTGAATACCGTGAACAGCAGTCCAGAGTAAATGGCATTGCCGATGCAATAGACAAATGTCAGAAAAACACAAAAGACTGGACAAAGTCGCTGCTTGCGCTTCCGGTCAGGCAGATAGAACAGGCAGTCGATGGGCTGAATCAAAAGTTAGAGGAAACCCAGAATGATATTGACAGGACCGACACCATCATTGCAGGCGCTCAGGCATACATCCAAAAAGAAATCGATGGACAAGAAAAATTAAAAGATGCCGTGCAGAATCAGCTCACTTCGCTGCAGAAGGCCAATGACGAGCGCTCTCGTACTCTCGCACTGCAGAAAGCGCAGTATGAACTGGAACGCGCATACAGCCAGCGTACCGTAAAAGTCTACCGCGAAGGAGAAGGCTTTGTCTATGAGCAGTCCTTGGACGACATCCGGAACGCAAAAGAAAACTACGACAACGCCAACTATGAAAAGGCCGTAGCCTCTTTGGAAAAGCAGTTGGAATATTATGATGGCATTATCTCCGATTTGGAACAGGTCAAAGAAAAATGGGGAAGCATCGCCGGTGATGCGAAAGATTTCCTCAATATTCAGCAAACCCTTTCTGCCATTGGCACAAACGGCATATTCAGTGACAATGTCATAGAGGGCTATGCCAAAATCTATACCGGAATGCTCCGTTCCAAGGAAAGCACCGAAGCTGCCATAAAGCATCTGGAAGATTTCAAAGAATCTATCGAAGATGTCACAGAACAGTATGGTCTCGGTGTTGCCACCTATGAAGAATGCATGGCAACCATCGGGCAGTTAGTAAGCAGCTTTTATGGGAAGGCTGGAGAAGAAGGCGCTTCTGCTCTGGAAAAGATAAAAGCAATTGTTGACCAGATTACAGAACAGTTTCAGTTGGCAGACGGCTCCGCTCAAATCAATGCAGCCGCCGAAACTTCGGCAGAACTGACCAAAAAGCTGCAGGCAGAAACCCAAACGCAGGCAGACATCATGCAGAATTTTGCAGATGAAGTAAGCAATACATTCCATTTGGTATGCGAGGCAAGCATTGCCGATGCCTCTGCTGCATTCCAAAGCCTTGGAGAAAGCATTGTCCAAACTGCCGCTTTGATTCAGGAACAGTTAAACTCCATGATAGGAAATGCAGGAAGCAGCCTGAATACACTGAAATCCATTGCCAAAGAAGCCGAAAAAATCTCCAGCAGCACGCAAAACCCTGGCGGAGTGAACCCTGACACCTCCATGCCTCCTCTTGGAAATGAACATATTACCGTGCTTCCTTCCAAAGAGGGCGAGGGACTGCTGCAGTTTTTAGGGAACGGCAGCTGGGACAATTCGCAGACAGGAAGCTTTGGCATCACCCCTGTGAAACTGCCGGAATTCCAACCTGTCAGATTTGCCGAAGCAAGCATCCAAAGCAGCACTCCTGTCCCTGTCGTGCAAAACATCAGCGTTACCCTGCCAAATGTCACAAACGAAAGCGGGTATAACAAATTCGTACAGACCATAGAGCATCTGCCGTTAGATACGATTCAATACATAAACAAAGCATAGCACTGCGTACAGATGCCAACCGTTTAAAATGCCGGCAGGCGGCGCAGCCTTACTATGGGGCCTCTGCGCCGCCGCTGGCATCCAAAGGAAAAAAACATGAAAAACTTCAACACTTTGCTTTTACAGGCAATCGAAAAAATGCTGGACAAAAAACTGTCCGGCATCTTTTATGACAAAACCTTCCCATCCGTAATTTATAAAAAAAACGAAAACGGCACCTATCAGATTATCCGGGAAGGAATCTCATATGACGTACCGTGCGCTCTGGGAAAAGAACT
>CAJTZB010000283.1 GCA_910583815.1 uncultured Lachnospiraceae bacterium
AGGGTGTTAAAACTGAGAAAGCGGTTTATTGCTCCTAAAATTTCTTATATTCCTGCGAGCAACGCCCCACTTTCTGCAGATGTCGGCATCATAGAGGGAGAGGAATTCTTCTATTTATTTGACGTTGGTGCGGATGAGGTGGTGGCGGAATTTTTAAATGTATTGCCAAAGCCAAAAAAGCTGATATTATCTCATTTTCATCCTGACCATATTGGAAATATTGGGAGGATTGTTTTCGCAGAGTGCTATGTTGGGGCGAATACTAAAAATTATCTGAAAAATTATCTTTGTTTTTCTGAGACGGAGCCCAAGGAAACAGAAGAATTGCTGCAGGAGCAGGGGGTTCGGATAGTGGATATGCCGGTTACGATTTCTGATGGTGTGGAGCTTAGCATATTCCCGATGCCGTCCAGCCATGCCAAAGGCTCTCTTGCAGTTACGGCAGATGGGGCATATACATTTTTGGGTGATGCGACATACTGCACCGGAAAAAAAGCAAGGCGGTGTACAACGCTCAGCTTTTAAAGGAGCAGATTGACTTGTTAAAGACACTATCTTCAGATTATGTCCTGCTCAGTCATGCGGAACCATATATGAAAGAGAGAAAACAGGTCATAAGGCAGTTAGAAGATATTTATGGAAGCCGTAAAAAAGGAGAACCATATATTGAGGCAGAATGAGGGCGCGTTCTTTTGGGGACATGGAAGCACTTGCGCAATAGAGGAAACAAGGGTATAATGTTGACACATAAAGCTGTGTCGGTTTTGGGGCTTAATATGCGCTAAAGCGCACGGAATCATCAAAAATCAAAAGAAACGAGGATGGGCAATGGGCGGTTTTTTTGGCGTGGCATCAAAGCAGGACTGTGTATTTGATTTGTTTTTTGGGATTGACTATCATTCGCATCTGGGAACCAGACGCGGCGGCATGACAGTATATGGAGAAAATGGTTTTAACCGTGCTATCCACAATATTGAGAATGCTCCGTTCCGCACAAAGTTTGACAAAGATATGCAGGAAATGAAAGGGTGCCTTGGCATCGGCTGCATTTCGGATTATGAGCCTCAGCCTCTTTTGGTGCGTTCTCATCATGGCACTTATGCGCTTACGACGGTAAGCAAAATCAACAATATAGAAGAGCTTTCAGAGAAACTGTTTGAGAATGGGCATTCTCATTTCCTTGAGATGAGCGGAGGCGACATCAATGCAACGGAAATGATTGCGGCGCTTATCAACCAGAAGGAAAACCTGATTGACGGTATCCGCTATGCATTGGAATCTGTCGAGGGCTCGGTTTCTCTGCTTTTAATGAATCAGGCAGGCATTTATGCTGCGAGAGATGTGCATGGACGTACGCCGGTTGTAGTAGGGAAGAAAGAAGATGCCTACTGTGTTTCGTTTGAAAACTTTGCTTACAAAAACCTTGGCTACTCAGATTATAAAGAACTTGGACCGGGTGAAATTGTTGTGATTACGGAACAAAACTGCATTACGCTTGTAAGTCCGGGAAGTGACATGAAAATCTGTACGTTTCTCTGGGTGTATTATGGATATCCGTCCAGTTCGTATGAGGGAATGAATGTAGAAAACATGCGCTATGCCTGTGGGCGCAGGATGGCACAGCGTGACAATGTAAGGCCGGATATAGTGGCAGGTGTGCCGGATTCAGGCACTGCACATGCTGTTGGCTATGCAAATGAGTCGGGTGTGCCGTTTTCAAGGCCATTTATCAAATATACACCGACATGGCCTCGTTCCTTTATGCCGACCATGCAGAGCCAAAGAAACCTGATTGCAAAGATGAAACTGCTGGCGTTGGATGATTTAATCCGTGGCAAGAGCCTGCTTTTGATTGATGATTCAATTGTACGAGGAACACAGCTTCGGGAGACAACGGAACTTTTGTATCAGAGCGGCGCAAAGGAAGTACATATCCGTCCGGCATGTCCGCCGTTGTTATATAGCTGCAAATATCTGAATTTTTCACGTTCCACATCAGAAATGGATTTGATTACGCGCCGTGTGATTGGGCGGCTGGAAAATGGTCAGGTGACAGAAGAGATTTTAAAAGAGTATGCAAATCCGGAGTCGGAGCGGTACGAGCAGATGGTGGAAGAAATCCGTAAGGAGCTGAACTTTACGTCACTGCGTTTTAACCGCATTGATGATATGCTGGATGCAGTCGGGATTGATAAATGCAAGCTCTGTACTTATTGCTGGAATGGTAAAGAATAGAACATAGCGTCGGTGTACAGATGGCAACACGGTCGATGAAGGGCAGAATTTCCCCCTTTCTTCGTTACTTTCACTCCACGTACGTCTCTGTACGCGTCGTTCAA
>CAJTZB010000284.1 GCA_910583815.1 uncultured Lachnospiraceae bacterium
TAAGACGTCGCCCTCTCACGGCGAAAACAGGGGTTCGATTCCCCTACGAGCTGCTGACTGTAAATGAAAATTTAACAGCCCAACCCAAAAAAGGTGTCCAATTCATGCAAAGCGTGGTTTGGGCATTTTTTTCGCTTATCGCTACTAGCAAGTGCATATACTCCTTTCAGATAGTGGTATGCTGAACATTTTATTATGAATATAGCGCCCAAAGTACAGAGGTGCTGCCAAAGGAGGAAACAGAATGGGATTTTTAAAAAAAGACAAGAAGAGACAAACGGCTGAAAAGAATGAGATCGGAAACAGAGAGCTAAAAGAAAATTTGGCAAATACTGCAATTCAGATGTTGGAAGAAGGAGAAGATTATGAGCAGTTGGCTTACACAACATGTGAGTTTGGGTATCTGTTTATGATAGATGGGCATGGTCTGGAAGCGCTGTTTAAAATTACAACGGACAAAGGAGTATTTTATTTCGCAGCACAAAGAGACTCCCTGATGAGGCTGACGATCAACGAGGAACTGTTCCAAAGCACAACAGAGACGTTTTTAAGTATGCATCAATAATAGCGTCGTTGCCATCTGTACAACGATGCTAACATTTCCGGAAATCGAAAGATGAAGAGGCGAGGGGCAAATCCTGCTCGCCTTTTACTATGATATGTTTTCTGCCGGAAAAACCGCTTGCGTTTCATTTGTACTTCCATTACAATGGCAGTAGCAGAAGAAATAGATGAGAAGAGTTATTGGGGAAGGATAGGTTGCTGCTGCCTGTCCAAAAACAGAAAAACTGTAAAATGGAGGTATTTATGAAAGAAACAAAGGGGAATGTTATTGTGGGGCAGTCGGGAGGGCCAACAGCGGTCATCAACTCCAGCCTAGCAGGGGTGTACAAAACGGCAAAAGACAGGGGAGCAAAGAAAGTATTAGGAATGCTTCATGGAATTCAAGGTCTGTTGGAAGAGCGATACGTAGACCTTTCAGAGCATATCAAGGATAATTTGGATATTGAGCTGTTAAAGCGGACCCCTTCCGCTTATCTTGGCTCTTGCCGCTTCAAGCTTCCGGAAATTCATGACAACAGGGAAATTTATGATAAAATCTTTGAGATTCTAAACAAGCTGGAGATTGAATACTTCTTCTATATTGGCGGAAACGATTCTATGGACACTATCAAAAAGCTTTCTGATTATGCTCTTCTGAATGGAAGTTATATTCGCTTTATTGGAGTTCCCAAAACTATTGACAATGATTTAGTAGCAACAGACCATACGCCCGGTTATGGCAGTGCTGCCAAATATATTGGTTCCATTACAAAAGAAGTGATTCGGGATGGTCTTGTATATGACCAACAAAATGTGACTATTTTAGAGGTTATGGGCCGCAATGCCGGCTGGCTGACAGGGGCCTCCGCTTTGGCAAGATGCGAGGACTGTGAAGGGCCGGATATGATTTTCCTTCCTGAAGTCACATTTGATGTGGACCTGTTCATGAAAAAGATAGCAGAGCTTCATAAAAAGAAAAAATCTGTGGTGGTTGCCGTTTCAGAAGGCGTAAAAACGGCGGATGGCCGCTATGTCTGTGAGCAGACAGATGGCATTGAGTTTGTGGATGCGTTCGGACACAGGCAGCTGACCGGAACTGCAAGATATCTTGCCGAGAAAATCAATAAGGAAGTTGGCTGCAAAACACGTGCCATTGAGTTTAATTCTCTTCAGCGCTGTGCCTCTCATATTGTGTCAAGAGTTGATATTACTGAGGCTTATCAGGTGGGCGGGGCGGCAGTCAAAGAGGCATTTGACGGTGAAACAGGAAAGATGGTGATCCTGAAACGTATTTCGGACGACCCTTATATTTGCGTGACAGATCTCTATGATGTGCATAAAATCGCAAATGCAGAGAAAAAGGTTCCACGAGAATGGATTAACAAAACAGGGGATTATGTGACGGAAGCATTTATCAACTATGCCAAACCTCTGATACAGGCAGAGCTCACTCCGATTATGACAGAAGGGCTTCCAAGGCATCTTTATTATACAGACATCACAAAGAACAAGGACGGACAGCAACTATTATGAAAATGTACTTTTATTATGGAGCAATGGGTTCAAGCAAGACAGCAAATGCATTGATGACTCGCTTTAACTGGGAAGAAAAAGGAAAAAAGGTAGTGCTTTTAAAACCAAGCATTGATACAAGAGACGGCGCAGAGATTGTGAAATCAAGGGCAGGACTTGAGGCAAAGGCGCTTTTGATAGAGCCGGACAGCCGAATCTGCGACGTGCTTCCAAATCCGGCAGAGTACTATGACAATATTATCGTGGATGAAGCGCAGTTTC
>CAJTZB010000285.1 GCA_910583815.1 uncultured Lachnospiraceae bacterium
CACTTACGGCATGCAGTGATTATGACATTATTGTTTTGCAGGAGCAGAGTACCAGGCCGTTTGCAAATTATGAACTGTTTTTAGAGGGAGCTGCAGCTTTAAAAGAAAAAGCAGACAGAACGCAGAAAGATTGTAAGGTATACCTTTATGCAACCTGGGGGTATCCAAAACAGACAAAGGATGTTTCTGAAATGAGCGAGCAGCTCCGTACTGCTTATGACAATGCTGCAGAGGAGATCGGTGCCAAGGTTTGCTATGTCGGAACGGCATTTGGAACGGTTTATGAGAATGATAAGGACATTCTTTTATTTGCTGAGGACGAGCAGCATCCATCCTATGCCGGCTCTTATTTATCTGCCTGTATCCACGCTGCCACGCTGCTTGGCATAGACCCAAGGGAAGCAGCGTATAACGGCGAACTGGAGGAATCTGTTGCGGAAATTTTAAAGAATGTGGCTTATGATACGGTATTTGGATCTTAAGGAGACGCTTTGGAAAGTGTTTCCCTAAAAAGATGGGATGGGGTTTTACGAAAGAAAGGAGCATAACTATAGAGATGAAAAAACATTTAATTGCAGCTTTTGTTGTGACGGTAATGTGTTTGGTGGGGCTTATGGGCTGTTCCGCGGCGAAAGCGCTGGAGAAGGATTTGCAGGCAGTTCTTAATGTGGATGGTGAATATTATGACTGCTATACCGTAAATATTTTCAACAATGCAGTAGTGCCTGAGCCAGAGGCGCCTAGCGGAAAGACATTCAAGGGATGGACGCTTTTGGAGAGCTGGTCAGAAGAAGAGGCAGACAGCGTGCCGGTAATAGCAAACAAGGCTTTGGTCCGTTATGATGACATTAAAGATTATGTTGTAGGAAATGAAACAAGCGTTACGCTCCATGCAGTTTTTGTTCCGGTTCCTCGCAGGGATTTGGTTATTGCATGGTACAATAACAATAATTCCAAAATCACCGAGGAGCAGATGCAGGATTTTGAGACAAGGCTGTATGCGTATCTGAAATCTGCAAATTATACGCCGGAGAGCATGGATATTGTAATCCGTGGCTATATGGGGCAGGTCGGTGACAGCTGTTCTGCAATTAAAAAGGACGGCGATGTTGATATTATGGTTGGCTGGTCCACTGCCTCCAACCTCAATACACAGGCTTCCTGGGAACAGGGAAAAGATTATATTGACATTGTAGGAAAAATCAGAATCAGTGAAAAAGACCGTTATGCTACAAGGCTTACGGATACGGAACTGTCCAAACTGGTATTTGACTGGATACAGGATGAGTATGGTGCAGAAGAGGCTGAGGGAGAAGAAACTCCGACAAATCCGGAGGTTTCTAAAGAGCCGGAAGCGACAAAGGCACCGGAAAATGTGGCCGAAGCGAAAAAGCTGGTGATTGGCTGGTATGCAAAAACAAGTACAACAGGAATTACGCAGGAGATGATGGCAGGTTTTGAAACTATGCTTGCCGCATATCTTGCAGAACTTAACTTGAATCCGGAAGTGGAAATCCGTGAGATTTCAGGAGATTTAGGGGTTGCAGCCGTTGGCGAACTGGTAAATACGGCAGGCGATTACGATATACTTATGGGAATGGGGAAAAATATTACAAGCACAGGCGGAATTGAAACAGTGGAAAAAGCAGATTATCAATTCGGTCCTGAGAGCAGGAATATTGCACTTTTATCAGGCAGTCCAATTGGGAAAACCATTTTTGACTGGCTGCAGACAGAGGAAGTAAAAGCCGTATTTCTGCCTGCAAACTAAGATGTGTTGTTTTTGCCTGATTTTGAAAGGAGAAGGTATCGATGTACTTAAAGAGAAAACGAATGAAAGCAATTTCTATATGTCTTTATGTAATTACAGGGTTATGTATGGTAACAGCAGCGTGCTTTTTCGCACTTTCTAATTCTTGGTACTGGCTGTTTTTCCTGCTTGGGATTGTAAGCCTTTACAGTGGTTTTGTACTTACGTCTGCCAGAGAAAAGATAGAAGCGGCAGAACCTGAAAATTCTGTGGCAGCAGGGCAGAATACAAAAGCAAAGAAAGGAAAAACCGTAGGGAACCAGCTTTTCTATAAGACAAAACCGTTTCTTGTGATGTGCATTGCTTTTGTGATGATTTTTGTTTCGGCTTTTTCGGCAATGTGTTTTGAAACATCAGGATTTTCTGTTAAGGTCAGTGATTTTACACTGACGCGCGATATGACCCATTATTACAATGGGGGAGAAATTAATGGCAAGAAATTTGTGATGGAAAATGACACTTCTTATGCCGTTACAATGTATGTCCCTG
>CAJTZB010000286.1 GCA_910583815.1 uncultured Lachnospiraceae bacterium
TCGCTTTGAAGATTCTCAGGATGTATGCGATATGCTGAAAAATGAGCGTGCAATTATATTGAATCTGGAAGGGCTGGATCTTGCTTTGGCACAAAGAATAATGGATTTTATTTCTGGCTCTATCTATGCACTCAATGCAAAGATTCATCAGATTTCTGGCTATGTGTTCTGCATTTCTCCGGAGAGAGTAGATATCAGTGGTGATTATATGGACATGATTCAGCAGACAGGCTTTGAAGTCCCAAATCTATCCAGAAGCTAAGCTGGCAATTTTTGATGGAAAGGTACAAGCAGATGAAAAGTGAAAAGGAGGAGCTTCTCTTTAAAAGGCGGCTGACAGAGTCGGCAGAACTGGCATACGAGCATGGAATTGCTGTTACATCCGATTTTCTTGGGCTGGCAGAACAGAATCTGTTCCATGAAGTAAAAAAGGAGTTACCGGCAATTGGTTACACCTGTTTTGGCGGCGTGCCGCAAGCAGAGCGTTATTGTATCCGCTTTGACGGAACAGTCACCGTAACCGGTCTAAAAGAATTGCCTCTTACAAAAGAGGTTATGGCAGAATATCCGATTTCCTGTATGAAAGCCTCGCTTCCTTCATCCAAATACAACGAGTCGCTGTCCCACAGAGATTACCTTGGTTCCCTTCTTTCTCTTGGTATCAACCGCAGCAAAATTGGTGATATTTATGTCCGAAACACAGATGCATTTGTATTCTGCACAGACGGCATTGCAGAGTTTTTATGCAAAGAGTGGACACAGGTAAGGCATACGCAGATTCATTGTGAGGCAGCAGCACCTGATATGGGTATATTGGCACCGTCCTTGCAGCAGATTATAGGTACGGTGCCTTCTTTGCGGCTGGATGCGCTGATTGCCACGGCATTTCAGACTTCCCGCAGCAAGCTGGCAGAGGCTATTGACGCCGGCAGAGTATTTATAAATGGAAAAGCTGTAACAAAAGCAGGAACAGAACTAAAAGCAGGAGACGTAGTTTCCGTTCGGGGTAAAGGCAGATTTTATTTAGACGAGGTCAAAAATACAACGAAAAAAGGACGCACTGTGGTAGTGATTCAAAAATATACATCATAAAACAACAGCATCCTAAATCACGCATAGTACAATTTCTGACCATACGATGCTTTATATTTTTGTGTTCAGAAACTGTTCTGGGATGTTTTATGCGTAAGAGGGGATGTTGGAGGAACTAAAAATAGGAGGAACCTACTATGCTGACACCAGTAGAGATACAAAACAGAATGTTTAAGTCCGGCGGACTTGGCTATGATAAAAAAGATGTAGATGGCTTCATGAAGGAAATTTCTGACAGCTATGAGGAGTTGTACCGTGAAAAGATGGAGCTTACGGATAAAGTAAACGTATTGAATGAAGGCCTTCAGTACTATAAGACAATTGAGAAAACAATGCAGAAGGCGCTGATTTTGGCAGAAAAGACGGCAGACGAAACAAAGGCAGCTGCACAAAAAACAGCTCGCCAAATCGAAGATGAGGCAGTTACAAAGTCACAGCTGATAGTAAGTGATGCAAAGAGAGAGTTAGAGCGCCTGCATCAGCAGACGGTGCAGCTTCTGCAGCAGTATGAGACATATAAGGCACAGTTTAAGAGTTTAGCAGCGGCTCAGATTCAGCTGTTAGAAAGCGAGAGTTTCCAAATTAATATGGCATTTTTACCACAGCCGACATTTCCTGAGCGTAAGATATCCGAGGCAGAAAGCCAAAGACATAAGCAGGAAGAGGAGGAACTTCCGAAACTGGATTTTAGTTTCGTAGATGTTGCTTCAGAAGAAAGGTAAAATCAATGAATCAGTCAATGACTATATTTTATCAAAATACCCCATGCTACAATATTCTGGTACAGCATGATTTACATGGGCTGTACGAAGCGCTTGCAGAGCTTTCGATGGACAAAAGGCGTATCTGTATTGTGACCGATTCCAATGTAGATGCCTTATATGGAAGAGCTATAGAGCAAAACCTTAAGGATTGCGGCTGTGAGCAGGTATTCTGCTTTACATTTCCTGCAGGAGAGGCAAGCAAAACGCTTGCTGTAATAGAAAATTTATATACTTTCCTGATACAACATGAATTTGACCGTTCTGACCTTTTGCTCGCACTTGGCGGCGGTGTTGTGGGTGACATGGCTGGCTTTGCGGCTGCAACCTATGTTAGAGGCATTCGTTTTGTTCAGGTGCCAACTACATTGCTGTCTATGGTGGATTCCAGCATCGGAGGAAAGACCGGCGTTGATTTTAATGGCTATAAGAATAT
>CAJTZB010000287.1 GCA_910583815.1 uncultured Lachnospiraceae bacterium
ATATCGAGAAATACGCTTTGACAGTATTATGCAAGACTGAGGATTTCAAATTTATCTGCGCAGAATATGATTAAGAGATGAGCGTGAATGGCGGGACAAAGAGTGATATTCAAGTTTGTCGGGAAGATGTAGGAAGCGGAAATCGGGATTTGAAAGTGAATTGCTCAAACTTTCCCTATTTTTAAGGCTTTGTAGTACCTAGAACCTTACGTTATGTATCATTTTCCCTTGTTTTTGCCCTTGCTGGGTATTTACAAGGGAAAACTCTTTTGCGGATTGTTAATCACTACCCACTACCTTATCAAGAAGTTTAGCGGAATTACGCTTTGCCTCCCTGTCGGCATGGGCATATACATTCATGGTAATACTAATATCAGAATGTCCTAACAGTTCCTGCACATCTTTCGGCTGTGCCCCATTAGCAAGCAGGTTGGAAGTATAGGTATGCCTAAGCGTATGGAAGTGGAAATTTTCAAATCCCGGCAGGCGGTCTTTTATCGTCCGACAAACAATCCCTATTGTGCTTGGGGATTCGTATGCCCCGTCTGGTCTTAAACATACAAGGGAAATCTCTGTGTAATCTTCGGGTATCTCTGCTGTACCGTCCAGATGGTACAGTTCATAATATACTCTGCTCTTTTCTGTCACTTCCTTGTAATAGTTTAGATGGTAAAGCTGTCCGCACTGTAAACGCTGTCGGTGCTGCTCCTTTTTGGCTTTCCTCAAAATTTTAGTGAGTGTATCGCCAAAGTCAACGGTCCGCACCTTCTTCCGCTTTGTCGGGCCAATCTCCGTCTTGTGCCTTGCACCGTTGTAACGGACACTCCTCCGTACCGTAAGATACTGCTCATCAAGATTGATGTCCTGCCATGCCAGCCCACATACCTCGCCAAGCCTCAGACCTGTGAAATAAGCTATCTGCATTGGCAGGATGGCAGGCTTATTCTTTTTTTCCAGATAAGCCATCAACTCCTGATATTGCTGAAATGTTAATGGTGTGGTTCCGGCATCTTCGCTTTCTCCATCTGTGAATAAGTCGGCATTTTCAGACTTCTTCCTTAACACTACATACTGCATTGGATTAAAAGTAATATACTTCTTTGGGAATACTGCAAACCGGAAAGACTGCTGTAATACAGCCGAAAAAGAATGGATATAATCTTTGCTATACCCTTTTGAGGTAAATCCCCCAGCAGTGCCTCCAAATGTGAGCAGATCTAAAAACTGCTGTAAATGCTCCGATGTGACCGATTTCAGTTTACGGTCACTGATAGGGTGCTGTTTGATTCTGCTAATAGTCAGAAGATAATTTTCAACAGTTCCGTTACTCAGTGTTCCCGTTTTCAGTTCTTCATCTGCCCATACGTCCAGCAGACCGCCCAGCGTGATATTCTCCGTCTTTGCCACAAACTTCTTTTCCTCGTAATCCTCCATTGCCTTGCGAAGAAGTTTCTCCGTTTCGCTCTTGCTCTCTGTACCTGCGTACTCTTTCTGCACCAGATTTCCACTTTCATTCTCTACATAAAAGCGATAGTACCATTTCTTTCCTTTTTTTCTTACAGAACCTTTTGCCATAATAAAAATCTCCTTTCCTAACTGGCAATCGGAACTGAAAAGATATGCTTGTTTTTGCGAAAGCAACGAGCCAAATCCAAGCTTGCTTGCATTTGGCGACTGCCCGCGATTGCTCATTTATGAGCATATGCGTGTAGGCATATCAAAACTCCGGCTGCCCTGTCACAAGGAATGTTCACTCAGAAGATTTTTCAGCCTTGTCCTCGCAAGTTCCGGCTGTTTGACATACACTCTCACAATGTCGCTGATTTCACTCGTGCTGTTGATAAAACGCATAACCTCCCGCAGAAACATGACGTTGTTAAACTCCTGCTCGGATTCAAAGCCCATGACCTTTGACATTGCCTCGTTGAAATCCCCGCTCTTACCATACTCTTTGCTCGCATGGGTAAGGGACTGGTTAAACATACGGTACTCATAAAGGAACAAAAGCAGCAAATCCTTTGAGAAATCGCTTTCTTCTTCTGTCATGTCAAGCGGGAAATCGCCCATAATCCGGCTCATGGCGGATTCAATCTTAAAATCCCTGCTGTCCGACATATCTGCCCCCATATCCTCTGTTTCGCCCCGGAGCCATGCCGCAGATACATGGAGTGCATCTGCCAATCCTTCGACAATGAGTTTTTTTGTGTTGTCAATGCTCCCGTTTTCATACCGCTGGACGGTGGTCTTGTTCACGTCCATCTGCCCTGCTACATAC
>CAJTZB010000288.1 GCA_910583815.1 uncultured Lachnospiraceae bacterium
AGAAGAGCCGGAACAAAAGCGCAGACGGAAGATGAAAGTAGGGCATGGAATTGATTTTATTTCCATGTTGCTATTAGTAAGCGCAATTGCAGTAACGCTGTATGTCTGCATTGAATATCTGCAGGTACAGGCAGACATCGTACAGCTCAACAAGGCAATCTCTTCCCTGAGCAATCAGATTACGGAAATCGGCAAGGAAAATGACGCCTTGGAGGCTCTTCTGACGACAGCAGAGTGCGATTTAGAATATATTTACCGGATTGCGGTAGGGACGCTCGGCATGGTATATCCAAATCAGAACAGAGTGATTTACTATGATGATAACGATTCCGGTTATTTCCGGCAATATCAGGATATTCCCGAATAGCTAAAGGAGACAGCATATGGAGGAACGGCATCCACGGAAAAAACGGAAGATAAAAAAACTGACGCAGCGAATGCAGGCAAGGCTCCTGTTTGTTTTCTGCGTCGTTTTTGCTGCACTGCTTTTAATGATTGCGCGTTTGGTTTATCTGGGAAACATAGATAAATATGAAAAAAACGCGCTTGCACAGCAAAGCTATGTCTCTTCGGTCATTCCATATAAGCGTGGGGAAATTACGGACAGGAATGGGCAGGTGCTTGCAACAAGCGAGCTGATATACCATTTGATTCTGGACCCTAAAGTGCTGCTTTCCAAAGAAGAAAATGTGGAGCCGACGATTAAGGCACTTGTGACAGTATATGGGCTGGAAGAGGCAGATTTAAGAACAATACTTGCTGAAAAGCCAAACAGCTCCTATGTCGTTTTAAAAAAGCAGCTTTCTTATACAGAAAAACAGAGTTTTTCAGAGTATATAGAGGGATTAAAAGCACAGGAAAAAGGAAAGAAAAACGGTGAGAGCAGTAAAATCAAAGGGGTTTGGTTTGAAGAAGAATATAAAAGGACATATCCGTTTGGCACGCTTGCTTCACATATTATCGGCTTTACCGTATCAGGGGATGTTGGTACTTATGGTATCGAGCAGCAGTATAATGATGATCTGATCGGAACAAACGGAAGAACTTATGGGTATTATGATTCTCAGCTGAACATACAAAGGACAACAAAAGAAGCAGAAGATGGGAAAACCATCGTTTCTACAATTGATTTAAATGTACAAAGGGTTGTGCAGAAGTATGTAGAACGTTTTTTGAATGATGTCGGAGCAGAAAATGTCGGAGTTGTGATAATGGATGCAGGAAGCGGAGAAATCCTTGCAATGCAGTCAAATTACAGCTATGACCTGAACAGCCCAAGGGATTTGAGCGGATGGTATACGGAAGAACAGATTACGGCGATGTCGGACCAAGAAACGGTCAACAATCTGTACAAACTGTGGAGAAATTTCTGCATCAGTGATGCATATGAACCAGGTTCCACATTTAAGCCATTTACTGTGGCAGGAGCACTGGAAGAAAATTTAATATCAACGGACTCAGAGTATCTTTGTGATGGTTTTGAACTGTTTCCGGGCAATGTAAGAATACGATGCAGCAACAACAACGGACATGGGAAAATCAGCCTTGCCCAGTCGCTGATGTATTCCTGCAATGATGCGATGATGCAGATTGCAGCCCTCGAAGGCCGTACCATGTTTTATGATTACCAGAAGCATTTTTTATTTGGGACAAGGACAGGCATTGACTTGCCGGGAGAGACAAAAGGGGAATTGATTCCGGAGTCTGGTTTAAATGCGACAGAACTTGCAACAAGCAGCTTCGGGCAGTCACTTACCGTAAATATGGTGCAGATAGCTTCTGCTTTCTGTTCTCTGGTTAATGGGGGCACTTATTATGAGCCACATGTTGTAAAGGCTGTGAAAAATGCAAAAGGAGCTACAGTACGTCAGGTAGAACCTGTTGCCATATGCCAGACTGTTTCTGCAGAAACAAGCGAATTCATAAAAGAAGCAATGTATATGACGGTACAGTCCGGTACTGCGACCAAGGCACAGGTAAAAGGATATCTGATTGGAGGAAAAACTGGAACGGCTCAGAAACGGCCGCTTACAGAAAGGAAAAATCTGGTTTCTTTGCTCGGATTTGTGGAGTCAGAGGACACACAGATTGTAATTTATGTTGTTGTAGACGAAGCACATGATGAAGAACTGATGAGAAAGTCCGCTACGGCTTCTGAGATGGCGGCTGCAATTTTAGAAGAAGCGCTGCCTTACTTAAAAGTTTATCCGGAAGGTGAAATCAATTA
>CAJTZB010000289.1 GCA_910583815.1 uncultured Lachnospiraceae bacterium
CTACAATACGGTTTTTCTTGTCATGCTGCAAAATCTCTACGGCATAAGCCCCCATCAGGGAAGCGTACATCCGGTCTTTTGCGGTTGGCTGACCGCCTCTTTGGATATATCCAAGGACGGACACTCTGGACTCGATTCCGGTTTTTTTCTGAATGATTTCTGCAAGCTCAGGGGCATCGATTACACCTTCAGCAACGACTACCAGATAGCTGTTTCTGCCATCAGCATGACGCCTTTTAATGGCATCCGTTATGTTGTCAAAATTTCCGTCCCATTTTTCAGGAAGAACAATGGCATCCGCAGAGGTCGCCATACCAGCCCATAGGGCGATATATCCCCGTTTTCTCCCCATCACTTCTACCACACTGCACCGACCATGGGAAACGGAAGAATCCCTGATCCGGTCAATTGCTTCCGTTGCAGTGTTTGCCGCCGTATCAAAGCCAAGCGTATATTCTGTACATGCTACATCACGGTCAATGGTTCCTGGTATACATATCATATTGATTCCCTCGTTTTGGAAGGCAATGGCACCTCGTAATGTTCCGTCACCACCGACTGCTACGACAGCGTCAACTTGATGTTCTCGTAAATTGCGGGCTGCCTGTGTCCGGTATTCCGGCTGTAAAAAGCGTTCACTTCTGCTGGTAAAGAGAATCGTTCCACCCTGATTGTTAATATTTCTTACTTCATCTACTCCCAAAGGGATGGTTTCCCAATCGATGAGACCGTCGTATCCTCTTAGGATGCCCACTACCTCGATTCCGAAATGTATTGCACTAAATACGATTGCACGGACAGCAGAATTCATGCCCGGTGCATCACCTCCGCTGGTCAAGACTGCAATTTTTCTAATTTTACTCATTGGTTATATGCTCCTTTTTCTAACTGGCACTTTTCTTGTTAAGGGCTTAAGATTTCTGTATTGTTTGTTCCTGGATTGTGCCGTTTTCTGTTACAAGTATATTTTGCTGTCAATGTTCGAGCTGTTTTTTGGGGTTGTGAAAACAGGTAGCTTTATGACAATTGCCACAATGGCGGTAGGAGAGAGTTTAATAGCCGAAATAATCGTCAATTCCTTCCACCATCCCCTGTGCCAGCTTGTTCCGATATTTATCAGTGGCCATTTTCCGGTCTTCTGCCGGATTGGTCATAAATCCAACTTCAATCAGGGTTACTGGCATTTTAGCCCAATTGGAGCCGCTTAAATCGTCTCTTGGACTGAGTCCGCGGTTTTTTGCTTTTGTTTTTTTACACATGGCATTTAAGATACATGCTGAAAGCTTTTTGCTCTTTTTGCTCAGCTTTCCCACATAGGGATTTGACTTTGTGGGATATAGGGCAGAAGCCCCGGAAACGGACTGGTTATCAATACCGTCGGCGTGGATGCGGACATAAATGTCGGCTTTTGCCTTGGTGGCTATTTTTGCACGAGATATACAGCTAAGAGCTTTTTTGCTGTTGGTTCTTGTCATGACGACCTTATAACCACGTGCCTCTAAGAGTTTTTTCATCTTCTTTGCAAGCGACAGGGTAAGCTTGTATTCTGGAATTTTGGTAACAACGCCACTGGTTCCAGCTGCATCTTTTGCTTTCATGGTTTTAGAGCCGGGACCGATTGGCTCTGTACCGCTGGCAACAACACCAGTATGCCCAGGGTCTAATGCAACAATTTTCTTTGGCGTAACAGTTACCTTAATGGAGACGGCGAGACTGCCGGCGCGGGCGGTAATGCTTGTAGTACCCGCTTTTATAGCAGTCATTTTTCCCTGACTGTTAATTTTGGCAACTTTTTTATTTGAGCTATCGAAAGTGACAGGCTTGTCTGTTCCGATGAGTGAGACTTTGAAGGTATAGGTTTTTCCAGCTTTTATAGTGGAGGTGCTTTTTGCAAAACGGATTTCTCCGGCTGTGTCAGCAACGGTCTCTGCATCTGCTGCCACAAGGGCTTTACCTTCAACAGGAAACAGCAGGCTTAGTATAAAAGCGGTTGCCAGAATCCATAAAATGTGTTTTTTATGTAATTTTTCAGCTTTTTTCTTTTCCATAATAAAACCTATCCTTTTCTTTATTGTCTGTTTTACTGGCATAGAATGAATCCTATTCTATTTCCTTTCCATTTTTCCCCAATATATGGTAAATCTGGTCTTCATATTCAATTAAATTGCTATGATTGGCAAATTTTTCTGTTTTTTTCTTAAAATATTAGTTGGAAAT
>CAJTZB010000290.1 GCA_910583815.1 uncultured Lachnospiraceae bacterium
AAATTCTGCCCTTCATCGACCGTGTTGCCATCTGTACACCGACGCTATCATACTTGCACATATCATGGAAGCATTCGTAATCACAATGCCCACATATATGGAAATTTATATCTGAAAAACAGACCTCTCTTATTTGATACAGACGAGAGGATTTTTCAAAAACATGTGCTATATATTCTGCAGCTCTTCCGCAATTTCCGTTCTTTCTTGAACTATAACTGATAATGCAGATTTTCTTAAGCATATTACTTTACCTCATCCTTTCCTATAGCATTGGCTCCTGTTTTTCCCTGCTCCTCCCACGGCTTCAGCGCAAAAACCCTTGCCCCGATTCCGTTTCCTGCCACCATCACCAAAAGATAAGCAAACGACTGGAAGCTATATTCGCCTGCCAGATGAAAATAAAACATATTCGCTACTGAGTGTTCAAAACCGGACAATATGAAAATCATTACCGGCGCTATAATAAACAAAAGATGCTTTGATTTATTATAGTTGTCTATCGCAAGATACATCATCACGCCACAGAATACCGACAGCAGGAACACATTCCACAGATTGTTGTCAAGCTTCTTATTCACCAGTTCCAAGCTGCCGACAGGAAGCTCCGACCATCTGGCAAGCAACGCGGCAAGCAATGTCCCTATGTAATTTCCTGTCACAATCACCGCCATATTAAGAAGTTCACTCCACCTCTTTACAAATCCAATTTTCCCAGTGTATAAGAAAAACCCTTGTGTGACTATCGTCAATAACCCAAACGAAAACAAAAACGAGCCGATCATTCTATTCTCTACGGATAAATATACAATACCACCTACTCCAATCATAAAGCCGGCATAAATTGCTTTTATCAGTACTTTTAACTTTTCCATCCCCACTGTCTCCACCTTAATGTAAATAGGGACAGGAAGCTGTTCCTGTCCCTAAAATTTTTATATTTACTCTTAATTACTTATTGTTGATTGCCGCCTGTGCTGCTGCCAGTCTTGCAATCGGTACGCGGAATGGCGAACAGGAAACATAGGTCAGGCCAATCTTATGGCAGAACTCAACAGAGGATGGGTCGCCGCCATGCTCACCGCAGATACCTACATGGAGGTCAGGGCGAGTGGTCTTGCCGAGCTTAATGGACATTTCCATCAGTTTGCCGACACCAATCTGGTCAAGCTTTGCAAATGGATCGTTCTCAAAAATCTTTGCATCATAGTAAGCGCCTAAGAACTTACCTGCATCGTCTCTGGAGAAGCCATAAGTCATCTGTGTCAGGTCGTTTGTACCAAAGCAGAAGAACTCAGCTTCCTTTGCAATCTCATCTGCAGTCAGAGCTGCTCTTGGGATTTCAATCATGGTACCAACTTCATACTTTAAGTCTGCGCCTGCTGCAGCAATTTCAGCATCAGCAGTAGCTACGACCATATTCTTAACATACTTCAATTCCTTGATTTCGCCAATCAGAGGAATCATAATTTCAGGAACAAGGTTCCAGTCTGGATGATTCTTCTTCACATTGATAGCTGCACGGATGACTGCCTTTGTCTGCATCTTTGCAATTTCCGGATAGGTCACTGCAAGACGGCAGCCTCTGTGGCCCATCATCGGGTTGAACTCATGCAGGGAAGCAATGATGTTCTTGATGGTCTCTACGGACTTGCCCTGAGCATTTGCAAGCTTCTCAATATCAGCTTCTTCAGTAGGAACAAACTCATGCAGAGGTGGGTCTAAGAAACGGATTGTAACCGGGTTGCCTTCCAGAGCTTCATACAGCTTTTCGAAATCACCCTGCTGATATGGCAGAATCTTCTCAAGAGCTGTTTCTCTCTCTTCTACGGTATCAGAGCAGATCATCTCACGGAATGCTGCGATTCTGTCCTCTTCAAAGAACATATGCTCTGTACGGCAAAGGCCGATGCCTTCTGCGCCAAGTTCACGAGCCTTCTTTGCGTCTGCCGGAGTATCTGCATTGGTACGTACCTGCAGCTTGCGGAACTTGTCAGCCCATGCCATGATTCTGCCGAACTCACCAGCAATCGTAGCTGCTACTGTAGGGATAATGCCTTCGTAAATATTACCGGTAGTACCGTCGATCGAAATCTCGGAACCTTCTGCAAATGTCTTTCCTGCCAGTGTGAACTTCTTGTTTGCTTCATCCATATTGATGTCGCCGCAGCCGGATACACAGCAGGTACCCATACCACGCGCAACGACTGCTGCAT
>CAJTZB010000291.1 GCA_910583815.1 uncultured Lachnospiraceae bacterium
TTTATGATATACATACCATCTTTGCTTTGCGTGGAAATGAATGTGATAAAAATATTTTGAAACGAGCATTGGAGCAGACAAGTGCAAAGAGGGGCAGTAGCCAGGTGATGCAAAATTATGTGGAAATCATTAAGGAGATCAGGGATAATCCACAGATGCAGAACCTTTGGAAAAAGTATCAGAAAAATTTTGATTATGCAAAAGATATTACTTTTGAAGATACTTGTAATTCTGTTAAATATATCATGGATTACGTTATGGCAAGGTGAAGAATACATTAGGAAGATGTTGAAGCTAATTTGTGCAAAGAAAGAGATGTCATAAATCAATATTTGGCCTTTACAAAGATATATAATGAACAGGTGAAACTGCATGGAAGTAATATGTCAGAGCCAAAATTGTGTCTAAAGCAAGATACTAAAATTCCTAAAAACATGAAAAAGTCCACCTGTTTGTTTTGTATGTAGCAGGTGGGCTTTTTTGTTTTGTATAAAAACGATTGTCTTAATGACATTGGGGTTCTTTGTCTCTTTTTCTATCTTTAGAATATCGTATCAGACCGGAAAAGACAACGATGCTGCCGGCTGGGAAATTTCAGGTTTCGGCGGGAGCCGGAACGTGGAAAATTCGCAAGTGTATAGACACTTGGAACGCTTGCCGTTTAGAGCCATGGCCGAAACATCCCTTTTCTATTGAGCAGTATATGCAGGAAGAAATTTCAATCTTGACAAGCGACCGTTGGTCGCTATATAATTAAAATGTAATAAACGACCATCGGTCGCTACTGGGAGGTTTTGTCAGATGCCAAAAGGAATTACACTTACACCCGAACAACAGGCAGCACGTCGAAGCGAAATAGTTGATATTGCGTTGCGCCTTATTGCTGAAAATGGGTTTCAAAAAACATCTATGCGGGAAATTGCAGACTTAGCGAAAATGGGAAAGTCCAGTCTATACGATTTTTTCAAAACAAAAGACGAGATTGCTGTATATGCAATGGAGAAAAAATTTGAGGAAATCATAGAGCAGGTTCACAGAATTATTGACAATGAACCTTTGCCGGAACTATGCCTTAGAAAAATCATGCACAATCAGCTTAAAGTGCCACATCAGTACAGGACTGTACTAATGTGGCTTCATGCCGAATCTGACTACTTGGAAGAAGAGTATCGGAAGCGTCTGAAAACAATACGTTACGAATACCACAATACTATCAAGACCGTGATTGAAGGCGGAGTGGCCAAAGGTGTTTTTCGCAAAACAGATTCTGACCTTGTGGTGCGCCTGTTGATTAACTCCATGCTCTCCATTGTCTATACTTCCCGGCCATCAGCCAGTGAGGAAAAGATGCTGGACGAAACAATCAATATATTTCTACACGGAATTATGAATGAAGGAGGTGAAAAAAATGAACCCCTATATCCTGTCTTTGGAGCATAAACAGGCATCACTTGAAATGGTTGGCGGAAAAGGTATGTCTTTATCAAAGCTATTGACAGCGGGTATCCCTGTGCCAGACGGTTTTCATGTTACGACTGCTTCATACCGGATTTTTGTTGAAGCGAACCAAATTCAGCCTTACATCAAAGCATTGCTGGAGGGCACAGATTCCAACAGTACCAGCCAACTTGAAGATATATCCAAGCAGATTGGTCAACTTTTTCATAATGGAAAAATGCCGCAGGAAGTATCGGCGGCAATAAAAACCGCTTATGCCGGATTAGGAAATGTTTCGGTGGCTGTCCGATCCTCCGCGACTGCGGAGGATTTACCCGATGCTTCTTTTGCGGGCCAGCAGGACACGTACCTCAATATACAAGGTGAGAACGAAGTCCTTGACGCTGTAAAGCGATGCTGGGCATCCCTGTGGACAGCTCGTGCGATTGCTTACCGCATAAAGAATCATATCAGGCAGGAGCTTGTGGCCCTTGCCGTAGTCGTACAAAAGTTGGCGTTTTCTGATGCTTCTGGTGTTATGTTTACAATCAACCCCATGAACGGCAGACGTAACGAAATGATTATAAACGCCGCATGGGGGCTTGGTGAAGCGGTGGTTTCCAGCTTAGTCACCCCTGATACAATCGTTACGGACAAGAGCGCCGTCCGAATCGTGTCATATGAAGTGGCAAACAAAGAGATTATGACGGTTCGCACCTTAGACGGAACGGAAGAAATCCCTATCCCCGAACGGCTCCGTAAAAAACCTGCCC
>CAJTZB010000292.1 GCA_910583815.1 uncultured Lachnospiraceae bacterium
CTGACTATAATCGCAGGAAAATTGAATGGAAATATTCTAAAGAAAGTGAAAAGAAAACTTACAAAATTTAGGATTTGAAGAGGAATACAGCGCCTGTACACCGACCTGTTATAGAGGAATTGCAGTGGGGAAAATCGGATTGCAAAAAGTATTAGAAAATGGTATGATGGCTGATGAAATTATTGTTGTCTATGGAGGAAGACATGAGAAGAAAAATCAACATATGTTTCATGGTTCTTTTGCTGGCCATGTTGTTGTCAGGATGCCAGAGAAAAAGCCCAGAGTTGTCAGATGGGGAAGAAATTCCGGATTCCGGTACGGTCAATCTGACTGTTTGGGGTGCGCAGGAGGACGAGGAGCTGCTTCGCCGGATTATTGATAGTTTTCAGGAGGAATACCGTGATCAGGCAGATTTTCTCATTACCTATGAACCGCAGAGTGAGAGCAAATGTGCCGATGCTTTGATGGGAGATTTGGAGAACGGTGCGGATGTATTTGCATTTGCGGATGATCAGCTGAATACATTAGTGGCAGCCGGTGCGCTGGAGCCAATTGAACATGCAGAATCTGTCAAAAAGCAGAACCTGCCGGAATCTGTCCTTGCGGCATCTGTGGGAGATACTTTATATGCCCGCCCTCTGACCGCAGATAACGGATATTTTCTCTATTACAATAAGGAGTATTTTTCGGAAGAGGATATTGCATCTTTTGAGAAAATGCTGGATATTGCTGCAGCGCATGGGAAAAAAGTATCTATGGAATGGTCTTCCGGCTGGTATGTGTATTCGCTGTTTGGCAATACCGGTCTTACGCTTGGGCTGAATGACGATGGAATTACTAATTACTGTACATGGAACAATACAGATGGAGACATCAAGGGGATAGATGTGGCGCAGGCTATGCTTAGAATAGCGAGTCATCCCGGGTTTATCAGCACGGATGACGCGGGATTTCTTGAAGGTGTAAAGAACGGCAAGATTATTGCAGGTGTCAATGGCGTGTGGAATGCGCTTGCTGTAGAAGAGGCATGGGACGGCGCATTTGGAGCGGCAAAGCTGCCTTCTTATACCTGTGCAGGCAGGCAAGTACAGATGGCTTCTTTCTCCGGTTATAAGCTGATAGGGGTAAATGCCTATTCGGAACATAGGGAATGGGCAGAAAAACTGGCAGAATGGATTACAAACGAAGAGAACCAGAAGCTTCGTTTTTTGCTGCGTGGACAGGGACCGTCCAATATCAACGTGGCATCTTCAGAAGAAGTCCGGAAGTCTGCTGCAATTGCTGCACTGTTGCAGCAGTCAGAGTTTTCCTGTCTGCAGCATATTGGAGTAAATTTCTGGGAGCCTGTCTCTGCTTTTACTGAAAAAATGCTGGCGGGGAATCTGTCAGAGGAGAACCTTCAGGAACAGCTTGATGCAATGGTAGAAGGAATTGTCGCGCCATAGCATCTGTACATTTATATCAGATGTAAAAGGAGTATCCGTCATAATGAAAACCATCAGTTTAAAATACCGCTTAATTATACCAATTGCGCTTCTGGGCATTGTGGCACTTTTGTCAAATGTCCTTTCTGTTATCAATATCCGGAACGTAAATGCAAGCGCTGCCAATATTGCTGATAATTATATGGATGGTAAAAGCCGGCTAGCGGAAATCTGTCAGTCTTCTATGAATATACATAAAATGGCATTGAGCCACATTGTTGCCACGGATTACAATACGATGATTACCCTCGTGGGGCAGATCAAAGATGAAGAAGCACTTCTTGACGAAATGCTGAAAGAATATGACCTCTATGTGATGGAGGAGGACCGTGCGCAGTATGAACTGCTTCTGTCAGACTATGTTTCCTTTAAACATGCACTGGTTCATCTGATTTGTGCGAGCGCAAGCCATAAGACACAAAACGCTTATGCTCTTGCAAATGGGGATGTGGCTTCTTATGCTGATGCGATGAAAGCGGATATTGATGCGCTCAATGATTCTATCAGTAAACAGACTTCCGTGGCAAGAGAAGAACTTTCTGCTGTGTATGTTCTGTCTTTGGTAGTGGGTGCAGCAGCAGCGGCTGTCTGTATTTTGCTGGTGCTTGCAGACCTGAAGCTGATCACCAAGTATGTGGTGCGCCCGATTAAAAGCATCTTAAAAACAATTCAGGAAAGCTCAGGACGTATCAACACCATGACTGGCGAAGTTTTGGACAG
>CAJTZB010000293.1 GCA_910583815.1 uncultured Lachnospiraceae bacterium
CCTCCAGTACAACCATCGTTGCTGCCGCTTCAATCTGTGATTTTAATTCATCCGTCAGCTTTCCCTGCTCCTCAATGCTGCGAAGCACCTGCTCCTTCTTTTCCTCTAAACTGCGCAAATAAGTGAGGCGCTCATCCAGATTACGCAGAACCTCGTCGTTTAACGCCCCTGTAGCTTCCTTTCTGTATCTTGCAATAAATGGAATCGTATTCCCCTCATCAATCAGCTTTACGGCAGCCTCTACCTGCTCGTGCCGCACTCCCAGTTCTTCTGTCAGCTGCTTTAAAATATCCATATGTACAACCTTGCCTTTCATCCAACCTACCGCCTGCTTATGGAAGGCGGCGGCGCCAATCCGCATTGGCGCCATGCCTTTATCATAGCACAAACTGCCTGCAAATGGCAAGCAAAAGACCAGCCTGTACAAAGGAAACTCTGATTAATAATCTCTGTCCGTCACGATGTACTATGCGTATAATATTGCGCCTGTGCATGCCAAAGTTCATGATACTTTCCTCTTTCGTCCAGGACAAGCTCCTTATGCGAGCCGTGCTGGACAATCTGCCCATGATCAAACACGGCAATGCAGTCGCAGAAACGACAGGACGACAGCCTGTGGCTGATAAATACCGCTGTCTTTTCTTTTACAAGCACATTGAAATTCTCATACACCGCGGCTTCTGCAACCGGATCAAGCGCAGCCGTAGGTTCGTCAAGTATGACAAACGGCGCGTCCTTGCACAGTGCGCGTGCAAACGCAATCTTTTGCATCTCACCGCCGGAAAAATCAACGCCGTTTCTGTCATATTCTCTGCCAATAGCATATTCCAACGCATCCTTCTTTTCCGTCTGTAGGTCATTTCCAAGGCTTGCAAGCTTTTCGCCCAATCCCGCACGCATCAGGCAGTCACGTACTTTTGCAGAATCGTATGTGCAGTCGGCTGCTACATTTTCACCAAGCGAGAAAGAAAACAGAGTGAAGTCCTGAAAGACAACCGAAAAGAGCTCCATATATTCATCATACCGATACCGTGTGATGTCAATGCCATTGAGAAGAATCCTGCCTTCCGTCGGATCATAGAGACGGCAAAGAAGCTTGATAAACGTCGTCTTGCCCGATCCATTTTCACCAACAACTGCGAGTCTGTCTCCAATCCTGAACTTTAAGCTGACATGGCGGAGTGCCCAGTTTTCTGTACGCGGATAACGAAAACTGACATCACAGAACTCAATCTCATAATCATTGTCATCACGTTTTTCCACAGCAAGGGTTCCTTTGTACATATTGTTTGGGAGATCAAGGAAATCATATACTTCTTCCAGATAACGATTATTGTACCGCAGCCTTCCGACTTCTGATGCCAGCCCCGAAACCGCACTGACAAAGCGACGGATGGTTCCCTGATACAGAAGAAAATTTCCGATTCCAAATACACCAACAAAAGCTTTTGCCGCAACGAATAAAAACACCGCAATATCCAGAACAGCATTCAGCAAGATGGACAAAATACCATAACGAACCTGTATCTTTTCCATTTTTCCAACCCACTCCGGACGAAGCAGGTATTTATGGTACACATCCATCACGATACGATGGAAGCCAAATACAACTACATCTGCTCCCCATATGCGCCCATATACATTATGAAAGGTATTGAGCCTAGCCAGCTCGGATAAGGCTTCCCCTGTTTTGGCGGCTGACTTTACTGATATTTTTACAGATAAAACCGTATTCACGGCAATCAGGGCAATCATTGCAGCTGCAAAGGCAGGCGAACCAAGAAAGGCAAAGCCTCCTGTAATTTTTCCATTCGCAGGCACCATAAACATGGAAACGGTAAGGGATGCCGAGAAAACAATGTTTAAGACATGGACAGGGATTGCCTGAATTGCCCATTGGATTCTTGGAAGGCCTGCGCCGCTGGTCTGCCAAGATGCCATGATTTTTTCCCGCATCAGCACAACGTCCGGATTTTCCAGATGTTCATACTGCATGCCATTTTGTGCGTGGAAGAAAAATGCCTCATGCTGCTGCGACATTTTATAATCTTTCAGATAGCACTTGCTTTGGGCTGCTTTTTTGAGGACGGATACGGCAAACGTCCCGGCAACAGTGACTGCCGCATAGCAAAACAGTTTCCTTACATCACAGTCCCCAGCAAGTTCGTTTACCATAAGTGCCGACATAGAAAG
>CAJTZB010000294.1 GCA_910583815.1 uncultured Lachnospiraceae bacterium
TGTTTGGTAGATTCATAGTTTTTCTCCTTTTTCCCAAATTATTCATCCAACTCTGAGATTGCTTCCCCAATTAAGTCGTATTCCTTTGCCTGCGTGATTCTTACATCTACAAATTCCCCCGACAAATAAGAATCTACAGAATGCACAAATACATAGCCATCTATATTTGGTGCATCCATATAAGAGCGCCCAATATAGATATTCTCTTCTGGCAATTTTCCTTCTATCATTACTTTTAGTATGCTTCCGACTTTTTCTTCACCACGTTGCCGTGAAATTTCCTGCTGCAATGTCATTAATTCCTTTTTTCGCTGCTCTTTCAGCCGTTTTGCAATCTGTCCTTTCATCTTTGCTGCTGGCGTATTCTCTTCTTTGGAATATGTAAATACCCCAAGGCGTTCAAAACGCGCATCCCTTACAAAATCAAACAATTCTGCATGTTCTTCCTCTGTTTCCTGTGGAAAACCGGTGATTAAAGACGTACGGAGAGCGATGTCAGGGATTTCTTTCCGAAGTTTTGCGAGCAACGCATCCAATTCTTTATGATTTGTACGCCGACCCATCCTTTTTAGCACAGTATCCGCTGCATGCTGAATCGGCAGGTCAAGATAATGGCAGATTTTTGCTTCCTCTTTGATTACTTGAATCAGCTCATCCGTAATTTCTTCCGGATAGCAGTACAAAAGCCGAATCCATTCAATGCCATCTATGGCACAAAGCCTGCGGAGCAGCTCAGGCAGCTTTTTTTCTCCATATAAGTCCACGCCATATACTGTTGTCTCCTGTGCTACGAGAATCAGTTCTTTTGTTCCTCCCTCTGCCAGAAACTCCGCTTCTTTTATAAGGCGTTCCATAGGAACACTGCGGTAATTTCCACGAAGCAACGGAATAATGCAGTAGGTGCAGTGCTTATTGCATCCTTCCGCAATTTTTATATAAGAAACATAGCCTCCTGTCGTATTGACCCGCGCCGCCTCAGGAAGCGGAAGAACGTCTAAATCCGCATAACACTCCGTCCTCTTTCCTGCCAACGCCTCTTCTATTGCATCGGCAATTTTATCAATTGCCGTCGTCCCGACTACGGCATCTACTTCCGGAATCTCTTCTAAGATTTCCTGCCGATACCGTTGCGCCAGACATCCGGTGACTAACAGCACCTTAAGCCTTCCAAGTTTCTTGTATTCTGCGAGCTCTAAAATCGTCTGAATGCTCTCTTCCTTTGCATCATGAATAAAGCAGCAGGTATTGATTACCATTACATCTGCCTCTGCTTCCTCATTTGTCAAAGAGAAACCGCGATCTCGCAGGATACCAAGCATAAATTCACTGTCCACCAGATTTTTGTCGCACCCCAAGGATACAAACAATACATTCATTTTGTTTTCTATTCCGGAAAATGTATTGATTTCCGAAAACTCCTTTCAATATCTGCTTACTTCACAGGTAATTAGAATTACCTGCGCTGTGCCGAATGCAGGCAATTTTTCATCAGCATGGCAATTGTCATTGGCCCAACGCCTCCGGGCACCGGAGTAATTGCCTCTGCTGTTTCCTTTACCGTTTCAAAATCGACATCGCCGCACAGCTTCTTTCCTTCCAGACGATGGATGCCGACATCAATAACCACGGCACCCTGTTTGACATACTCTGCAGTAATCAGGCACGGTTTTCCGACTGCCACAATCAAAATATCTGCACGTTTTGTGACTTCTTTCAAATTTTTTGTCTTAGAATGGCATATTGTCACAGTTGCATTTTCTCTCAACATAAGCGCTGCCATCGGCTTTCCGACAATATTGCTCCTTCCGACAATCACGCACTCCCTGCCCTCTATCGGAATACCAGAACGATGCAAAAGCTCCACAATACCTGCCGGCGTACAGGAAACAAAACCGTCCCTGCCAATCAGAAGGTTCCCGACATTGACCGGATGAAAACCATCCACGTCCTTTTCCGGCGCAATTGCAAGCAGCACCTCCTCTTCATTCAGATGCTTCGGCAACGGAAGCTGCACTAAAATTCCGTCTACTTCGTTATTTTCGTTTAAATTGCGGACTAAAGTCAGCAGCTCTTCCTGTGTAGTTTCTTCCGGAAGTTCGTATGACACAGAATGGAATCCCACATATTCGCATGCCTTCTTTTTATTTCCAACGTAAATTGCAGAGGCTG
>CAJTZB010000295.1 GCA_910583815.1 uncultured Lachnospiraceae bacterium
TCCTACCCTGCGTGAAAGTGCGCTCTGCTTTTCTAAAATAACCAGTTCTGAATTTACTTCTCCGCCGTTGTAGTCAAACAGGCCAACCATATGCATGGAATCATCCAGCGAAAAATCTACGGTACGTTTATCATTTTCCAAGGTCCGTGTCAGAAAATCACGAAATCCCTCCCCTGCTTCATCTGCCACGAGCGTCACATGTTCTGCATTCAGCTTATCATGGTAACGTTCAAAATTCTGTTTATAATCAAGAGACAGCATCAGCCACAAATTAAGCATGCATGCTGCAAGCAGAATCAGGACAACAATGGAAACCGTCTCCCCCTTTGCCTTCCGCAGATTCGACCGTGCTAAAAGAAAGCACTTTTTCATCTAATCACCCATACCTTTCAAAATTCAGCCAACAAGGAAGCTTTAAAGACCTCCTTCACGTTTACCATCCCATCTCATTTAAAAACGCGGCAAGCTTCTCATGTCGTCCGGCATCTCCATGCCGGTATTTTCCAAGGCTGCATTCGCCTAAAACAACGCCGTCTTTCAGATACAAAATGCGGTTTCCGCGTCTGGCAGAACGCATATCATGCGTCACCATCACAATGCTTTGCCCTTGTTCATGGAATTTTGTCAGTGTATTCAGTACATCAAGTCCTGTTTTGGAATTGAGCGCACCAGTCGGTTCATCTGCAAACAGGATTTCCGGCCGGTTAATCAGCGCACGGACAATCCCGACCCGCTGCGCTTCTCCTCCGGAAATCTGTGTTGGGAATTTTCCCCATGTTTCTTCTGAAATGCCTACTGCCGCAAGCAGCTCTTTTGCCTTTGCAGAAACCGCTTTCCTGTCCTTGCTTACCAACAGCCCTGCTGCCAGAATGTTATCCATCACTGACATCCCATCCACCAGATAGATCTGCTGAAAGACAAATCCGCAATGCTCGCGCCGGAATACCGCAAGCGCATCCTGCCCCAACTCGGAAATCACTGTTTCGCCAAATGTGATTTTGCCAAGGGAAGGCGTATCCATTCCGGAGAGGGCGTATAAAAGCGTGGATTTCCCTGCTCCGCTTGCGCCCATAATCACCGTAAAATCGCCCTTATAAAGTTCCAGATCGATATTTTTCAGAACATGCTGCAAAGTCCCCCCGTTCGAAAAGGATTTGCTTAAATTGTCTGCCCTCAACAATACTTCTTTCATACCGCCCTCCATACCAAAGCACGTCAAAACTTTCTGCATGCTTTTCTTTTGTATGTCTTATTTTATTGTTTCAGCCCTTAACTGTCTTTAGCAAGTTCTTAATGATTCCTTAAATCGTGCCACTAAGTGAAATAAGCACCGTCACTTTCAGCCCGCTCGTTCCGTTTTTGACCAGAAGTTCCCCTTTCATCTCTTTCATAAAGTAATCCGAAATATAAAGCCCAAGACCGGCTCCCTCAATATGCTCTGCATTGCTTCCACGCCGGAATTTTTCTTTTATGAACGGAAGTTCCTCTTCTTTTACGCCGCCCCCAAAATCTTCAATGCAGACAGCCAGACAGCCATCTCTTATCTCTGCCAAAAGCAGCACCTGTGTATCTGCATATTTATACGAGTTGGCAAAAATATTGTCAAATACCTGCTGCAGCCGAAGGCGGTCCGCAAAAACCATACAGTCCGGAATTACCGGAAGCGCAGCACGATGGAAATAATCTGCATTTTCAAGCATCTTCCTTAGTTCCGGGCTCTCCATATCCTCAGGTGTTACAGAAAGCTGTTCCAGTTCCTCCAGCGTTGCCGTAAAAAGGTTGGTGACAAGTGCGGTAATCTGGTCTGCCTTCCGGATAATCTGAATGTAATTCTCCTTGATTTTTTCGTCTGCTGCCAGAGCTGCCCCAAGCTCTGAAACTGCCTTGATGCTTGCAACCGGAGTCTTGATATCATGGGAAAGCTTTGCCACCAGCTCTTTTTTGCTTGCGTTTGCCTCTGCTTCTGCCTTTCTTGCCGCTTTCAGCTCTGCCCTCATAATATCAAAACTCTCTGTAAATGCACCAAACAGGTTCTGCCTGTCCATTTCCAACGGAATGTCAAGGTTGCCGCCTGCAATCCGTTCCGCAAATCCCTTTAGTTTATGGAACGGCCGTTTTATCCTGCGTTCCAGATAGAGCGTATAGGCAACGCACGCAATGCA
>CAJTZB010000296.1 GCA_910583815.1 uncultured Lachnospiraceae bacterium
CACACAGATCTTCTCCGACCTTTTTCAATGGCTCAAGAGATATCGTGTCCTCAATCAGAGTTACCCATTTATCGGATGACTGATGCGACCAGTATGTAAGCTGCAATGCGTCATAAGTGAATTCTTTTCCACAGCACTTGCACTGGTACCTCTGCTTGTTGCCGGAAAATCCTTTCTTAATAAACGCTCCATGCTGCCCGCAGCGCGGGCATACCTGCGGAGTGGTATCCTGAAGCTCGTGATTTAATTGAAGATACTCCTGCAGCTGCGCTGCAATCTGCTTCCTCTGATATTCCATTAAACTTAAAATGTTCGTGTTCATTTCTGCCGTGGTCATTGCAATCACCCTTTTCTTCAGTATGATTGCATTCTATCGCCCCCTGGTGTCCCATAAACGGGACTTGTCAACCCCGGGTCCAAATTTTTTCTACCTGAGCGGTTGCAACCCCGCCCATACTTCATCCCACGGCTGTTCCATATATTCACAAAATATTCCATTCAAGCAGTTGCAACGGCAAGGCAATAGAAGGTTAAGCAGCAACAGAGGAAAAAGTTGGAAGAGAGTGATAGTGAAGCCAGTGAAAAGCTTCACGATTGATAAAAAGAGCTTTGATCTGGGCTAAAGCGGCACTGCCACAGACAGACCAACTCATACCATTATGCTTTTGGCGCTGTGCAACAACAAGATCATTGGCCTTTTCAACCCGATTGCTGGAGTTACACAGACCAAGCAGGTGTCTGAGGGCATAGCATGGAATATGGTCACGATGCTTTGTAAAATAACCGCATAACTCGGCAATGCGATTGGTGGGACGCAGCTGAACCGGGTTTAAAGTTGATAAGTATTGCACTGCTTGCGGAACATTTCCGACCCAAAGAATGCGAAGCAGTTTTTGCAGAATGAGATTGCGCTTCTCTTTCCCGCCCCTTATGGACATACTCAGACATTCCTGGCACCGCTTCTTCAGGTGATACCAGTCCAAAATGATCGTATAAGGATGAAAACTGAACGTTTCTGCAATATTACAGCGAATATCGTTCGCCCCGTCTGTAAAAAAGACCAGATTTTTATGGCACAGAAGTCCATGAGCAAGCAGATAGGCCAAGGTGCTGCGGAATACCTGGGGCATACCGGCACCAGTCAGTGTATACAAATCCTGCTGCGATTGCACAACCGCAACCGTATTCCACACATATACCCCTTGCTTTTGCGATGACCCTTTCCGATGCTCCTTTTGATGCTTTACTCCAATATCGTCTATGGAAACATAACAGGTTTCCTCCGGAATCTCCATTTCAAAGGCGTCAGTCTGGATTTGCTCATCTGCACTTTGACGAGAAGCGTTGAACGTTTGGATCGTTTGCTGAATGTTTGTCGCTGCCGGCAGGTTTGCTCCGGTTTCTTTCAGCATTGATGGCAATGCCGCTTCATCGTATGGCTTACCTGTTTTGTTGTCGAAATGAGCCTGTTCCAGTATCTTTTTTGTATTCTCTGCCACATAATCTGTCAATTTCTGTCCGCTTCTATGGCAGAAATCTTGATACGTCCTGCCTTTGATGGCTTTGTTTTCCTCTCGGTGCAGTAACCGGTTTAACATCTCCACTGCATCGCCAAAACTCAGCTCTGTCCCGGCTTTTAATGCCAATTCTGTAAAAGACAGGCTGTAGATTCGTTCCTTTGGCTGATGTCCTGGAACAATATTTGAACCATTTTCAATGCAAATTCGTCCTACTTCTGCCTCCAATTCACATTTTCTGTCTGTCCCCATCTTTTTTTAAAGCAGCCTGCTCCAGATACTCCTTGGTGAGTTTTTCCATCAGTTCTGCTCGAGCATCCAATACCGGACGTTCATATCGGTCAAACGTCTCATAGAACTTCGATGGATCCCCAAACTCCTCCATGGACGGTATTTCCCTCTCAATTTCTATTGGGGCTACAACCTTTTTTCCACTGTCATCTGTGATTTCTGCCATTAGTCGTATTTGCATGGCCTTGTCCTCCTCATGCTGCTTGTTCCCTCACATTTTACCCCTTACGTTGTTTCTTTGCAACCCAACCGCTCAGGTAGAAAATTTTTTGAAGGGACTAAATGTGCACCAGTTTCCAAGTTTTGAACAAAAAAAGTGAATCATCCTTGAAAAAGCAGTAT
>CAJTZB010000297.1 GCA_910583815.1 uncultured Lachnospiraceae bacterium
TTCATTCCTCCTTGCACAGTACGCTTATTATATCACTACCTTGCAGAAAAGAAAATGACGCTAAAGCTCTACCGCCTAAAGGCGGTGGATTTGACCTAATGCTTGGAAATTAAAAGCAATAATCCCTAAAAAATGGCCATTTTTAACCGTGCTACACCTGTTAATCCATTTAGATTTTTGTAAAATTGTGTATAAAACTCTATTATGTATAGTCCTAATGTGTTATAATAGGACTATATAAAGGAGTGATTTTTATGCCCGTACCTGCTGATATCAGAGCAGTTCCAAGACCGGTTAATACCATAGTGGATGACAACGGCCGGGATGGCCCCAAACGTTATGCTGTCAGGCAACGTTCCTCTTCTAAATATGTTCCCGGTGGCAATCCCCAGCCGCGAAACGGCAAGGTGGTCGGTCACATCATTGATCATAAATATGTGCCAATCCACGAGTCGAAAGCAGGAACTTCTGCAGAACCGGATATGCTGTCCTATGGCGCTTCCGCACTTGTTAAGTCTGTCACGAAAGACCTTGTGTCAGATCTCCTTGCTGTGTACGATCCATCGGATGCTTATGCAATGATGTCTATTGCGACCCTTAAAGTGATCAAGCCGGCTGTTACCGCAAACCGGATGGCAACACATTACCATAGGACATTCGTCTGCAAAGATTATCCCGGAGCAGCAATGTCCCCGAATTCTATTGGAAACCTTCTGCAAAGGATTGGGATGGACGGTTCCAGGCGCAAACAGTTCTACCAGCTGCGTATTCAATCGACTGCCGCCGACCATCATGTGGCAATCGATGGCACGCTGAAACAGGATAACAGCAAGGTCAATGATCTTTCTGCATATTCCCATAAAGCAAGAGTAAGAGGCTGCAGTGAAGTGTCTGTCCTATATGCTTATGACATCGAGCGGATGGAACCGGTTTGTGCCGAAGTATTTCCGGGAAACAGTATTGATGCCAGTTCCTATCCGGCGTTTATCCGTGATAATGACATTCGCAAAGGGATCATTGTTGCTGACAAAGGATTCCCTCCAAGCAAAATCAAAGCAGAATTGCAGGAGCGTCCGGATCTTCATTTCCTTACGCCGATCAAACGGAATGATGCCCGCATATCGGATAATGATATGCTTTCCTTCGAAGGAGTACTGACTGGCATTGCCGCTCATATAGTTTATAAGAAGAAACAGATCAAGGGCGGCCGATACCTATATGCATTCAAGGATACGAAAAAAGCATCAGCTGAAGAAGCAGCCTATCTTGCGAACGCTCAGAAGAAAAATACCTTTCTCCCAGAGAAATACGCAAAGAAACAAGCTGTTTTTGGTGTAATCGTTCTTGAATCCGACCAGGACTTAGATGCGAAAACGGCATACTTTTGTTATGAGGACCGCTGGCTTCTGGAACTGGTATTTAATCGGTATAAAAGCGATGAATGCCTGGATCATACCGATGTACAGAATGATTATTCCGTCATCGGCGGTGAGTTTGTCAACTTCCTGTCTACAGTTGCCACCTGCCGTATCATACGAAAGGCGCGGACGGCAGGATTATTTGACCATATGTCCTATGGAGAACTGATGGATGACCTATCATCAGCCTGGCGTAGAACAGATGCCCCGGAAGAACCGGCAACAGATGATGGATACTGGGTTCACACACTGCAGATTGTATTTGAGGAACTTGAGACCTTGGGTCTGTCAAAACCGATACCAAAGCCAGCACCCAAGAAACGTGGCCGTAAACCCAAGCCCAAAGATCAGTATGAGCAGAAGCCAAAGCGCCCACGTGGTCGCCCTAGAAAGAATTCATCCCAGTCTGTCAGTACTCTATAGTCCGGCAGATTGGGAAAGTATTAATACAACATATATTCAAAAACTGCTACTTTTTTTGAAAAAAGTGGTGGTTTCACGTACTTAGGGCTAGCCGTCGCGGTAGCGACTTGGTACAATTTTTAAGGAAAGTATCAGATTCAGAGCAGACAAAGAGAGCAGCTTTATACAAAAGATAAAACTGCTCTGAATGTGATTCTTTCCAATTGTACCAATTCGCGGACGTGCAGCCGGTATGTATATGGGGATAGTATCTTTTCCAGCTCCCCTAAACAGGAGAATCCTATGAAAAAAGGCTGTGAAGGCAGGT
>CAJTZB010000298.1 GCA_910583815.1 uncultured Lachnospiraceae bacterium
GTAAATTCCCCAAACTGCAGCGCGCTGCTCTCGACCATAAATTCGATAAATTCCTGCTTGTACTGTTCCATCCAAAAGCCTCCTATTTTAGTTCCGCAGCAACCCTTCCAGCACGCCTTATTCCAGATGGATTTGCAGTACTTCCTGCAAATTCATCTGCGCGCTGTCCGGGGGCCTGCTGGTTTTAGTTCCGCAGTAACCCTTCCTGTATGCCGTTCGGGGTTCTGCTGGTTTTGAATCCCGCTATGTTGTTTCCTTATTTACCAAGTTTACCATATTCCCAAAGTACAATCAACCTCTCCGATGCCATAAACGAATATTATTTGCATAGTACAGCGTAGTTGCCGAAAAAATGGTGCGTAAGTCTCTCGACATCACAGACAAACCGTTATATAATAAGTAGCAGTGAACCGCACGAAAAAGCGGCAGCGAAACGGAGGAATCAGAATGGAAAAGCTATTGTTAAAAGCATGCCAAAATGGCCAGAAGGGCGTTGTTCTGTCATTTTTAAAAAAAGACGGAATCAATGTCAATGCAGTGGATGAAGAAGGCTTTGCACCAATCCACTATGCCTGCAGAAAAGGCTATCGTGATATTGTCAAGCTTCTTATAGAAAAAGATGCAGACATTTCGCAGATTTCAAATGAAATCATTACACCGCTTCATATGGCAGTGATTTCCGGAAATAAAGAAATCATAAAGCTTCTGACGGAAGCAGGTGCAGACATCGATGCCACCGATAAGCATGGAAAAACACCTCTTATTTATGCTGTGGAGGCAAGAAAAGCCGAAGCTGCAAGATACCTGATAGAACTTGGCGCAGACATCTCTGTCATGGATAACGAAAGCCATACGGCACTCGACTATGCCAATGCGCTCGGCCTTGTGCAGCTGATTGAGTCTATGTCAAAAGAGCATTCCGGAAATGCGGATGCATACGGCAACACCCCCCTGCATCAAGCCTGTTATAACGAACAAGGAGAAGTTATAAAAGCAATGCTCGCACAGGGCAGCAATGACATCAATGCACGCAATGACAGCAAACATACACCCCTCTACGTTGCTACAATGAAAGATAACCTTCTGATTGCAGAGCTTCTGTTAGAAGCGGGGGCAGATACAAATATCAGCGGAGACGATGGTCTTTCTCCTCTCCATGTGGCAGCCGCAAACTGCAACGAGCGCCTAATCAAAAAGCTGTTGGAGCACGGCGCAAAAATCAACGAGCGCAATGAGGACGGCGAAACTGCTCTTATTATTGCGGCACGGCGCGGCAGCAATTATATTGTAAATACATTAATCGAAAACGGCGCAGACGTTACATATGCAGATGTCGCAGAACATACAGCACTTTACTATGCTACCGAAATGGGCTACAACGACATTGTAGAAAAACTTCTGATCGCAGGTGCAGAAAACTAATTTAGAAAGGAAAGGCTGAATATCACTATGGACGTAAAAGAACTGACTACAACACTTGGAAATTACATCACAAGCAACCGCTATAAATTCGTTCCTTGGTGGGAGGGCGACCATGAAAACTCAATGTACCGCTACAGCATATTCAATCAAGAGGAAATCGAAGCCATAGAAGCATGTGTTGCAGCCTGTGGCAAAGACGCTCTGGCAGCAACTGCCGGAAGCAGCGGCATGCCTCTGTTCCATCTGCTTGTATGGCACAATCTTTATGGCGCTGTAGAACACATTCTGAACGACGAAGCGTTAGGCATCGACGTTGATATGTGCGATTTAAAAAACAAAGGGCTGACTCCTCTTCTGATTGCCTGCTCCCGCGGCAACTTTGCAATGGCAAAGCTTCTGATCGAGCACGGTGCCGATATGACGCACTGTGACGCACTGGGCCGCAACGCCTATCATTACCTGGCATCTCCTCGCATCGAGGGGCTGCAGAACGGCCATGAAGGAAAGCGCTATGCATTGGGCCAGCGCGAACAGATTGCCCGCCTGCTCTCAGATGGCATTAATGCAAAAGATACCAGCGGCCAAACCCCTTTTTCGCTTATGCTGCAGCAGGACGATGCGAACCTCTCTTTTGCACTGACGGATGTATTTTTAGAAAAAGGTTCCGATACAGATATTGTTGATGAAGATGGCAACACTCTTTTGTTAATGGCGCTCCACAAAC
>CAJTZB010000299.1 GCA_910583815.1 uncultured Lachnospiraceae bacterium
CCCCAGAACTTCCTTTTCCGCCAGCAGACAGCCTACCGGAATATGATATTTTTTCTTTAAATCCGCAGCTGCAAGCATATGGTCAAAATGCCCATGTGTCAGCAAAATTGCCTCCGGCGTAACCTCCAGGTCCTGAATAACCCTTTGAATCCGCTCCGCATCATCCGCCGGGTCAATGATAACTGCTTTTTTCGTTTCCGGCAGATATACAATGTAGCAATTTGTTCTCGCTGCACCAAGCAGCAGGCTCTTTATTTCCATTTTAATCCCCATTTCTGCCGCCACAGGGCGGTCTTGCATCCAAAAGTGAACTTGTTTGCCTTGGAATTTATGCGGCTGCACAAATTCCCGGCCGAAAAATCTTTGATTTTTCAGCTTTAGCCCGTTGTACGTTCCACGTCAATGACGCTTTCCACACTCCGTATTTTTGTAATCAGGTAATTCAGCTGGTCTGCCCCATGTACCTGAAAACCCATTGTAATCGTCGCAATCCCTTGCTTGCTTGTACGGCTATTAATCGTAATAATATCCACTTTGTTTTCTGTAAAGATTTTTGTAATATCAAGCAGGACTCCGCTTCGGTTATTAGCAAATATGTTGATTTCGGCAAAATAAAACTCATCCCTCTTGTCCTCTAAATGGTTCCACTCTGCCGGGATAAACCGGATACGGTCCTCATCTGTCGCATGGATAATATTAACACAGTCGGTACGGTGGATTGAAATCCCGCGTCCTCTTGTCACATAGCCAATAATATCATCACCCGGAACAGGTGAGCAGCACTTGGAAAAATGCACCGCCACATCGTCAATTCCCTGTACGATAATCCCTGTTTTTGCCTTGACGGTAAGCGGCTGTTCATTTTTTCGTACTTCTGCAATCGTCTCCAGCACTTTTTCATCTGTCAGTTCTTTTTTCTTCTTTTTATTGTACTCTTCCTGAAGGCGGTTGATAATCTGCCCTTCTTTTAAAGCACCATGCCCTACGGCAGCAAGAATCGCGTCCCAGTCACGGAAACCATACTTACGCATGCAGACTTCCATAAATTCCGGTTTCAGCAAATCGCTCGCCGTAACGCCTTTTGTCTTGCAGTAAGCATTGAGCAGTTCCTTGCCATGCTGCACGTTGTCCTCTTTGAGCAGTGACTTAAACCATTGGTTGATTTTATTCTTTGCCTGCGTGCTCCTGACTAAATTCAGCCAGTCACGGCTTGGGCCTTTGGAGTTTTGAGAAGTAATAATGTCGATACGGTCACCGTTCTGAATCACATAATCTATCGGCACCAGTTTGCCATTGGCACGCGCACCGACCATCTTATTTCCTACTGCACTGTGGATTGCATATGCAAAATCCACCGGCGTAGAGCCGGCAGGCAGGTTTTTGACTTCTCCTGTCGGCGTAAAACAGAATACATTTTCTGAAAACAGATTCAGTTCATTTTTGATTCCGCTTAAGAACTCCTTGCTGTCAGACATCTCCTTCTGCCATTCCAAAATCTGGCGCAGCCAGGTCAGTTTCTGCTCTTCATTTGCGGACGACTTAATACCGTTCTGCGCTTCCTTATATTTCCAATGAGCGGCGATTCCGTATTCTGCCGTGCGGTGCATTTCAAATGTCCTGATTTGGATTTCAAACGGTGTTCCGTTAGAACCCATCAAGGTTGTGTGAAGCGACTGGTACATATTTTGTTTCGGAATCGCTATATAGTCTTTAAAGCGTCCCGGAATCGGCTTATACAGTTCATGGATAATACCAAGCACTGCATAACAGTCTTTGATGGAATCTACAATGATGCGGATTGCAAACAGGTCATAAATCTGGTCAAGCGTCTTGCCCTGATTCTTCATTTTTTTATAGATGCTGAAAAAGTGTTTGATCCTTCCGTCAATCTGCGCCCGGATGCCAGCCTCCTCAATGTTTTCTGCCACCTCATCAATAATACTGGTTACAAGAGCCTCCCTGTCCTGCTTGCGAAGCGCGATTTTCCGGCTTAAATCTGCATAGACATCCGGCTCCAGATATTTAAGGGACAAATCGTCCATCTCTACTTTGATTTTTGAAATTCCAAGGCGCTGTGCAATCGGCGCATAAATTTCCATTGTCTCTCTGGACTTTTCTATCTGCTTTTCCGGAGACTGATATT
>CAJTZB010000300.1 GCA_910583815.1 uncultured Lachnospiraceae bacterium
AAAACGAGAGCCCTTCTTTCTTTTGGACTCTCGTCTTTCTCTTTTGTAAGCCGTATCATACTTACTCCGCGGGCGGCGTTGTTGGTGCTGCATTCAGCTGTTCTAAATAAGTCACTGCCTCCTGATAACGTGCAGAGGATGTATGTTTTTCAATCAAGGTCTCATACATATTTCGCGCTTCTTCTGTCCTTCCGAGACGGTGATAAATACGTGCCAAATGATAGATGACTTCCGGATCGTTCTTATGATAGCGGTATGCCTGTTCAAATGAAGCCAGCGCCGCCTCATAGTCTCCTGCGGTATAGAATTCCATGCCTTGAGCCGCAAAAGGCTCTGCAGCACGTACTTCAAGGTCTGTCAGCATTTCCTGATATAGCTGCAGCGCAGGGTCATAAGTTATCTGGCTCATATCCAACTGCCCGGCCTGTTCTGCCAAAGCTGCGGCCTGCTCTCTGGAAGGCTCGTCCTGCTTTCTATATTCCTGATACTTGGACAGCATAGAAAGCAAAGGTTCATAGTCCGTCAGTACATAACCTTCCTCTCTGCGCAGTGTCCTCTCCAAATCATCAATCTTTGTTTCCAAAATAGTAATATTGCTTCTCAAGGAATCTATCGTTGCCTCACTCGCACTTAATGTAGCACTATAGTCACGCTCCTTCTGGTTATATTGCTCCATAATGCCGCGGCGTATATTGGGAACTGCCATATAGTAAATGACGACAACACCAATCAAGATACCAAAAAAGAACGTTATAAACGCTGCAAAATTAGGCTTGTCCTCCTTATAAGAACTGACCGGCACAATCGGCATGCTCACCGGCAGCTCGTCCAAAGACTTTCCGCCAGAAGACTCTTCTGAGGACTGCGTATGTAAACGGATTTCCTCTTGATAACGAAGTACCATTATATTTGATACATCTACCTTTTGCACCTTTGCAAGACATCTCTTTGCCTTTTCATAGTCACAGTTTTTAATATAAAGCAAGGCAAGCAGCAAAAGCGCCTGCACAAAACGCGGGTTCATGCTGATAACCTTCTTTAATTGCAGAACAGCCAAATCGTCGCTTCCCTGCTTTGCATTAATCAATGCCTGATTATACTTTTTAATCGTCTGATTCATGCTGTCAAATGCTGCCGAATCTGACTGTACTTTTTCCATAAAATAATCTGCATCGTTATGTTCCGGCTGAAAGTGCTTGCTGATAACCCACTCACTGAGTGCTGCCACCGCTTCTCCCAGTTCAAAATAAACAAGGCCAAGCAGGTTTCTTGCATCTGTACTCTCTTTATTCATTTCCAGGCTTTTTTTCAGCATGATAACGGCGCCGGACAAATCCCGCACCTTCGCCCTCTCCAAGCCTTTATTATAGAAGGCATTAGAGCAGCGATGCAGCCGCTCAAACATACTAATATCCTGTCCGCAGACCTCACAGCGCTTCCTGTGCTTTGCCACCGGCCTGCCACATCTTGGACAATTCATATTGATAACCTTGCTCCTTATCTTTCCGATTTGGATTTGACGATTGTTTCGATAATATCTGAAAAATCCGTTAAGTCATTATGAAAAATAGCTTCCTCAGCCTCATCAATTTCTAAGCTTGGCTGAAACTTTGAAATTTCTTCCTCAAAATTTAACATAGCTATTATTTTGCTCCTTTCAAAGACCACATAGCATAAATCTTCGGTTTCTCCTCTATACTCTGCCGCAGGACTTTCATTTCGGAAAATCCTGCGGCATACTCAAAATCCGTATATTGATTTCATCATACCTTCTAAAAGGCAAAAAAGCAAGAGAGAACATGGAATTTTTCATGCTTCTGTTGTTTTTTTTCGTTTTTGTTCGGCAAAAAGCACTACTTTATCAGTGCAGCCAGACGTTCCTCTACCTGTTCCATCATATTCTTATAATTTTCCAGTTTCGCACGTTCTTCTGCAATTTTAGCTTCCGGAGCCTTTGCCGTAAAATTAGGATTTGCAAGCATTCCCTCTGCACGCTTTATTTCACCAACCAGACGGTTCTTCTCTTTGGTAAGGCGCTCAATTTCCTTTTCCAAATCCACCAATTCCGAAAGAGGAATATAAATAGAAGCCTGCGGAATCACTGCTGAAACTGCATCTTCTGCAATTCCCGCTTTATCCTTC
>CAJTZB010000301.1 GCA_910583815.1 uncultured Lachnospiraceae bacterium
AATAAGATTTCAAAAGTAGGTGTGAGCTGCTTTACAGATGAGTATCAGGAGATGGGAAACATGGAGGAGGCAGACGCTGTCCTGGTTCGGAGTGCTGCGATGCATGAGACAGAGTTTTCGGATTCTGTCAAAGCGATTGCAAGGGCAGGGGCCGGAGTCAACAATATTCCGCTAGAACGCTGTGCAGAGGAAGGCATTGTTGTATTTAATACTCCCGGTGCAAATGCCAACGGCGTAAAGGAGCTTGTGCTTGCAGGAATGCTTCTTGCATCCCGAGACATTGTTGGCGGCATCGGCTGGGTAATTGAGAATAAAGAGCTTGCAGACCTTGCAAAACAGGTAGAGAAGGCGAAATCAGCGTTTGCCGGATGTGAAATTAAGGGCAAGCGGCTTGGCGTAATTGGACTTGGCGCAATCGGAGTTGAGGTCGCCAACGCTGCCGCTGCGCTTGGCATGGAGGTCTATGGATTTGACCCATATATTTCCATTGAACATGCATGGAGGCTTTCTCGTTCGGTTCGTGCCGTTAAGACAAAGGAAGAAATTTATAGAGAATGCGACTATATTACGGTTCATGTTCCGCTGATGGACAGCACAAGAGGCATGATTGATAAAGCTGCGATTTCGCAGATGAAAGACGGCGTTGTTGTGCTGAATTTTGCAAGAGACCAGTTGGTAAACGAAACAGATATGGTCGAAGCATTAGAACAGGGCAAAGTTGCTCGCTATGTGAGTGATTTCCCGAATCCGATGACAGCAGGAAAGAAAGGGACGATCTGTATCCCGCATCTTGGGGCTTCGACGGAAGAGTCGGAAGACAACTGTGCAGTCATGGCAGTAAAGCAGCTAATGGATTATTTGGAAAATGGGAATATCACAAATTCCGTAAACTACCCAAATGTGGATGCCGGTATCTGCCAGACGCAGGCGCGTGTTGGCATCCTGCATAAAAATGTGCCAAATATGCTGGCGCAGTTTACGAGTGTCTTTTCGGCAGACGGCATCAATATCGAAAACTTGATTAACAAAAGCCGTGGTGAATTTTCCTATACGGTGCTTGATGTGGCGGCAGTCAATGCAGAATTGGTACAGAAGCTTTCTGAGATTGCTGAAGTGCGCAGGGTACGCATTATCAAAGGATAGAAGAGAACATTCAAAAGACAAGGCGTGGACAATGTCCGCGCCTCTTCTTTTTATTCATTGAAAAAAGAGATGGTTTGTAGTATAGTTTCCAATAGGGAGGAAACAAAAGGCTATGACTCAAACCGAGGCGAACAAAATACGCTATGAAATGCGTGATGAGATAGAAAATATAGTAAAAGAATATCATATTGATAGGATAAAATTTCATGAAGCAGCTAAAAATGAATACAAAAAGGTGCTTCATAAATTATACTATTCCTTTTGTGATTACCAAACATATCCGAGCATTCAGATTCGTTATATGTGGACACGGTTTCGGGAAAATTTGAACAGTACGGACCCCATTATAGAAAATGATGGTGGCTGGAGAAGCTATATTGATAAGCTGGACACTATTATTCCAGATGGAAATTTTACGGAATTGTGCTATTTCGTAGCTGACGGCGGATGGGTATATGAGGGTACAATTAGTGAAATAAAAAAAGTCCTGTTTGAATATCCGGCATACATGGAAGAATTTTATTTCTGTATACTAATGCTGCTGAATCAAGAAAAAGAAAAACGGAGGAAGTACAGATGTTAGAAATCGGAACAAAAGCGCCGGCGTTTTCTCTGCCGGACCAAAACGGCAAAGTGCACACTTTAGAGGAGTATAAAGGGAAAAAGGTGATTCTGTATTTTTACCCAAAGGACAACACTCCGGGCTGTACCAAGCAGGCATGTGGATTTGCGGAGCTTTATCCGCAGTTTACGGAGCAGGGCGCGGTTGTCCTTGGAATCAGCAGGGACAGCGCGGCATCTCATAAAAAGTTTGAAGAAAAGTTCCAGCTTCCATTTACGCTGCTTTCAGACAAGGAGCTGGAGGCGATTCAGGCGTATGACGTATGGAAAGAGAAAACAATGTATGGAAAGACGTCAATGGGCGTCGTAAGAACAACATATCTGATAGACG
>CAJTZB010000302.1 GCA_910583815.1 uncultured Lachnospiraceae bacterium
TAGCGCAATGAATGCCAGTCACAGTCTCAATATTCTTGATGCTGCCCCGCAGGCAGGAGAGGACGATATTTCCGCTTCCGGCCAGATTCATGGCATCGTAACAAGCAAGGGCGCTCCTTGCTTCGGAGACAGTCTTCTTCAGCAGAATAGCACCATCGGCGGTCAGTGTCCCTGAAGGGACAGTATCAGGTTTTTCTTTTTTTACGGCAAGCTTGTACTTGTCATATTGGACGGACATTCGCAGGTCCCAAATGGTGTCTTTGCGTGTACGAATTTCGACTGGTTCCTGTCCAAACGTCCTCCCGCAGTAGTCACGAAGCAGCTGGCGGTTCTTATCACAGTCTGCAAGGACGCGTTTCTTTCTTCCGGACTCCTTTATGACAAAACCCTCATCGCCCATCTTCCACAGGCGCCTATTGATTCTCCTTAGCTCAGAATCTCGCTCAGTGGAGCTGAAGCTGTCGGCAAAACTGGAGAATGAAATCCGGAACTGCAGGTTGTGTCCGGCCTTGAAATCCGTTGCAAAGGCGAGCAGGTCTTCAGCTATCCGCTTGCTGATGCTCTCACAATAGGCGATAATAGCATAGGGGACGGCAGCCTCCGGATTCTTCTTTGAAAGTTCCGCAATCCCTTGGATATCCCGCAGTCTCTCATCCTCACCTTTTTTGAAGAGAGAGAAGTGAGGGGTGTCGCTGGGATCAAAAGCAAGGGTGCGGAGCAGAATTTGGCAGTGGTTGTCGAGCATCCGCACGGGATACTCTAACACTGAAGAACTCACCCCTGCCACACTGGTTTGTTCCAGCCAGTTGAGCAAAACCAGTATCTCCTGCAAATTTCGTTCCATTGGCGTTCCATCGCCTTCGTTAATTTTGGACAGCTCTTTGTCCAGCGTAAAATAATCCATTATGTTTTCCTCCTGTTTTTGTTTCAAGCCCCCACTAAACTTTGCTTGACGGCGGGTTGTTGACGCAGACAATTTCTCCCATAGCTACACCATGCCAAATCAATTTCAAACAGGACAGCTTTCCTGCCTAAATGCAGTGCGGCAACGCCTGTCGATCCAGAACCGGCAAAGCAATCCAAGACAATATCGCCTTCGTATGTAGTTGCTTTTATAGCATGTTCCAATAAATCCAAGGGTTTCTCGGCTGGGTGCTTGCCTTTATACTGTCGTACATTTTTAAACGACCAAACATCCGTAAATTCAATATCTTTGTTTACATTAAACGGACGGATGACATCTTCATACTCCGGAAGATCAGGGACGCCTGCTTCCGAAAGCACCGCTTTAAGTTTTTCATATTGCGCCTTGCTCGGAATATTTCGTCCAGCTTCCCAATTCGCAATGGATCCTCCATGGTTGACTTTTCCATATGCCCCAGTTAGCTCGGCTAATTTGATTGTGGACATATTAACGCTTTTTCTCCAGGCAGCAAGCTGTCCACCAAAATAGCTTTTAAATAGATTCCCCTCTACGGCATTTTCAAGAAAAATAATGCGTTCCGAATGAGAATACCATTGACGGAGAGCTTCTTTTTTCATTTTCTGCTTCCAGCCGTCATACCCGGGAGCATTCGGCTTCGTCCAAACAATATCGGATAATACATTGAAATACGCAGAGAACATTACCTGCAGCTGCGCCGACATTGCTGAGGAGCAAAAGCAAAAAATGCTGCCGTTATGTTTCAGGACTCTTTTCCACTCTATTGCGTATTTTCTCATCCATTCGATATATTCAGAATCCTTTGAAAAGTTGGTGTCACCAATTATATTGCGTTTTTTGGTTGAATGATACGGCGGGTCCGTCAAAATCAGCGCAATACTATGATCCGGTAACTTTTTTAACAGTTCCAAGGAATCACCATGAACAAGAATGGAATTTTCCGTGCTATAGTATTCATCAGAATATTTATTTCTGATTTCTGAAAAAATGGCGTCAGTATTCACGATTTGTCCTCCAGCAAAATGCAGCAATGCCGTTTATGCGCTGTATATTTGCGTCATTTCCTTTATATTTGTTCCGTTGTCGCAAGTCGTAGCCTTTTGGGATTAT
>CAJTZB010000303.1 GCA_910583815.1 uncultured Lachnospiraceae bacterium
TTTTTTCTCTGCATGGGAATAGACAATACAAAGGAAATACAAAGCCTTTTCCGGGAAGACTGGCAAGCTGCCTTTGAGAAGACAAAACAGTATTGGAGAGAACAGGTCAATGTGCGCTTCCATACCAAAGATAAAAGAGAAGATTCCTATCTTTGCTGGGTTGCATTTCAGCCGTTGCTTCGCAGGATTTATGGCTGCTCTTTCTTGCCGCATCATGACTACGGAAAAGGTGGAAGAGGCTGGCGTGATTTATGGCAGGACTGTCTTTCTCTTCTTTTGATGAATCCGGGCGGCGTGCGGGAAATGCTGCTTTCCAACTTTGGCGGCGTGCGGATGGATGGAAGCAATGCAACAATTATTGGAGCGAATCCGGGAGAATTTGTAGCAGACCGCAACAATATTACGCGCGTCTGGATGGATCATGGCTTCTGGCCTCTTCATACGACAAACTTTTATATACAGCAGACCGGAGATATAGGGCTTTTGTGGGAAGAAGCCGGTTATTTTAAAGACGCTCAGGCGGCGCGCGGAACAAAAAAGGATGTGCTTTGGGAAGATTCCTGTGGCACAAAACAAAAGAGCAGAGATGGGGCAGTATATTCCGGCACGGTGTTGGAACATATTTTGATTCAGAACCTGACGGCATTTTATGATGTTGGGGAACACAACAGAATACGGCTGCGTGGTGCAGACTGGAATGATGCGCTTGATATGGCAGCAGAGCGCGGCGAAAGTGTTGCATTTACTTACGCTTATGCCGGAAACCTTGGTACGCTTTGTGAACTGCTGAAAGAAGCAAAACGGTGCGGAACAGAGAAGATATGGCTTGCAATGGAACTGGAAGCGCTGCTTATGGGCCATGAACCGCTTTATAAGGAGATAGAAGCGAAACAGAAACTGCTTTCCGATTATTGCGAGAGTGTGCTGCATCACTGTTCCGGAATAAAGAAAGAATATCAGACAGACTGGCTGATTACTGTTCTGCATGGCATGGAACAGTGGCTTAAAGATACACTGAGACAAGAAGAATGGCTTGGTGGCTGCAATGCTCCGGGATTTTTTAATGGCTATTATGACAATTCGGGCAGAAGAGTGGAGCAAAATGAGGCAGGGCATATCCGTATGATGCTGACCAGCCAAGTGTTTGCGGTAATGTCGGGAACCGCGGAGGAAGAGCAGATTGCAGAGCTTATAAAAGCAGCGGATGCATATCTGTACAAGGAAGAACTTGGTGGTTACTGTCTGAATACTGATTTTGGTGAGGTAAAAGAAGATTTAGGCAGGATGTTTGGCTTCGCCTATGGGCAGAAAGAAAATGGTGCGGTCTTTTCCCATATGGCAGTGATGTTTGGCAATGCGTTATACCAGAGAGGATTTGCAAAGGAAGGCTATAGGGCGCTTCATACGCTTTGCCATCAAGCAGAAGATGTCTCTCGCAGCCGTATTTATCCGGGCATTCCGGAGTATTTTAATGACCGTGGCAGAGGGATGTATCATTATCTGACTGGTGCTGCAAGCTGGTATTTAATGACGGAGCTGACGGAGATGTTTGGAATTAAGGGAAGGTTTGGAGACCTTGTGCTTGAGCCAAAGCTGGTGGCAGAACAATTTGATGAAAGCGGCCATGCATCTGCGGAGCTTGTATTTGCAGGAAGAAAGCTGAAAATAGTCTATTGTCTGGCGGATATGGAAGACAGTAAAGAAATAGAAGCCAGAGAGAATGCGGAAGTTTGCAGGCAAGATAGCCTGCGTGTGCTTTCTGTAACAGTACACGGAAAGCAGAAGGGCAGCCGCATCCCAAGAACAGAAATTGAATCATGGGATATAAACGAACAGCATGAAATCAGAGCAGTGCTTGTGAAACGTGTAAAATAACTGGTTTTTGAAAACCTCTAAGTACATCTGTGAGCCGGAAAGGATTAAGATGCCGCTTGTGCGGCGGAATGCGAGGAAATATGAAAATAAAAGTATTGGAAACGGATTACGCGAACAAAAGATTTTGGGAGGAGCGGACAGATATTCAGGACGGAGCAGATATGATGCGGGTGGTCA
>CAJTZB010000304.1 GCA_910583815.1 uncultured Lachnospiraceae bacterium
TGCATCATTTAAAAAAGAAGCGGCAGAATTGGCATATCCGGTTTTTTCTGAGCCGGTCATAGGATGGCCGCCAATAAAGCAATGCTCCATCTGAAGTTCTGCAACCCGCTTATGGATAGAACCCTTGACGCTCCCGACGTCAGTAATGATGCAGTCAGGAGAGATAATGTCTTTTAATAACGGAAGATATTCCAGATTTTTTTGCACCGGGGCACACAAAAAAATCATGTCGCATAAGGAGAGATCAGACAGGCAGGAAGTGATATGGTCAAGTGTTTTATCCTGCAATGCAAGTGATAGGGAAGCAGATGGTGCAGGGCGGTACTGGTATGCAGTCAGCACAGGGGCTTTCTGCAGTGCTTTTAATGCCCTTGCAATGGAACCACCAATTAAGCCAAAACCGATAAAACCAAAATGAGACATTATAATATCCTCCGAATGAAACTAAAGTGTTTTTCCGACAAGCTGCGCAAATGGACGGAGTTCGTTCATCAGCACATCAAACTGTTCAAACGTAAGCGATTGTGGACCGTCAGAGAGGGCGCAGGCCGGATTTGGATGTGTTTCAATCATCAGGCCGTCGCAGCCGCAGGCAACTGCTGCTTTTGCAAGAGGGGCAACGTAATCCCTGACTCCGGTCGCGTGGCTTGGGTCTACAATGACAGGGAGATGGCTTTTTGCCTTAATCACAGGAACTGCACTTAAATCAAGCGTGTTTCTTGTTGCGGTCTCAAATGTGCGGATACCGCGCTCACAAAGTACGACATTTTGGTTGCCTTCTGCCATAATGTATTCTGCGGCGTTGAGCCATTCGTCAATTGTTGCAGACAGTCCACGTTTTAACAGTACCGGAAGGTTGGTTTTTCCGGCTTCTTTTAATAAGTAGAAATTCTGCATGTTCCTTGCGCCAATCTGGAGCATGTCCACATAGTTGACTGCGGTTTCTATCGCCTTTTGGCTTGTGACTTCGCAGACAACGGAAAGACCTGTTTCTTCTCTGGCTTCCTTCATCAGCTTTAACCCATCTTCTTCCAGTCCCTGAAACGAATATGGGGAAGTACGAGGTTTATATGCGCCGCCTCTTAAAATCTGGGCGCCGGATGCTTTGATAGCGCGTGCGGTAGCAAGTACCTGGTCTTCGGATTCTACGGCACATGGGCCGGACATCACTGCGAGTTCGCTGCCGCCGATGGATACGCCTCCAACCTGTACAACGGAATTTTCCGGATGGAATTTCCGGTTGGAGAGTTTGTAGCTTTCTGTAACTGGCACAATTTTATCAACGCCGTCTGCCAGTTCTAGATTGATGCCGGCAACCAAGGATTTGTCACCGACAATACCGATGATTGTGACTTCTTTGCCTTCGGACAGATGTACGTCGAGGCCGGTTGCTTTTATTTTGGAGATAACTCCTTCAATAGAGTGCTTTGCTGCACCCGGTTTCATTACGATAATCATAGTTCTGTCTATGCTCCCTTCAAAATTCCTTAAATTAGGTAATTGCAAAGCTCAATTATTTTATAAACTTTACGTAAGATTCAAACATTGCGTACTGATGTTTTGGTTCTGCGAGAACACGTTGATTTTTTGATTTTGTTCCGCAGCCCTGTTAATCTGCCCACGCGCAAACTCGCAGCGTACCGCTGCTCAGACAGTGCGCATATTGGCAGATAGGCATGCTCACAAAATCTTCAAAATCTGCCTATTGTTCCTTCGCAGAACCAAAATCACAGTACCGCAGCTTGTCTGAATTTAACATAAGTTTTTAGAGAATTATGAGTTTCGCAATTACCTATTCCTTCAAAATTGCCTGCTTTCAGAGACAGCTTCATTATGTTCTACTGCATTGTATCTTATTCTCTGCGTCTTGTCAATACTATGATACTTTAAAGCGTTGCGCTTTAAAGTGAAAGAAATTTGCTTGCTGGGAAGCGGCAAAATTTTGATTGCAAACCCTGCCGTTTCATTGTATACTTGGCATATTGCTATCTGTGCGTTGGTTTTATGGGATGAAAGGACAAAAGAACAATGAAAGTATT
>CAJTZB010000305.1 GCA_910583815.1 uncultured Lachnospiraceae bacterium
GTAGGATATAACTGTTATAGAGAGTGCTGGCATATTACTGTCTTTATGTTGGAGCCTCCAAATAACTATATCAAAAAAATCTCTCAGAAAGGGGTGAGAGTGATTGGGAAAAGAACCGGAAAAAGTAATAGAAGTAAAAAATGTCCGGAAAGTTTACCGTATGGGTACAGAAAAGATATATGCAGTAGATGATGTCAGCTTTGATATTTGCGAAGGTGAATTTTGCTGTCTCCTTGGAACGTCAGGTTCCGGTAAATCTACTCTGCTCAATCTGATGGCGGGGATAGAAAAGCTGAGTTCAGGGCAAATCATTATCAAAGGCAAAAGTATCAATAAAATGAACGAAACAAAGCTGGCAAAGTTCCGGCAAAATAACTTGGGCTTTGTATTCCAGTCCTATAACCTGATTGGCACAATGACGGCTCTTGAAAATGTGGAGCTTCCTCTGATGTTTAAGCGTGTCCGCAAAAAGAAGCGCAAAAACATGGCAAAGGATATGCTGATGAAGGTAGGGCTTGAAAACCGTATCAACCATAAGCCAAAGGAAATGAGTGGCGGACAGCAGCAGAGAGTTGGAATTGCAAGGGCGTTTGTTGCAAAGCCGAAAATCGTTTTTGCCGACGAGCCGACCGGAAACCTTGATACAAAGACAACAATGGAAGTTATGGCGTTAATTAAAGGAATTGCAAGAGACAACAACCAGACGATTGTCATGGTAACACATGACCCAAGACTTGCAGAATTTGCAGATAAGATCATACGTATTCTGGACGGTAAAATACAGAGCGTGGAAATGACCAAAAACGCAAAGGCAGCCGCGGAGATTGCGTCAGCACAGGAGCCAGAGCATAATGCAGAAACGGCATCGGCACAGGAAACAGAGCATGATGCAGAAACAAAGCCGGCAGCAGAGCCAGAATCTGCGGCGGGAATGCCAGAAGAAATAAAAACAGAAAGCCTGAATAAAGGCGGAATGGAGGAAAAATGAAAAAAAGGATTGCAGCATTTCTGATGGCAGTTGTATTTGTGCTTACTTCGGCAATCACAAACGGAACTGTAACAGCAAATGCAGAAAATGATACGAATTTAAGATTAGAAGATGATACATTGCAGACCGTACAGATGGCTGCAGGAACAAAGCTTCATATGAAGATGGAACTTTCCTTAAAAGAAGGCTGGTGCAGCAGTCCGGCATTTGAGGTTGTGCCGACGGATTCATCCTCTCCTTTGACCATCAATAATGTCAAGATTACAAACAAGGAATACCCGGAAAACCCATATGTGTTTATCACTAATACGACATCAGCAATTTTGGAATATGATATTACTATAGACGACTATGCTAAAATCGGTACATATGGATATTACATTACTTATACCGGTGAGACCGGAGATGATGAAGAGCAGACACCTGCAGCACCGGGAAGGCTTCAGATGAAGGTAGTTGTTGTGGCAGAGAAGACTCCGCCTCAGATTGCCGTTATCTCCAATACAGAATTTTCTGCAAAAGCAGGCGAAGAAGTAGAACTGAAGTTTACAATCAGGAATGAAGGAGAAATCAAGGCATTAAATACCTATATTTCAGTTGGATACAATAATGCATATATGATTCCGACTTATACTCCTTTAGATCAGAAAGTTGGTGATTTGGTAAAGGGTGCAACCAGAGAAGTTACGGTTTCTTATACCATTTCCAAAGATGCACCAACAGAACGTGTGCGTTTGCCAATTAATGTATCTTACAAAAATCAGCAGGGTGAGTCTTTTACAACAGACCAGTATGCACTTTATTTAAATATTGAAGGAAAACAGGCAGAACAGCCAGAAGCTGCAACTGTAGTATTAAATACAGTAAAGCAGTCACCTGCGGCTCCGAAAGCAGGTGAAAACCTGAAAGTGACTTTTTCTTTACAAAACCTTGGAAAAGCGGATGCTACCGATGTTAAAGTATCAGCAACCGGCTTATCGTCCAATGGGTTTGAGCCAATTAATTCCGAACCATATCAGTATGTTGGTTCCATCGGGGCAGGCAGCAGCA
>CAJTZB010000306.1 GCA_910583815.1 uncultured Lachnospiraceae bacterium
ACCCTGACGGAAAAAAAGCAGTTGACCATATACAAATCCAACTAAAGCCTGGAGAAATTTTCGGATTCTTAGGCCCAAATGGCGCCGGAAAAACAACAACTGTAAAACTTCTCAACGGCATCCTGACACCGACAGAGGGAAACTGCCGTATCTTTGGCATCGATCCTGTCAAACATCCGGAACAGGCACATGCACTTTCAGGTGTAGTTACAGAACACGCGCAAATGTACGATCATCTGACCGGCATCCAGAACCTTATTTTTTATGGTACTCTCTTTGGATTAAATCCGGATGAGAGCAGAACACGCAGTTTATCCCTTCTGGAACAAATGGAATTATCGGATGCCGCAGATAAAAAACTTTCCGCCTATTCGACTGGTATGCGCAAACGGCTTTCTCTTGCACGTGCACTGATTCATCAGCCTCAGGCATTGTTTTTAGACGAACCTACCTCTGGTTTGGACCCTCAAAGCGCTCAAAACGTCCACTCCATCATTTGCAGTCTGGCAAAAAATAATGGGATTACTGTCTTTCTCTGCACACACCAGCTGCGTTATGCACAAGAACTGTGCACCCGTTACGGTCTGATCAGCGACGGCAAACTGCTGGCCCAGGGAACTTTAGACGAACTGCGCACGCAAGCCTGTTCTCGTATTACCGTAAAAATAAAAGCAAGCAAACTGCCTGCCGAATTAAACGCTGCCTCTGTCGGAGAAAATGAATATCAGACAACCGTCAGCCGGGAGACCGAAATTCCCCAAATTGTACGTAAAATTGTAGATTACGGCGGTGAGCTGTATCATATTTCTGCAACGCTTCCATCCTTAGAGGATATTTATTTTATTTATTGTTCTCATTTGCAGCAGTTACAATAATCTATTGTATGTTTGCGAACATTTGAAAGGAGCATCCTTATGAAATACAAATTATCCGCTATTATTAAAAAAGACCTGAAAAAAGTGCTATCCAGCAAAACGATGTTTATCAGCCTTCTTGCAGTTCCCCTGGCGCTGACCGTACTGCTGCCAACCATATTTATTCTCACACAATACTTCCTCCCACAAGAAAACGACGAATTTGTAAAATTGCTGGAACTTCTGCCCCTATCCGAACTGACCGGCAGTCTGCAGGAAAATATAACCAAACTGATACTAAATTATGCACTGCCAGTCTTTTTTCTGCTGATTCCAATTATGGCATCAACCATTATGTCTGCCGCTTCGTTTGTAGGTGAAAAAGAAAAGCAGACATTAGAAACTCTGCTGTACTGTCCGCTTTCTTTAAAACAGCTCTTTCAGGCAAAAACAGCTGCATCGTTTCTGCTTAGTATGTCCGTATCTGGTATCTCGTTTCTCGTTATGCTGATTGTACTGGAAACGGAAATCTATTGCACCGCAGGCATTTTTATCCTGCCAGGCATCCAATGGCTGCTTGTTATGCTGCTGCTTGCTCCGTCGCTGTCTGTAATTGCAATCACACTTATGGTACGTATTTCTGCCAAAGCACAAAGTGTGGAAGATGCTCAGCAGGGCGCTGTTTTCTTAGTACTGCCGATTATATTCCTTTGCATCAGCCAGTTTGCAGGTTTATTTTTAATCAATGCCTGGATATTGCTTGGCTTGGGAATCTTAAGCGCTGTTTTGGCCTTCCTGTTGTTTCGACGGGCTGCCGCAAATTTTACTTATGAGACACTGAATGCTCTTATTTAAAAATATATTTGACTGGCAGATAAACTTTCACTACTAAATCTAATGATTCTGCGGCAGTTTTCCGGCCAGGCTGCAGCAGAATTATATCCAATCTTCCTTTCCTTTGATTTTTTACATTCCGCCTTTTATCTCCTGATGCCAAAACAGCTCGTTACTTTCTTCCAGTTGTTATATGCTGCATTTCTGCTTCTGTCCGTGAGACTGACTCTTCCCTGCATCCACCCCGCCAGATACCAAAAATTACATATTCTGCAAAAACTACACATTCATGCTCAGATGAACCATCATTTGATAAAAACTACACG
>CAJTZB010000307.1 GCA_910583815.1 uncultured Lachnospiraceae bacterium
TTGATTTTAGCAAATTGTTATGACGGGAATCAAGAATAACTGAGTTTTAAGAATTTGCTGAAATGAGTGAAAATCCTGCTATGTACATTCACGTACATTATTCACTCTGTAGTAAAAATTATAACGAAAAGGAGGCAAAAAACATGGATGGAAAAGTGATCCCATTGGGAATTGATCATGGCTGGAGCCACATTAAGACATGTAATTCCTGCTTTGTGTCAGGAGTGGCAGAACTTGGTTCAGAACCGATGGTATATGAAAACATCTTGGAGTACAACGGTAAATATTACCGGATCGGTGGTGAACGGCTAAAGGTTCAGGAAAACAAGGTATGCAATGAGAATTATTACTCAAACTTCCCATCCAAAATCAGGGCATAAAGCCTGAATAAATGCAGGCTGGGACACAAACCAATTGATAAGTTGACTTTTAACTTCAGATGTGAGGCTAATCATCCTGTTTTCAAGACCGTTTGCCAGTAATTCAAGAAGCTGTCTGAGTGCCGTGGTTAGTTCCATATCCTGTATATCATCACAGCAGACATAGAATAATTCGCAGATAGTTTTATCATCATTTTTCTTTCTGCGGAGCCATTCAAGCAAAATATATCTTGTAAAAACAATTGCCGTGCTGCTGACTGTCATGTCATAGCTCAGACCCTGAAATTCAGAACCCAGATCGAGCAGGGATTTGCCGGCACGGAAGAAAAGTTCGATACTCCAGCGGTTCCCATATCTTCTGACAATTTCTCCACTGCTTAATGTACAGTCAGTCGAAAGCAGTACAATATATTCACTGCGCTTATTGCGGTTTCTGACAAATACAAGTTTTACAGGAATGTTCTGTTTCCCGGTACGGACTTGAATAGAAAACAGGATGTCTCCCGGTTTGTGGAAAGACACCAGTTTCCCAAGCTGTTTCAGATTGTACTTTTTGCCTTTGTAAATATAACGCTGTTTATTGTCCTTAAGCATGCCGATAACATCCAGGCCCTCTGCCAGAATGTTTGCAATAAATGGCTCATTGGTAAACCATGTATCCATGAGCACACAGCCTGCTTTGATTCCTGCACTAAGGGCATTACGGATAAGCTGTATTGCAGCTTCCGGTTTCTGAAGTACAGCATTTTTCCTGGCTTTGCCGCCATTGCTTCTTTTATCAATGGCTGTGTTGGCCGGGGCAATACGTTTGGATTCCTTTGCAGATGCCATCATATTGAAACCAACAGGAATAAAACTGTAACCATCTGTCCGGCCAAGAGTAAGCAGGTTAAAGCCTTTTACTGTTTTTCCAATCACATGGTTGAAAACGTAAGAAAGAAGCTCCACTTTTTTGCTCCTTTCGCGCGCAATGACAGAATCATCAAGGACAAGGCATATGACGCGCTCCGGCCTGGTCAGTTTATCAAAACAGGCTGTTACCCTGGCTGCAAGCAGGGAAATAAATTTTACCCAGTTAAAGCTGGCATTATTAAGGAAACGGTAATAGGTATTCTTTGAAAATGCGGTATCTTTCTTTTTAGAATTGAGGAAATGGTACAAATTGCAGTTCTGGAATACCAGCAATAACAGGAATTGAAATACTTCATAAAACGATTTGCCGCTTTTGCCCTTTATATTGGATTTGGTAAGCAGTTTACTGATCCGAAGTTCACGGATGGCTTCACCAAATTTGCACTGGATTTCTGTTTTAGGGTTTTCAAAATCAACATTTTGGTTTATCATATTGAATAGCACCTCTTTCTGAGTATTTTTTGTTTGTCGTTATTCAATATTATACCAGAATTTGGTGCTGTTTTGTTGTCAATACATCAATTAAGTGCTTAAAAATCCCTAATTTTTTAATGGTTTCAGGCATTTATTGATGTGGGAAGTTTGAGTAATAAAGATGCAAAAGAAAAATTGGTACTATGTCAAGAAAAAGTACAAGTTAAAAGTGAACTTTTCTTACAACATTCCATTCCCCTCATCCTACCAATCCTTCCATCTTTTTTA
>CAJTZB010000308.1 GCA_910583815.1 uncultured Lachnospiraceae bacterium
ATTTTAAATCCATCACCGGGCGTTCCCCTCTTACAAAAAGAAGTGCGCAGCGGTTATCAAGCATACGCACCTCGTCCGGAGTTAAAAGCTCGCGCCCTGAAATCTGATAATTGGTAGAATAGTTACCGTTTCGTCCAGAGCTTTTGCCGTAAGTATTTGTATCTATGGTGGCTTTCCCAAGCAGCTCGCTCACAAACTTGTGTGTACTTTGCTCGTTGCCACCCAGATAGAGAAATTCATCAGCGTTCCCGACAATGCTCTCCCACTGTTTCTCAAACAGAGCTTTAAGCTGTGCCAGATTTTGCAGGATGATTGACACTGACACGCCCCTTGAACGCATGACCGACAGTATCTTATCGAAATCGTCTGGCAAACTGACGTTCGCAAACTCATCCATAATGAACTGGAAATGCACAGGCAGGCTCCCGCCGTACTTATGGTCGGCAAGATAAAATAGCTGCTGGAATAACTGCGTATATAAAAGCGACACAAGAAAATTAAAACTCGTGTCATTGTCAGGTATCAATGCGAACAATGCAACTTTCTTCTCGCCTAAAGACGGCAAATCAAGCTCGTCCGTAGCGGTAAGGCTTGCAAGACTCTCCAGATTGAACTTCTCAAGCCTTGCGGCAAGGGTTATCTGGATGCTCTTTAAGGTCTTTGCGCTTCCACTGTGGTAGTCCCTGTAATACTTGAGAGCGATATGCTCTGGGTTCACCGTCTCAAGACGGTCATATAATTCGTCAAGCGGACTTACATAGCTGTCATCGTCCTCTCTAACCTCTCCCGCGCGAAGCAGCTCCATCACCATCGGGAAATTCTGCTCGTCTGGCGGAGCTTCGTATTTCAGATAGAACACCAGTGATAAGAGCAGCATACTCGCCGCCGTATCCCAAAATGGGTCTTGTGACTGGCTTCCTTTTGGCGTGGTCGCCTTAAATAGATTCGTAACCAATCTCTGCACATCGTTATCGTTCCTTAAATATACAAATGGATTATAACAATGGCTTCGGTGCATATTGATTAAATCAAGGACACGCACCTCATATCCTTTCTTCTCAAGCAGACTTCCCGTATCCCGGACAATCTCGCCTTTCGGGTCTAAGATGACCATTGACGTATTGCACTGCATCACATTCGGCTTGCAGAAAAATCTTGTCTTGCCCGCGCCAGAGCCGCCGACTACAAGAACATTCATGTTCCTGCGGTGCTTCTTCCCATCAAGTCCGATGCGGACATTCTGGGTCAGCAATTTATTTTCCGACAATTCTTTATCCCGGTACTTTTTATTTAAAGCCCCTGCGCTGCCCCATTTTGCAGAACCATGTTCTTCCCCCTTGCGGTAATTCCTGCGTGTGGATATATAAACGCCGATTCCCATGCCATAGGCAAGTAAAAAAATAAGGACAGTCTTTGCACTATCCCTACATACCGTTATAGAAAACGGCGTATTGACCGCCGCCGACAGATTTTGCACAATCTCCACGACGACGCCGCTGACATAAGGAGCTGTCAGCAGGGCAAGCCACACAACAGGAACAATACCACAAAAAGAAAGGATTAGTCCCTCCTTAAAACTGTCACCGTTCTTCATTGCACCTGCACGGCATAACCTTTATCTTTTTTATTGGAGCTTTGGACACTCTGATAATCAAATCATCCACAGGGTCGGTGGGGCGTTCCTCCCTGACCTGCTCACTACGCAGAGTATTTAATGCGTTGAGCATAATATTCCTATCATATTTATCCAAATCCAGATGGTAACGTTCTTCTCTCACTTGCCGCGCCTCCTATCGTTCCTGCTCTTTAGACTTAGCAGGTTTATTTTTCTCAAGACTCTTATACATATCGTTCTGAACCTCCCCCAGAACATCCCGCATCTTTCCAAGTTCTCCTTTAAATCTGCGCCGCAACTAAGATTGCATTGTTGACAGAATAACGGTCAAAATGCCCCT
>CAJTZB010000309.1 GCA_910583815.1 uncultured Lachnospiraceae bacterium
CACTTGAACGACGCGTACAGAGACGTACGTGGAGTGAAAGTAACGAAGAAAGGGGAAATTTCTGCCCTTCATCGACCGTATTGCCATCTGTACACCGACGCTACCTATATATTATCACACGCTATTCTATAATGCAATATACTATTTTAAAAAATATTATCTTTTTTCAAAATCCATATTGTATTTTTGTATTGTTTGTATTATACTAAGTAATATAAATAATACAATGAAGGGAGGGATATATCTTACGCTTCTAGCACTTGATTTTTCCCTTGACACGCCAATTTACCAGCAGATCCGCAACCAGATTGTCCTTGGGATTGCAGAGGGCAGGCTGCTTCCAGGAGAAAAGCTTCCACCTATTCGTCTGCTTGCTGAAGAAACCGGCGTCAACGTCATGACGGTCAACAAAGCCTATCAGCTCTTAAAGCAAGAGGGGTATCTGATCACCGACCGCAGAAACGGTGCAACCATCCAGCCCTCACTTGCAGAACACGCCCTAACATCAGCTGCTTCCATCAGCAAAAGCAGCGACGCTTACCGGACGCTGCGGCTTCTTCTCTCCGAACTTTATGTAAACGGCATCCCAAAAGAAGAACTGCTCGCCGCCTGCAGCGAGATTTATGATGAACTCACCGGCAGCAATCCTCCAGATGGCATTAAATGCACCTGAAGGAACCACGCAGAACCAAAAAACAATAACCATCCACACAATGTATTGAAAGGATGGTTACGGAACTATAAATAGGAGGTCTTTATATGGAATGGTTTCTCTTTTTCTGCTTTGCTCCTATCCTCTTGCTTGTCTGGGCCGTGGCACGCAATGATGCAAAGCCAAAAAACAATTTGATTCTCTCGACTACTCTTCCAAAAGAAGCATGGGAAGACGACCGGGTGCTTGCAGTTGTAAAAAGTTTCCGGCGGCAGATAGATTGGGTCTGTTTTGCGCTGGGACTGCTGCTTATCCCATCTTTTTGGATTCCGTATCTGTCCATATTAACCAGCTACCATCTTACTCTGCTGATTTTTATCTTCATTCTTCCAAACATTGTCTACTGTATCCATGTCAGAAAAATGAGGGCATTGAAAAAACAGTACTGGTATCATCCGGAACATGGGACTGTACAGGTTGTTGATACTAAAACTTCAGAACGCGCATGGAAACTGCTCCCGGCTTTCAGCTTTCTCCTGCCGTTCCTTTTAAGCCTTGTCCCTATGCTCTACCCTCTCGTCGTGCCGCAGGAAACTTCTCTCACATCCTTTTATATTCTCTGCGTCACAAACTCTGTAACCATTGTTTTATTTTACCTTTGTTACCGTTTTCTGCTACGCAAAAAGTCTGACCGCATCAATGCAGACAATACTCTGACTATGACGCTGACAAGAATCCGTATCTACCATTGGGGACGCTTCTGGCTGGCATGTTCTTGGCTGACTGCCCTTTACAGTTTCGCAGTTCTGCTTCTTGACAGCCCGCTCCCTCTGTATATTGCTGCCTCTTTGATTTTCACGTTTCTGCTTATTATCGTCAGCGTAAAGTCGGAATTTACGGTACGAAAAGCCCAGCAGCACTACAACGAAACACAGGAATGCGTTATTTTAGCTGACGAAGATGAGTTCTGGTGGAACGGTATTGTCTACTATAATAAAAATGACAGTTCCATCCTTGTAAACAACAGGGTCGGTTTTGGTTCCAGCTTAAACCTTGCCCATCCTTTTTCTCAAATCTTTACCGGCTTTTCACTTCTGCTCCTGTTAGCCATGCCCCTTCTTGGCGTCTGGATGATGAAAGAGGAGTTTACAGACGTCCACATAGAACTTGGAGAAACAAGCGTCAAGGCGTACCATCTGGGATTAGAATATGAAGTGCCGCTTGACGATATTATCTCCTGCGAACTTTTAACCGAACTCCCAAGGTGTTCCAAAAATGC
>CAJTZB010000310.1 GCA_910583815.1 uncultured Lachnospiraceae bacterium
GGATTTCTTATTGGACTTACAATCCATGTTCCACCGGCTTGTTGATCTGACCGAACCGATATGCCAACGGATTGATGCAGACAGGGCGGCTATGCTTTTGTTTAATACTTCCGGTATTGAAGCATGGGTGACGGAAAATAATCCCAAATATGCCAACCGTATCATCAGGCAACTGAAAGCCTTTAAGAAAGCACATAACCTGGATGATTCCTATGACCCTTATAAGGCTGCTTATGGCTCCATGCCCTCCCATGCGGCCGCCAATCCGGCTGTCCAGCAAATGTACATTAATGGCCATTTCTGTTATGCCTATAAATTTGGCATCGCCACAAACGGGCTTGGCATTGTCAGGGACATCACCTTTTATAATAAAGACTTTCTTGAAGCACACCCTGACATTGTGATTGAAAAGAAATCCGACTCCCCGGACGAGGATAAAAGCCTTGCGGACTCCAAAGCACTAATACCTGTATTAAAAGATTTCCTTCAAAAACATCCGCTTTTCAATCCGAAAATTTTTCTCGGGGATGCCGTTTTCGATTGCATCGAAATTTATAAATACCTGCTTCAGGAAACATCCATTGAGAAAGCATATATTCCACTTAACGGAAGAATTTCTCTTCCGGAAGCTGACTGTCCCTTAAATGAGAATGGCATTCCCTGCTGTCCAAAGAACCATTCCCTTCAGATGAAACGGGAAGGGAGCAAATCCCATCTGCGCTGCGGTTTCCCTACCATGAAGTTTGTATGCCCAAAAATGAAATGGGAATGGGACAAACTTACAAAGAAATCAAAACGTGTATGCCATTGTGAAGACCCTTGTACGGAATCTTCCTGTGGCAGGATGTTTTATCTTTATCCGGAGAAGAACCTGCGTGCTTATCCAGGGACGCTGCGTGGTACACAGGAATGGGATTCCACCTACAAAATCCGTGTGAACGTAGAAAAATCCATAAATCATTTCAAGGACAGCTTTTGTGTTGCCGGACGCAAAACCCAGAATGAAAAAACTTTACACGCTGATTTGCTGCTTGCCGGGATTGCACAGCTTGTCACCGTAATGGTTGCTGACAAGATCCATAAACACCAATATATTCGCAGTCTAAAACCTCTGATCGCATAACCTCACATATCACATACCATTTCGCAGGCAGATATCCCTATCTGCTTTGTTTTCATGTCTTAAAATCCGGTTGCCCACATCCACCTACTGAAAATCTGGCATGACCGGATTTTTACCCTGTTGGAATCAAGATTGCGAACTTGTTTCGCAATTACCTACAAAATAGTTCCAATATAAATGTTCCGGATCAGAAAGCTTCTCGAAAATGTTATCGTTCAAATATGCCGATTCCATTCTCAGATTTGCAATCTTAATATTCTCCTTCAACCGTTCAACGTCTTCCTCCGCCATTCCTTCAAATACCTTTCTTCTGGCGTCTTCCACTTCTTGTTTTGACGGTGCAATAACTTCTTCCGGCAGTTCTTCCATTATTTCATTTTCACTAGCCGTCTCGGACTTTGTACTTTCTTCATTGATTTCTTGGACAATCGCCGTTTCCGAAATCCGATCCTTGTCTGCCGTTTCCTTTTTACCGCATGATGTTAATATACAAATGCACATCGCCGCCGTAAATACTCTCATACTCTTTGTCAAATTTCTTTTCATGCTAGCTCCCATCTGCCCGCTTTAGCAGGCATACCAATCAGAATCGTGAAATTTTTAGTTTCACGCTAACCTCCATGTCGCGGCTCTGCCGCGGCTCAAATCAGGATGAGACTTAGAACTTCTAAGGCAGCTATATTGCCTTTGTGAAGCAGCCTCTGCTACGAGTGAAAACTGCCGTAGGCAGTTAGAAGTTCTTCTCACACTAATCCCCATGCATATCGCAAGCCTGCTTGCGATACTGCTTAAATAGAAA
>CAJTZB010000311.1 GCA_910583815.1 uncultured Lachnospiraceae bacterium
TAGTCTGCAGACTGAAGTTTTGTATCTTCATCCTTGTTTGACATAAAGCCAAGCTGCAGCACCGTTACCGGAATCTGGCTCCAGTTAATGGCAGCCACGGTATCCTGCTCCACCAGTCCTCTGTCTTTAGCCCCTGTTTCTTTGATCAGTGCTTTCTGGATAGTCTGGGCAAGCTGTTTGCAGTCCTCATACATATAGCCGACAAATGCATTTGTCTTCGTCGGAATCTGCGCATAAATGCCATTTGCAGAAGTATTGTCCGCCGCATCTGCCTGAATACTGATATAAATGTCCGCGCCGCTTTCATTTGCGAGCTTTGCACGTTCTGCGTTGCTGATATCCACATCGGCAGTATCTCTTGTCAGAAATACTTCATAGCCGCGGGCTTCCAGCTCCTCTTTTATTTTCAAAGTAAGCGAGAGGTTCCATTCATGCTCCCTCTTGTCCGTCGTTACGCTAGTAGCGCCGTAAGTCATCTTTACGGTAGTTGCCGTAGCGCCCGGACCCACTGGTTCTTTGTCATTGTTTGCTTTTTTCTGCTGCCCCGGATCAAGCGCAATCTTGCGTCCCGATTCTGCCGGCGGTGTTGGTGTCGGCTCATCAGTCGGCTTAGGCGGTTCCGGCGTCACTTCCGCCCCTCCGGTCGGCACAGGTGCCGGCGTCCCTTGAGCATCTCCATTCCCTTCCGGTGCTGTGCTAGGAGTCGGCTGCGGCGTAACGTTCCCTTGTCCCTCCTGGTTGGCCTTACTGTCCTTAACTGCGGTGGCAATGCCTAGTGCAACCGTAATGACCAGTAGTACTGCTACAATGCAAAACATGACTTTCGTTAAGTTACTTAATTGTTTCATTCCAACTTCCTCCTTGCCGTAATGGAGCATCGATTCCGTCCAGTTCTGCCCCTCTTTCAACAGTATAACACATTTAATACGAGAATTCCACTTCGATGGATTCTTTTTATATTTTCTGATTATTTATTTTTTTCACTCAATTTATCTATTTTAAGAAAAGAAATTTTAAAGTTTTTTATTTTTTCCTATTGACATTTTCTCTTTTGTCAGATATAATAAAGCCAAGATAACAAACAGAAATAAAAAAAACAGAAAGGAGTGCAGTCCAATGTACTAAGAACGAAGCACCGCAAAGTAAACAGAAAGTGAGGTACGGACCACCAGAAACGTAAAGTAAACATTCAAAATTCTATGATGCAATGAATACCTTGAAGCAAAAATAAAAAAGAAAACGAATGATACTCCAGGCGGAAACGTTCACATATGGATACATTCTAAAGAGTTCAAAGGTCAGCCAAAGTTCAAACAGCAAAATAGAATCTGTCGAAAAAAAGAAAACAAAAGAAAGAGGTAAAGTCCAATGGACAGCATGCATTAAAGGGAGCCATCTGATTTAAGAAAACGGATGGCTCCCTTCACTATACTCTTTTTCTTCCCTTTTGTTCCAATTCCAAAAGGGAACGCTTCATTTCTACTCCTCCTGCATAGCCGGTCAGTCTCCCATCCGCCCCAATCACCCTATGGCATGGAACTACAATCCAAATTGGATTATTCCGGTTTGCCATGCCGACCGCGCGGCACGCTTTTGAGTTTCCGATGGCAGACGCAATCTCCTGATAACTCCTTGTCTCGCCATATGGAATATCAAGCAATGCCCTCCATACAGCAACCTGAAACTTTGTTCCATTTAACTTTAGTGGCAAATCAAAAGTTCTTCTCTTTCCTTCAAAATATTCCGAAAGCTGTGCAAACGCTCTGTCAGAAAGTTCTGAGCGCACTCCTTCCTGATTCGGCCCTGGCTCCTGTTCTTTTTTGCTGCTGATGCTTATGATATTCTCATCTTCATAGCCGATTTCCACCCATCCATAAGGACAGGCGTAATATGCGT
>CAJTZB010000312.1 GCA_910583815.1 uncultured Lachnospiraceae bacterium
TACGAAGCTGTGTCCCAGAAAAAATAACATCTTCCATTTTGCTTCCACGGAGCTGCTTTGCGCTCTGTTCACCAAGTACCCAGCGTACAGCATCCGCTACATTGCTTTTTCCGCTCCCATTTGGTCCTACGATTGCAGTAATGCCATCATGGAATTTAAATACGATTTTATTGGCAAATGATTTAAACCCATGCACCTCAATGCTCTTTAAATACATACAATAGCCATGTCCTTTCAAATTCTGGAGATTTTCAATGTTCAGTCTTGTCTCCATTCATCATACTCACCAGCCCTTGCCTTAATCAGTGACTGATATGCTGCGTTCTGCTCTGCAGCCTTTTTTGTCCGTCCGGTTCCCGTCTGTAATGGATATTCATCCATAAATACCTGTGCAGTAAAAAGCTTATTGTGATCCGGTCCTTCTTCGGAAATCAATTTATAGTGAAGTCCCCGATGAAACTCATTCTGAATAATTTCCTGCAAAATAGTCTTACTATCAAAAAAGAGCTTTTTGTGTTCAATGTCATTTAATACATAGGTCAGGACAAACTCTTTTGCACTAGTAAAACCACCGTCCAGATACATTGCGCCAATCAACGCCTCAAATGCATCCGACAAAATGGAATCTCTTTCTCTTCCTCCAGTCAGGTCCTCCCCATTTCCAAGCATCAGATAGGTTCCGAGCTTCAGCTGCCTTGCACTTGCTGCAAGATTTGCTTCACAAACAAGGCTGGCACGAAGTTTTGTCAAATCTCCCTCTTCCTTTTCCGGATATGCGGTATACAAAAATTCACTAGAAATAAGTTCCAAAACCGCATCGCCCAAAAACTCCAGCCGTTCATTATCAGAAAATTTCGGCTGAAACTTTTCATGTGCATAAGAGCTGTGTGTCATCGCACGTGTAAGCAGCTGCTTGTCCCGAAAGCAGTAGCCAATTTCCTGTTCCAGTTCCTGTAATTTTTCTTGTCTCATTTTTAAAAATCTCCTATTATAGTACCACAATAATCCTTCGCATCCACCATCTGCCGGGCAGATAATAAGTAATAAGGATACTCCTCCATATCAGAAAACCTAAGAAAAACAAAATTACTTCCTCTTCGGCATATTTTCTCCAATACGTTCCGTCTGCAATTTCTAATCATACCCAATATTTAGTTTCAACCTGCGGTTCGGGCAATTGCTGTTTTTATAAGAGAAAAAGGCTGCTGACGAAATCAACAGCCAATTCCTTTTAGCTTAATGCATTCTTAATCTGCTCTACCGCATCCCCTACGGTCACAATGTTCTCTGCATCTTCGTTTGCAATCTCAATGTCAAACTCTTCTTCCATTCCCATAATAATCTGGAAAATGTCCAGAGAATCCGCACCTAAATCGTCCACAAAGGTAGTCTCCATTGTAATTTCTTCAGCATCCACATTTAAGATTTCGCTGATAATCTTCTGAATTTTTTCAAATTCCATTGTGTTCTGCAGCCTCCTTATTCTTCCTCTTTTACGATATTCTCTTTGATTTTTTCACTGATATTTTGCTCCGTATAAGCAATGCATTGCAAAATAGAGTTTTTGACCTCTATACTTTTGGAGCTTCCGTGCGTCTTTACAACAAGGCCATTCAAGCCAAGCAGCGGCGCACCGCCATAGTCAGCCGTATCCATTGATTTGAGCGTCTGCTTCAATGCCGGCTTTACCAAAAAAGCACCGATTTTGCTGCGCAAGGAGGACATCATGCCCTGCTTGATTTTGCCTACCAGCGCACCAGCAACTCCTTCATAGAGTTTTAAAATAACGTTTCCGACAAATGCCTCACAGACGATAACATCAGCATATCCGTTTGGAATCTCTCTTGCTTCGATACTGCCGATGAAATT
>CAJTZB010000313.1 GCA_910583815.1 uncultured Lachnospiraceae bacterium
CTTCACTTTCCATATTGTAATAGATTTAATTTAGCAAGTCAACGAAAACACCCTTTTTCCCTTTGCGAATAATGCGAGGGTGTGAGGTACAATCTATTACAGAATGGGAGGTGAAGGCGATGTATGAAGATTTTGTCCCGGAACGGCTGGCAAAGCTGCGGACACAGAAAGGTGTATCTGCGCGCGATATGTCCTTGTCATTGGGACAGGCAAACAACTACATCAACAACATTGAAAACAAAAAGTCACTTCCCGCCATGCAGTCTTTTTTCTATATCTGTGAATACCTGGGCGTGACGCCGCAGGAATTTTTTGATGAGGGTAACACCTGCCCCGAAGCCTTGCGGGAATTTATCGCAGAGGCGAAACAGCTCGACTCCAAATCCATGCAGTATATCCTCGGTATTATGAAAGAGCTCAATAGCAGAAAGTAAGCGGTCACGGTGCTGGCCGCTTTATTTGTAAATTTTTTTCGTACCCCCTTGCATAAATCCCTCAAAGTGGATATACTATAAGTAAGAAAGTGAGAATTTCCTACTTTCAAACTCAAAGCAAAGGAGATGATCGTATGCTGGCCGAATTGCGTCAAAAAGCCCAGGTCACAATTCCAAAGGAAATCATCGTTAAACTCGGTCTGTCCGAAGGTGATAAACTGGACATCTTCGAGAAGGACGGTTCCATCTGCATCATGCCGGTGGTTGTCTACCCCAAAAAATATTTAAGCGAGCTTAAAGAAGAAATCGGGGATGTAAAAGCAAAAATCGCATCCGGGGAGCAGCCTGTCTTTGACAGCGTGGACGCCCTGTTTGACAAATTGGAGGCGGAATGATGGCGTATGAGTTTACCTTTACGCCCCGTTTCCAAAAGCATTTTAAGGGCCTGACCGCACAGGAGAAGAAGCAGCTTAAAAACAAGCTGGAACTTCTGGCCGAAAATCCTTCCCACCCGTCGCTGCGCACCAAACGCATCCAGGGAACCACGGACCTTTTTGAGTGCAGCGTCAACATGGACATCCGCATTATCTGGTATTACGAAGGCGACAAAATGATTATCCTGGTGGACGTAGGGCATCACGACATATTAAAGCAGTTTTAAGCAGCAGAGCGGTACGCCGTCATAGCGTACCGCTTTTGCTATGTTTCTTTTATTATTGTACCCTGTAATGCCCCAGATATGTCCTTTTCCACTACCGGCGATAATCCAAGAATTACTCCCCAAATACTCTTTTTTTATTTTCCTGTACTTCCAAATCCACCTGTGCCGCGCTGCCCGCCAAGTTCGGTAACAAATTCCGCGATCACAACCGGGGTAATCACAAGCTGGCCCACGCGGGAGCCTTTGGAAAGTTCCTGTGTCTGATTGCTTACATTACTGATAATGGCATGGATTTCCCCACGGTAGCCGGAATCCACTGGCGGCAGCTCACAGACCAGCCCTTTTACCGCCATGCTGGTGCGTGGAAACACATAGCCCGCATATCCGTCCGGCACTTCAATCCCAAAACCAAGAGGAACCTTTGCAATCTCGCCCGGCTGCAAAGTACAGTCATAGGGCATATAAACATCCGCGCCGGCATCGTTCCCATGCGGACGGAATGGACGGCGGCTCTCCGGCACGCCAAAGTCAATCAGTTTGATCTTCATGCGCCGCCTCCTTCAAAAAGTGCCGGATAGTCTGCTTTCAGAAGCTCCTCCGGCGTCATATCCGCATCTATTTTTCTGCCGCAGGTCATTTTCCCCTCCAGGCATTTGTCCCGCTGGCAGAACGGCCCTGTAAGGCCGGGGGCAAACAGCGCCGGGCTTAAAGTATAAAGCTCCTGCCAGATTTTCAGGAGCACGATCCGGGTCTC
>CAJTZB010000314.1 GCA_910583815.1 uncultured Lachnospiraceae bacterium
CCTATTGTCATTTCCAGCCCATTCCTCCATTCCAGACAGCAAGGGGCAGGAAAATGATTCCTGCCCCTTGTCGCTACATTCCTTTTGGATGAATACTTTTTGGGTCATAACCAGCACTTTGCAATGCCTTGATAATTCTCTCTTTGTGTTCGTGCCCAAACGCTTCCATTGTGATTGTCAGTTCCACGGCGCTGTTCCTGTTGATGCTGACAAACTGATTATGGTCAAGGCGAATGACGTTTCCCTGATTTTTTGCAATAATCTCTGCTACATGAAGCAGTTCGCCCGGCTTATCCGGAAGCAGTACGGAAACCGTAAAGATTCTTCCGCGCTGAATGAGCCCATGCTGAACGACCGACGAAACCGTAATCACGTCCATATTGCCGCCGCTTAATACAGAAACTACTTTCTTTCCTTCTGGCTCTAAGTGCTTAAGAGCTGCCACTGTCAGGAGTCCGGAATTTTCTACAATCATTTTATGGTTTTCCAGCATGTCAAGGAAAGCAACAACAAGCTCACTGTCGTCTATCGTAATAATTTCATCTACATTTTCCTGAACATATGGGAAAATTTTTTCACCCGGCATTTTTACCGCCGTGCCGTCGGCAATCGTATCAATCTGAGGAAGCGAAACAACTTTTCCTTTGCGAAGGGATTCCTGCATGCAATTTGCGCCAACCGGCTCTACCCCAATCACGCGAATATGAGGATTGAGCAGCTTTGCAAATGTCGCCGTGCCAGCCAAAAGCCCGCCGCCTCCAACTGGTACAAGGATAATATCCACGGTCGGAAGGTCCTGAATAATTTCCATTGCAATAGAACCCTGTCCGGTTGCAACAACTTCATCATCAAACGGATGGATAAATGTCATTCCCTCTTTTTCTGCAAGTTCCATTGCATAAGCACATGCCTCATCATAGACATCTCCATGCAAAATTACCTCTGCACCATAATTTTTTGTGCGGTTCACTTTAATTAGTGGCGTAGTTGTCGGCATCACAATCACGGCACGGCAGCCATAAAGCTTGGCTGCATAAGCAACACCTTGGGCATGGTTTCCGGCAGATGCCGCAATCAGCCCTTTGGCACGCTCTTCTTCTGTCATTGTGCTGATTTTATAGTAAGCGCCACGTACTTTATAAGCACCTGTCACCTGCATATTTTCCGGCTTCAAATATACTTTATTTCCGGTCATTTCTGAAAAATAATCGCTGTATGAAAGCTTCGTGCGTGTAATCACCTTTCTGACAATTTCAGAAGCTTCTTCAAACTTATCAAGCGTCATCATGAATCCTGTTCTACCTTCCCTTCCAGCCCATCAAACAACGCATCCACAAATGCATCCGGGTCAAATTTCTGCAAATCTTCCATATGTTCTCCAACACCGATATATTTTACCGGAACAGAAAGTTCTGCCTGTATCGCAAGTGCAATTCCTCCTTTGGCGGTTCCATCTAATTTGGTTAAGATAATGCCGTCAATCGGCGCAGCGGCATTGAACTCCTTTGCCTGCACAAGTGCATTCTGCCCTGTCGTCCCATCTAACACAACAAGCGTTTCTCTATATGCCTCCGGATACTCCCGCTCAATCACGCGTTCAATTTTTCTCAGTTCTTCCATCAGGTTCTTTTTATTATGGAGACGTCCCGCAGTATCGCAGAGCAGCACATCAACATTTCTTGCCTTTGCCGCTGTTACTGCATCAAACACAACGGCAGCCGGGTCCGCGCCCTCTTTCTGCGCAATAATATCCACCCCTGCACGGTGTGTCCATTCTGTCAGCTGCTCAATGGCTGCCGCACGGAATGTATCTGCTGCTGCAACCAGTACCCTTTTGCCATCT
>CAJTZB010000315.1 GCA_910583815.1 uncultured Lachnospiraceae bacterium
GATTGTCAATCTCATTTTCCAGACGTGCTTTATTCAAATCCACCTCTTTCAGCTTATTTTCATAATTAGCAAGTTCTTTATCTACAACACTTGTATCCGTCTGCACTCCAATTCGCTTTTCAATCTCTTTTGCAAAATAGGCATCGCTTACAAGCTCTTTTACCGCTTCTACTACAAGCGGCTCAATGTCGATTTTCCTTAAAGATGCCTTGTAGTCACAATGACGCCCCCGCTCCTGCTTATTTCTTCCGCATATATAATAGTAGACTTCCTTATATGTGCCGTCTTTATTTGTCCATGCGTGTTTATTCGTATACATCGAACTACCGCAAAGGGGGCATTTCAAAACACCCGTCAGAAGATGCGACCTTTCTTTGCCAATTCTTGACGGCTGCTTGATTCCTGTTGCCAGACGCTTTGCATGGACTTTCTGCCAGAGTTCCTCACTGACAATCCCCTCATGCTGCCCGTCCTCTAAGATATAATCATCTGTATGGACTTGTTTGTATTCATTCTTCGTTCCTTTCACTTTTTCCCGTGTTCTTCTGCCATATGCAATTTTTCCGCAGTAAACAGGGTTGTCTAATATCTGCCGTATTAAATGGCTGCTCCATGTTTCTAACTTTCCATTCTGGCGGGGTATCTTCTTTATCCCTTGCAGATTAAGGTATTTTGCAACTCCCCCAAGCCCTATATCTGAATTTCCAAACTTATCAAATATAATTCGGATTGCTTCGGCTTCTTTTTCCTCTATTAAGAGATGATTGTCTTTCAGATAATACCCATATGGGGCAAAACCGCCATTCCATCCGCCCTGCCTTGCTTTTTCCCTGCGTCCGTTCATGGTCTGCTCAATGATATTTTCCCTCTCAATCTCTGCAACCGCTGACAGGACAGATATGAGCAGCTTTCCGCTTGTCTGGGATGAGTCAATCCCCTCTTCAATGCAGATAAGGTTTATCCCATAGGACTGAACAAACTCCAATGAATTTAAAATGTCTGCCGCATTTCTCCCAAAACGTGAAAGTTTATAGACAAGGATATACTCTATTTCCAACCCGTTTTTTATGTCGGACAGCATTTTCTTAAATGCGGGTCGCCCCTCGATTGACTTCCCCGATTTTCCTGCATCTTCGTAGATGCCGACAACTTCCATTTCCTCACGGTCTGCAAACCGTTTCAAACTATTTTTCTGCCCCTCAAGGCTGTATCCGTCAACCTGCATCTCTGTACTTACTCTTGGATACAGAACACATTTCTTCCCTTCTCTGTTCATTCTAACACCTCCGATAATTTTGGAAAATGCGGTATGTAAGGTTGCGTAAGCCTACGCAACACAATCCAGTTCCTGCAAAACAAATCTTCCGTATTTTTCAACTGCCTGCACCATAGCATTTATAAAGACATCAAAGTTTTCTACTTCGTCAGTTTCATTCTTTTGCTGTTCTGCATTATGAATTTCTTTGACATTTTCCATCTATATACCTCCGCAAAGCTAAACGGCTGTATACCATAAATTATATGGATACAGACGTCATTTGACTAATGTGCAAATCCTCCCTTTTCCGCTAATTCGCACAATTACTTTCTGTACCATTTTTAAGTGAAATACTAATGGCAAGAGCCTTATCAACTCTTGCCATCGTTTCGGCGGGCATCATGCCCATATACTGTTTTAATCTTTTCTTATCTACTGTACGGATTTGCTCAAGCAAAACAATAGAATTTCTGTCAAGTCCCTCAAAATTTTTCACCTCGGTATGTGTCGGTAATTTTGCCTTTGTCTGCGCCTTGCCCGTGATAGCGGCAATAATGACCGTCGGGCTATGCCTGTT
>CAJTZB010000316.1 GCA_910583815.1 uncultured Lachnospiraceae bacterium
TTCTTTCCATAACCCACCTTCTTTGCCGCTCTTGTCTTTAATAACGGTATTGAAATATCCTTTTACTTTTTCCAGGTCGTCTTTGTTTTCCTTGGAAACTGCACCAACCAGAGTCTGGACAAGGCAGTCCATGCTGATTTTTGCATCTCCGTAATAATAACCTGTAATCATTGCCTGATAATATACCGACACCGCTTCTGCAGTACTCATAACCGACGACGGCGTATCTATCCTGTGACCATACGAGGAAATTCCCTCCCGCAGCTCATGGTAAGTGGATGCCAGAATTTCCGCTACATTCTCGTCTGCACGCACATCCAGATGGCTTTCTTCCGCCAGTTTATTAACTTCATTTATAATAATCATTTTTTCCATTGCCGCCTCACGGACAGGCAGCACGGTCTCAAAATTGAAACGGCGTTTTAGGGCGCTGCTCATTTCATTGACACCCTTGTCCCTTGTATTTGCAGTACCAATCACATTAAAGCCTGCCTTTGCAAACAGGAACCCATTGTCCCCAAGTTCCGGTACATTCAGCACCTTATCACTGAGCACACTAATCAGGCTGTCCTGAATTTCTGCAGGGGTTCTTGTGATTTCTTCAAATCTGGTCAAAATTCCTTTTTCCATCCCGACATATAACGGCGCCGGCACAAGTGCTTCCCTGCTTGGCCCTTTTGCAAGCAGCAGGGCATAGTTCCAGGAATACTTTATCATATCTTCCGTCGTGCCTGCTGTGCCTTGGATTGTATTTGTGCTGACACCGCTGATTGCCGCCGAAAGCAGTTCAGAGAGCATGGTCTTAGCGGTTCCCGGTTCCCCTACCAGCATCAGTCCGCGGTTTCCGGCAAGAGTCACAATACAGCGCTCCACAAGTGCATCATTTCCAAAATACTTTTTTTCGATATGGTACTCTTTTCCTTGATGTACGACCGGCTTTGCGCTCCCAAGAATAAATGTCCTGACTGCGCGCGGCGACATCTGCCAGTTTTCCGGCCTGCGGCCTGTGTCCGTAGCCCTTAACGCTTCCAGTTCCTCCTTGTACCTCACTTCTACAGGAGGCTTTATCAATGCCTGTTCCATAGTCTTCACCTCGTGATTCTTTTTTTATGATAGCATAGACGGAGCAAATGGCTAAGAAGCACCGTCCATATAAAACTTCCTATGCAAATGCCGACTATCTGTACCGCCAGCATGTCACACCACTGTAAAACATAATATGCAAGCACCACTAAAATAGACTGATGCCATATGTAGATGGAAAAAGAGGCCTTATTGAAATATGCCGTGAACTTTGTTTTTTTATCTAAAAATCTCTTCCCCAGCACAAGTAATACCAAAATGGAAAGCCAGCCAATGAAACTGACCCACAAATCCCCATAGTAGGCAAAGTTATAATATAATGTTACCAGCAATACCGTTCCCGCGGCACACAATGCTGCAAGCCATTTCATATTCTTTTCCAGTAACTTCATTACTGCATCATTGCTTAAGACATAATATCCAGCCAGGAACAGAGCCAGACTTTTTCCAAGGCTGAAACCTCCGAAATTGCCAAGATAGTACATCAACCAGATTGGCAAAAAGAGCATTAAAACTCCGGCAGCCGGAAGCCTTGCAACTGCCTTCATAGTTTTTTTATATGGAAGAAAATGAAATAATATCAAAGAAAACATGGAAACAAGAAATAAAAACAAGATAAACCAAAGCTGCCCCGGAGTAAAGGCTCCGTCGTAGCCGCTTAAGTCTGTAATATGCGTGAAAAAATAACCCCAGTTCTCAAACCATCCTCCTTCATAGCCATAGAAGAACTTCCTTGCAAACA
>CAJTZB010000317.1 GCA_910583815.1 uncultured Lachnospiraceae bacterium
GAAAGTGTTTATCCGTAAATTATCATGGATTTCACTTCTGCCTGCCGCTGTATAAGCGCATACTTTCCGCCGCTGGCTCATTGGATTTTTACATTGAACATAGCTTATCGGATAAATCGGCTCTTTGGATTGTGCGATATATTTTAGCTGTTCCGATTTCCCATATCTTTGGATTTCCATTTTTGTAAGGTCCCGGCCTTTTTCTTTTAGTCGGTGTGTTTTTCCAGATTTCAGCCTGTTTTTAAGGACAGTATTAACAGCCCTGCCAATATCACCGCAATCAATGCTGATGTCAGTAGCTAACTGGTAATAATTCTGGATTCCCATGACCATTGAGTTGAACAGCCGGACTTCTCCGGCTTCCCCTCGGCCTTTTCTTGGAAATTTAATATTCTCGACCTGCTTTGTCAGATTGGCCTTGACCTTTTTGTATGCTTTGTCACACATATGTGATTGAACGACGTACTTTTTCCCCTTTTTGCGTAACCTGATTTTGAAACCGAGAAATTCGGAATAGCTTCGTCTGGTATCAACAACTCTCGTTTTCTCTGGCGAAACATCAAGACGTAAGCGTTCTTTCAGCCAATGCGTTACTGCAATCAGCGTCCGGTCTGCCTGCTCTTTTGTCCTGCAAAGAATCCGAAAATCATCTGCATACCTGACGATATACATTTCTTTCAGACCCGTGTTCCGCATTGCCCGATACGCATGGCTTTGTATCGGACAGCCCGCCGCATTTTCTCTGTGAGAATAGTTTTCCGTTACCGGATTGCACTGCCACTGGCTTTCTATCCAATGGTCAAGTTCATTCAGAACCACATTTGCCAGCAGAGGGGAAATAATGCCGCCCTGCGGCGTTCCCTTGGTTGGGTGTTCTGTGTGGCCGTCCGGCATGAGGATTGGTGCTTTGAGAATCCTGCGGATTACATAGAGCAGTTCTTTATCCCGGATATTCAGCGACCATAACTGTTTTATCAGCTTTGAGTGGTCTACATTGTCAAAGAAGCCTTTAATGTCAAACTCTACAACATAGTAAAGTCCTGACCTCTGCATAAGCCTGTAGATTGCGGCTATCGCATTTTCAACCGACCGGTTCGGGCGGAATCCATAGCTGTTATTGCTGAATCTGGCTTCGCAGACAGGCTCCATGACCTGCTTGATACACTGCTGAATCAGTCTATCCCAGATACAAGGGATTCCCAGTGGTCTGGTACTCCCATTGGGCTTTGGGATTTCTTTGCGTCTCACGCTTCTTGGGGTGTAGCCGTTTTTACCTCCCTTTACGATTTTACATACCCTCGCTGTCACTTCATCAGCGGTAAGTTTACCAACATCAGAAATTTTCAGCTTGTCCGTTCCTGGCGTAAAACTCCCGGTATTAGATTTGATATTCCGATAGGCCAGCAGGATATTTTCTCTCGAAAGTATCACTTCCATCAGACCGTCAAAGATTTCTCCGGCCTGACTTCTGGCATACAGTTCATCAAAGGTAGTCTGCATATCGTAGTATTCAGCGTGGCGGAGATATTCCACGCATTTGGTTTTTGCTTTCTTCTCATTTGGCATCAGGCATCACTCTCCTTTATGGCGGGTGACTTCTTTTTGTCATACTCGCAATCCTAATTGCGACTAAGCGCTAAGTTGCCTGTCTGACTGACTTGAGGCCATCCCTCCGTTTTCCTCTTTTTCGCAGAAAACATCATCGGTTCGACCTCTGCTTTTCAGCAGTAGTGCAGCAGCTTATATGATTCGCCTGCTTACTTCCCAATGATAGAAGCCTACTGCCTTTCCTCGTTCCAACAATCCTATCTTTACATATAC
>CAJTZB010000318.1 GCA_910583815.1 uncultured Lachnospiraceae bacterium
TAGTAAAAAATCATCATCCATAAATGGTTTCATGTGTGTCTGGCCTCCTCATATCAGTTTGTATTATCTGGCTTCGATTATACAATGAAACGCTTTTATTGACAAGGACTTTTCGCCGCTTCCCTTGACAATGCAGACGTTGGAATGTAAAATAAGGACTGTAAATACTTTCATATTTATCCATTGTAAAGCAGGTACAGAAAAAGAACAGCAGTAGCCTATCAGGATTCGGGTGTCAAAAGCCCCTTCGGGGCATAACCGACACAAATATGTGTGTTTGCAAGTAAACTTGCAACACCACATATTGTGTTCGGTTGGTGTAAAGCATCCTTTTGACACCCAAATCCTATAAGGAATATTGCGGAAAAAAAGGAGACGCAAGAAATGGAATTGTTAAACAAGTCGATTTCCAAGGCGAAGGAGCGCCCAGTGAAAATTCTCCAGTTTGGAGAAGGTAATTTCCTCAGAGGATTTGTGGACTACATGGTAGATGTTGCAAATGAAAAGGGCGTATTTGACGGCAGTGTGGCAATCGTCAAACCAATTGCCTACGGCAGCCTTTCGATGTTCCATGAGCAGGAAAACCAATATACAGTAGTGCTTCGGGGCAAAGAAGATGGCAGGGAAAAGGTAGAGACAAGAATTGTCACAAGCATTGCGGATTCCGTTGACTGTATAGAAGAATATGAAAAATATGCAGCTTATGCTGCCTGTGAAACGCTTCGTTTTGTTGTGTCCAATACGACAGAAGCAGGCATTGTGTTTGATGAGACAGATGTTTTTGAAGCAGAACCTCCAAAGACTTATCCGGGCAAGCTGACAAAACTTTTGTTTGAACGTTATACGCATTTTCATGGTGCGAAGGACAAAGGGCTTATCCTGATTCCATGTGAGCTGATTGAAAATAATGGTGAAAATCTTAGGAAGTGTGTTCTGCAGTTTGCAGAGCTATGGAAGCTTGGAGACAGCTTTATTTCTTGGATAGAGGCATCCTGTATTTTCTGCAGTACGCTTGTAGACCGCATTGTAACCGGCTATCCAAGAGAAGAGGCAGAAAAACTTTGGGAGAAGCTTGGATATCAGGACAATCTGTTGGATACTGCAGAGCTGTTCGGGCTTTGGGTGATTGAGAGCAGCAAGGATATTTCAAAAGAACTTCCGCTGCCAGAAGCAGGGCTTCCTGTTATTTATACAGATAACCAGAAGCCATACCGTGAAAGAAAAGTACGCATTTTGAATGGAGCGCATACTTCATTTGTGCTTGCTTCTTATCTGGCAGGAAATGATTTCGTAAAGGAATCAATGGAAGATGCGGATGTCCGGAAGTTTATGATGACGACGGTATTTGATGAGATTATTCCGACATTGACGCTTCCGAAAGAAGAGCTTGTGGAGTTTGCGAATGCAGTGATAGAGCGCTTTGAGAATCCGTTTATCAAACATGCGCTGCTTTCGATTTCTTTAAATTCTACTTCAAAATGGAAGTCCCGCTGTATGCCGTCTCTTCTCGGCTACATTGAGAAAACAGGAAAGATTCCATCGCATCTTGCTTTTTCGGTTGCTGCACTGATGAGCTTTTATACCGGCACCGAGATTAAGGACGGTGCGTTGATTGGGCATAGAAATGGGGAAGAATATAAGATTCTGGATGATGCGGCGGCACTGGAATTTTTTGCAGCAAATTCTGAAAAGGACAGCCTTGCATTTACAAAAGCTATGCTCGGAAATAAGGAATTTTTCGGAAGGGACTTAAATGAGTATGAAGGGTTGGCTGAAGCAGTGGCAGGGTATCTGGAAACTATTCGTACACTTGGCATG
>CAJTZB010000319.1 GCA_910583815.1 uncultured Lachnospiraceae bacterium
GAATCAAAGAATCATCTACACCATAATCATTTACAAATACCTGTGTAAGTGCCGCTCTCTGATCGCCGCTTAATTCCACGGTTTTTATAATATATGTGTTTTCTCCGGTTACCTTCACAATTTCTGAAGTCAGCCCAAGTGTCTTAGAAACAGTATCCTCCAGTTCTTTGTTCAGGCTTTCTGTTCTCTCTTCCGGAAACGTTACCGAAAGTGAAGTTCCTCCCTTAAAGTCAAGCCCAAAATTCAGTGCATCGCCGCTGCCCGCATGGATTCCCATTGAAACAAATCCCGCCACAATAACTGCCACGGAAAGGAGCAGGAACTTTGGTGCATGTTTGATAAACGGAAGCGTCTTTCTCTCTTTCTGAATGCCAAAATACTTTTCATTGTCCAATCCAAGGTCATAAAATGTATTCAGAATAAACTTTGTAACTACAAGCGCCGTAAACATGGAAATCAAAATACCGATTGCAAGCGTTGTCGCAAAACCCTTCACACTGCCGGACCCAACAAAATACAGCACAGCAGCCGCAATCAGTGTTGTTACATTGCCGTCCACAATTGCTGAAAGCGCCTTGCTGAACCCAAGTTTCATCGAAGAGCGCACGGTCTTTCCGGTTGCCAGTTCTTCTCTGATACGCTGGAAAATAATTACGTTTGCATCCACAGCCATGCCTATAGAAAGAATAATTCCCGCAATTCCCTGTAACGTCAATGTTACGCGGAACAGGTTAAGCAAAACTACCATAATGCCAGTATAAATACAGAGCGAAATGCTTGCCGCAAGTCCCGGAATACGGTACATAACAACCATAAACAGAATCACACAGAAAAAACCAATGGCTGCAGCAAGCAGGCTTGTGCTGATGGCTTCCTCACCAAGCTGGGCGCCGACAACCGTGGAACGGATTTCCTGCAGCTCTAACGGCAGCGCACCGATACGTATTGTGGATGCCAGCTTTTCTGCCTCTTTATAATCTGCCATTCCATTGATGACTGCCTCACCGTTTGTAATTGCAACAGACACCATCGGGGCGCTGATTACCTTACCGTCATAGACAATTGCAATCCTCTGTCCAATGCTTTTTGCCGTGGCATCTGCAAACTTCTTTTTTCCCTCATCGTTTAAATAGAGCGCAACTATGTCTTCCTTGCCAACGCCCTGCATCTGCTCCTGCCCTGCTTCCGCCTTTACAATGTCAGAACCGGTCAGCACAATCTGGTTCTGTGCCTCCAGTTCTTCTATCGTCTTTGTCAGTTCAAACATACGCAGCGATTCATTATAGACAATGTTGTCGGTTCCGTAGACAAAATAAATAGAACCTGCCTGCCCAAGCTCCTTTAAAATCTTCTCTGCATCCGCAACTCCCGGAATATCAACATTGATGCGGTTTGTGCCTTCCTGGTACACAGCTGCTTCTGTTGAATAGTTGTCCACACGGAGCTGAAGTTTATATCTTGTATCTGAAAGTTCCTCTGCAGTCGGATTTTCCTTTACCGTCTGATATGTGATGCTCAAGCCTCCTTCCAGATCAAGCCCTCTTTTGATCTGTGCGGCACTTAAAGCTCCGTCTTTTCCAATGCCAAATACTGAAATATACGCAAGCAATGCCGTTATAACGACAACACCTGCCAAATAAATAGCAGCTCTTCCTTTTCTTTTCATGGTACTTTCTCCTTTATATTTATTGCCAAGGTCCTTTACTAGCGCTGACATTTTATCAAGCAATGACCTTAAAATTCATAGGACAGTATAGCATAGAATAAAACATAAGAAAAGCAATTTTTGTTTTTCATTTTGCAAAAAATGTGT
>CAJTZB010000320.1 GCA_910583815.1 uncultured Lachnospiraceae bacterium
CCACTATGCTCTTCTTCCATTAAACGAAGAACCTACAAGCGAACTTGTACGCATTAAAAATAGCTATGTCGCAGGATTCCGTGCTTTTACAATAGAAAACGGCCGTCCGGCAAACGAAGAAAGCGCATTTTGTGTGGAATCTGCCCACTGTGTATACAGCACCTGCCTGCCGTCTGAGACCAATGGAATCTTGCTGCGTTTCACCAATTACTCTGGCAGCACAGACCAATGCAGCGTCACATTCGCCAGACCTCCGAAATCAGCAGAACTCTGCAACTTCTTAGAAGAAAAGACTGCCGATGCTTTGGTTTCAGGATGCACGGTCAGTTTTGCCGCAAAGCCTTATCAGCTCGTTACGCTGCATGTCATATTTTAGTCTTTTGTACTAGTGCACATAGCTTCCATTCATTTCACCATCATACCGCCGCTTGCCCTTGTCAAGCGGCGGTAATTTGTGTTAGAATACAAACTAACGTTAGGCATATGGGTACTATGAAATTATCACTATCAGGTATTTGCAAGCTTGTTTGCAAATACCACATATTGTATCGGTTATGCCCCAAAGGGGCTTTTGACACCCTAATCCTACAAATTAAGACGTGTCGCTGCAATACCAGAACATCAGCACGCAATGTTTGAATTTTACGTGAAGTTTAAAAAATAACCAAATTCTACAAACGCCTATTTATCATTATAAAGGGAAGGACGCAATCATGGCATTTGACGGCATTGTAATTGCAAATCTTGCAAAAGAATTAAACGAACTGCTCTCCGGCGGGCGCATTGTGAAGATAGCCCAGCCGGAACGAGACGAAATCATCCTCTCCATCAAGCAGTATCAGACCTATAAGCTTTTATTATCAGCGGATGCATCGCTTCCGCTTGTTTACCTGACCAGCGAAAACAAACCAAACCCAATGACTGCGCCAAATTTCTGCATGCTGCTTCGCAAACATTTCAACAGTGCCCGGATTCTTTCCGTAACACAGCCCGGATTAGAACGCAGCCTTGATTTCGCAATAGAACATCTTGACGAATTCGGGGATGTCAGGCAAAAACACCTAATCATTGAAATTATGGGAAAGCACAGCAACATCATTTTGTGCGACGACCAGAAGACTATCGTGGACAGCATCAAGCATATTTCTGCTTTTGTCAGCTCTGTCAGGGAAGTGCTTCCTGGCAGAACCTATTTCCTGCCGCAGACTGTAGAAAAGGCAAACCCTCTTACTCTGACAGAAGATGAGCTGCGGCAATATGTCTTTAGCAAGCCTCTTCCGCTTGCCAAGGCAGCCTACACCGGACTTACCGGCATCAGCCCTTTAATTGCAGAAGAACTCTGCCATCGTGCAGGTCTTTCTTCTGACCTGCCTGCAAATGAGGTCACACCGGATCATGCACTCCACTTTTATAAGACGCTCCTTCGTCTGACAGAGGATATTTCCTCTGGAAATTTTGCCCCTTGCATCGTTTTTAAGAACGGCAACCCGGTAGAATTTTCCTCCGTGCCACTCTCCTGTTACGAACAGCACCGGACAGAAGGCATGGAAATCTGCCGCTACGATTCCATTTCCACAGTGCTTGAAGAGTATTATGCAAAAAAGAACCAGCTCACACGTATCCGCCAGAAATCTGCAGATTTACGCCGGATTGTGAATGTTGCCATCGAACGAGAGGCAAAAAAATATGACCTTCAGAAAAAGCAGCTTGCCGACACAAAGAAGCGAGAAACCTACAAAGTGTATGGTGAACTGATTACTGCTTACGGCTATGGAGTAGAACCGGGCGCCAAGTCCA
>CAJTZB010000321.1 GCA_910583815.1 uncultured Lachnospiraceae bacterium
TTGCATCGTCCGCATATTATGTAGCCGGTCGGCAAGTTTAATCATAATGACACGGATGTCCTTTGCCATTGCAAGAAACATTTTTCGGAGGTTTTCTGCCTGCAGCTCAATCTTATCCATCTTGTAATTCAGCTGCGTTAATTTTGTAACTCCGTCCACAAGCAGCGCAATCTCTTCATTAAACTCCTTTGTCAGTTCCTCCTCCGTACATTCGGTATCTTCCACAATATCATGCAGAATTCCTGCTACGATGGATTCCTTGTCAAGCTCCAGCTCCGCTAAAATAATTGCTACGCAAAGCGGATGGATGATATAAGGCTCTCCTGATTTTCTAAGCTGTCCTTCATGAAGACGTTCCGCCATATGGTACGCCTTCTCAATCATGGAAATATCTGTTCCAGGACGATACCCATAGATTGTATCAACCAGCTTCTCATACAAAGCCGCAGGATCCGTAAAATCCGCAGGAGTGCTCAATGATTTTTCTTCTATCGGCTTTTTGATTACCAGTCCTTCCATATTTCCTCTCATTCCGCCGCGCAAGCGGCATCTTAATCCGTGGGAACTTTAGGATACGCAGCACCTATTTTCCAGGGTATCTGATTACAGCATCCATATCGTATCCCTTTAGTTTTTCTCTTCCATTTAAGCCTTCCAGTTCCATTAAGAAAATAATTTTTACAACTTCACCGCCAAGCTGTTCTACAAGCTTAACAATCGCTTCAATAGTTCCTCCCGTGGCAATCAGGTCATCAATGATAACAACTTTCTGTCCTGGCTTGATTGCATCTTTGTGCAGTTCAATCGTTGCCGTGCCATATTCCAAATCATAGGTCATTTCTACGGTTTCACATGGCAGCTTGCCCTTCTTTCTTACCGGGATAAAACCCTTTTTCAGATTATAAGCAACCGGTACACCAAAAATAAATCCTCTGGATTCCGGTCCTACTACTAAGTCAAACTCTACATCCTTCAACAGCTCTTCCATCCCTTGAATCGCTGTCTGCAATCCGTCCGGGTCCTGTAAAACACTTGTAATATCGCGGAACATAATCCCTGGTTCCGGAAAATCCGGTATAGTTCTTACGTAATCTTCTACTTTTTTCATAGTATTCCTCCCCCGCTCGTTTTTTATTTCATGCCGTCTGAATGCCGGAACCAACCGTTCCGTGTTGTTCTTTCTATATTTAATGTTTTGATTATATCACGTTTCTTTCCAGAAGCAAAGAAAAAATATTCATGTATCTGCCGTATGCCGTCCTAAATGTTGGTTTTTACAGGAATTTTTGTACGCATTGCTCTTTTTTTGGCGTATCGCTTCCCTTCTTTTGCTGTGCAGGGCTTCCCTGCGGAGTTTCTGATAGCTTTTCAGGCGCTCTGCTGGCAACTCCCCTGCTTCTATTGCAGCACATACGGCACAGCCTGGTTCTCCCTCATGCCTGCAGTCGGAAAAACGGCAGCCCGCAGCAAGGAGAGTAATTTCTTCAAACGAATCTTCCAATCCATCATTTACCGCCCAAATGCCAAGTTCCCTGATTCCCGGCGTATCAATAACCATTGCACCATTATCCAGTGCAAACATTTGCCGATGTGTTGTGGTATGCCGTCCTCTTCCGTCACTCTCTCTGATTGCTGCGGTCGCCATCAGTTCTCGGCCGGCAAGCGTATTGATTAATGTAGATTTCCCAATTCCGGAAGAACCGGTCAGCGCAATAACCGCTCCTGGCGCAAGATAAGGCTTTAATTCCTCTATCCCTGCGCCGCTCTTTGCAGACACTGCATGTACCAAAA
>CAJTZB010000322.1 GCA_910583815.1 uncultured Lachnospiraceae bacterium
ATCCTGGCAGCAGTGCAAATCGAAAGCAGACGTACAAACCACAGAATGGAGAGACTCATAATGAGGGTTATGCGGCGCAGTATGCGTCAAAGAAAAATGAAGCCGATAAATCGAAAGCTACAAACAGCCTTTGGAGTGAAGAATAGGAGGAGCTATGTATTACAAGACAGGGATACAAAGAACGATTGAAAATGAGTTTTTAGCTTCGGAAAAAGTAGTTTCATTTACAGGAACAGTTATCCCAGATGGAATCGAGCCGGATGACCAAGGCAGAAAGATTGCGCATAAGGGCAGCCTCATTGCAGCTTCAGGAAAAGTGGTATCGGTATCGAACAGCGGAGAATTCTCCGAACAGCCGGTTGGCGTTCTTATGGATGCGTTAGACGTTACCTACGGCCCGCAACCTGCAGGCATAGCGGTAGAAGCGTATGTGATTGGCGCTCGTCTATCTCTGGGTGTGGAATATAACGCATCTATTGGCAAAAAAATTCGGGAAGCATTGCCAGAGATTAAATTTAGAAATGATGAACCAGAAAGCGAAGGAAGCAGCAAGGATAGCAGTGAAAAAGATGACAGTGGAGGGATGCAGTAATGGCAACTTTAGAAGAAGTATTGAGCTATAAAGAACTGATTGACTATACAAAAACGAGAACGCCGAAGCCAAAAATCTTAGAAGAATTATATCCGTCAAGAAAAACGGAAGCCCTTGAAATTAAGATGATTCGCGGTGCAAATAATCTACCTGTGTCAGCGTCCATCCACGCATTTGACACAGAAGCGGAAATTGACCAGAGAGAAACGGCCGGTTATGATGTTGCAGAGCTGGCGCTGATTAAACGGAAGAGAAAACTTTCGGAAAAAGAAATTATTTATATTGAGCAGCCAAGGAATGACGTGGAAGAACAGCAGGCTATAGATAAAATCTACAATAATGTAGATACACTGCAGGATTCTGTGCTGACTCGTGTAGAAGCTATGAGAGGTGAAGCGCTGGCTACCGGAAAGCTTATCATTAACGAAAACGGTTACAAGGCAAGTATTGATTATGGAGTGCCGACTGAACATAAAAAATCGTTCTCCTGGTCATCTGGTACGCCGAATATTTTGGGAGATATAGATACTGCCGTAGATAAAATTGTAGATGATACTGGTTTTACACCAACAAGGATTCTGACATCTAAGAAAAATTTAAACATTATGCTGAAAGATGAAACAATCAGGAAAGCGATTTTCGGAGTAAACAGTGATCGGTTATTGTCCAGGAAAGAACTGAATACTTTTTTAAAATCGCTCGATCTGCCGCAGATTGCGACATATGATGCAAAATTCAGAATTTTATCAACAAAAGGCAAATATATTACAAAACGGTATTTTCCCGAGAGCGCTTTTACTTTTATTCCGGATGGAGAGCTTGGAGAAACTTTGTATGGATTGACGACAGAAGAACTAGAGCTTCGGAAAAAGCCGGATGTAGACATTACGGAAATTGGCAATGTGATTATAGAACAGTATGCCACAAATGATCCTGTAGCAAAGTGGATAAAAGCAGTTGCTACATCTCTTGTAACCTTTCCATGCGCAGATCAGGTATTTATGGCAACGATTGAATAGGGGGTTTTATGTTCGGTCTAAAGCAGGTAAAAGAAAGATTGGAAAAGCTCGGCTATGAATGTAAAGCGACAGATATGCAGGCTGTTGATTTTTGTGTAGAAAAAGTATGCAGTTCCATTAAAAATAAAACGCATTTGACCTGCATACCGAAGGGGCTGGA
>CAJTZB010000323.1 GCA_910583815.1 uncultured Lachnospiraceae bacterium
AAAACCTTCTTTGACAGCACACCTATCGGACTCTTAAAATTTCTTTACAAACAATAGAATCCACGCTCTGCGAGGATTCTATTATCATAAACAATGAAGAGTGGACCTACGCCCACTCTTCATGAAATACTTTATGTTACATATTGTATTATACCATTTCTGCTATAAAAAAACAAGGACTTTTTCAAGATTTTCCTCTATTTTTGTTACAGTTCTGCCAGCCGATGTAAATAGCCAAAATCGTACTTGCATGAATTTTCGGCTGACTATACCGGCTGAGGGAATGCCATTTCATGAGCCAAACCTTAGCTTATTTTTGTGCCGCCTTATAATAATTGATCAGGCAGCCTTTTGTGATGATGTCACGCTCATCGTCTGTCAGCTCCCCAAGCGTAAGCGTAAATGGTTTCATTTCTTTTGTTACAACATATGCTTCAAAACTCATACCCTTTTCTGCAACCGTCTTTTTTACATCTTTGATAAAAATATAGTCTTCCAAGTCGAACGGAAGCTCTTCTTCCAGAAGAAACGGAAGCATGCCCCAGTTAATCAGATTTGAGCGGTAACGCTTTGTCGCATAGTCACGCGCGATATTTGCCAAACCTCCAAGCACCTTTTGACAGCTTGCTGCCTGCTCCCTTGCCGAACCGTCTCCCGGCTTGACTGCATATATAACGCTGCCGATTTCAATATCAGACAATGAACAGCCAAATCTCTCTTCTACAGACCGGATTACCGATTTTAGTTCCGGAAGCACTGCATACAGCTCTTCTGGCAGCACTTCTTTTAAACGCGCCTGTTCTGCCGCCTGGATTGTCTTTGCCCTGCTGACATAAGCAGGGTCTTTTCTTGACAAAGTATACTGTGCCAAGCCTAACGGATTGGAGCGGTACGATGACGTTTCACCAGAAGGAATCAGCTCATCTGTTGTTGTAACCGGGTCATGAATTACAGAAGCCACTTTAAGCAGCAAATGTTCTCCAAGCGGTGCCATCTCCGGCCAGTCTACAATGCCCGGACCAAACTTCAGATCTACTGATGCATCCGGCTTTCCGATACCATTATAAACACGGTTTTCATAGATTGAAGCATCAAAGAAATACTTTTTCCCTCCAAAGTCTGCGTCCACATATTCCGCAGACGTCAGGCGGCCCTGATTCGCTGCAGTTGCCGCAATGGAACGTGCATCCATCAATGCTACTGATGCAATCTGACCGTTTGTTACCTTGGAACCTTCTCTGTTTGGGAAGTTTCTTGTTGAATGGCGGATGCTGAGTCCGTTATTTGCCGGAACATCCCCTGCGCCAAAGCATGGCCCGCAGAATGCCGTCCGTATTGTTGCGCCGGTGCTCATAAGTGCCGCTACCGTACCGTTTTTCACAAGCTCCATAAAGATCGGCTGGCTTGCCGGGTATACGCTCAAGGAAAACTCTCCGTTTCCAATAAACTTTCCTTTTAAAATATCTGCAGCCGCACAAATATTTTCAAAACCGCCGCCCGCACAGCCTGCAATAACGCCCTGTTCAACATAAAGATGATGATCCCTTACCTTGTCTTGCAGAGTGTAGCGGATACTGTTGTTATCCAAGCTAACAAGCGCTTTTTTCTCTACCTCATCCAAAATGTCACGCAGATTCGCATTTACTTCATCAATCGTATAGACATTGCTTGGGTGGAACGGCATTGCAATCATTGGCTGAATCTCAGACAAATCTACCTCTACAAGCCCATCATAGTAAACCACATCCGGAAGCAT
>CAJTZB010000324.1 GCA_910583815.1 uncultured Lachnospiraceae bacterium
AAAAAGAGCGTGACATCGAAACCCTCTGCCTGAAACTGATTTTGCAGCAGCAGCCTGTAGCAAAAGATTTGAGAGTTGTTTCAGCCGCTTTGAAAATGATATCCGATATGGAACGGATTGGGGATCAGGCATCGGATATTGTAGAGATTGCGCCTTATGTGGCAAAAAAGGGGACGCTTGGCGAAACCCATATCCGGGAAATGGCAGAAGCAGCGATTAAAATGGTGTCAGAAAGCGTTGACTCCTTTGTGAAAATGAATCTGGATATTGCCTGGCTGGTCATTGAACATGATAATATCGTGGATGATTTATTTGACAAGGTAAAGCGGGAGTTGATAAAATCAATAACCGAGGGGCATGACGATGCGGAGGCTCTTATGGATTTGCTGATGATTGCAAAATATTTTGAGCGGATTGGCGACCATGCAGAAAATATTGCGGAGTGGGTTATTTATTCCATTACCGGAGAGCATCGGAAAAGACCTGAAAATAAGGAAAGCTCCACCAAAGGAGGAATCGGTTAACATGATTTATCTGCTGGAAGATGATGATAATATAAGAAAGCTGGTATGCTATGCGCTGTCAAAAGAGGGATTTGAAGTACAGGGGCATTCTTCTCCAAAGGAATTTTGGCAGGGACTAAATACGGAACTGCCGGAATTGGTTTTGCTGGATATTATGCTGCCGGAAGAAGACGGATTGTCGGTTCTGAATAAACTGAAAGGTAATGCAGCAACAGAGCATATCCCTGTGATTATGCTTACTGCAAAAGGCAGTGAATTTGATAAAGTCACAGGCCTTGATATGGGGGCGGATGATTACGTGGCAAAGCCTTTTGGAACGATGGAACTGATTTCAAGGGTTCGGGCGGTACTGAGACGTTCCCAAAAAACGCAGGATGACAGAACGTATACGATTGGCGGGTTGTATGTTAATCCTGCAAAACATATTATTACGGTATCAGGGGAAGCGGTATCGCTTTCCTATAAGGAATATCTGCTGTTGATGGTTCTGCTGGAGGCAGAGGGCAATGTAGTGGAACGTGACAGGCTTTTAACCAGTGTCTGGGGGGAATATTATACAGAATCCCGGACGCTGGATGTGCATATCCGGAAACTGCGGGTAAAACTGGGGGATGCCGGAAAACTCATTCAGACTATAAAAGGAATCGGTTATAAATTAGGAGGCGATTGGAATGAATAAAAAAATTTTTCGTTCGTCACTGCTTACCGTCTGTCTTGTATTGGCAGCTACCATTGCATTGATTATGGGGCTTTTGTTTCATTTTTTTGAAAAGCAGATACAGAAAGAGCTTGCCAATGAGGCCGGCTTTCTGGCACATGCTCTTGAAAATGAGGGAGCCGGATATTTTGACAGTTTTGATAACAAGAATAACAGACTTGCCGGAAATAACCGTATCACATGGATTGATGAAAATGGAACGGTATTGTTCGACAGCAGGGCAGATGTGTCCGAACTGGATAATCATGCCGACAGGGATGAAATTAAAACGGCAATGAAAGAGGGGAAGGGCATGAGTACGAGGTACTCCAAAACCCTGACGGAAAAAACAGTGAATTATGCCATACGGCTTTCCGATGGCAGCATACTGCGGGTTTCGACAGAACAGTATACGGTAGTAACCATTCTGATGGGGATGCTTCAGCCGATTTTATTCATTATGTTTGTCGCATTGATTTTAACACTGGTGCTTTCCGCAAGGGTATCAAAAGCCATTATAGA
>CAJTZB010000325.1 GCA_910583815.1 uncultured Lachnospiraceae bacterium
AAAAAAATTACCGCCTGTTTTTGCAGCAAAAGCCTCTCTTCGCTGTCATTATAGATTATCAGTTTTCCAACCACTTCAGTTCCTGCTTCAATATCCAGTATAGTATCCCTGTGGCGGACCGCTGCGTTGATGCCCTCGCTTAATCCTGCCCTCGTCCGCCATAAAACCGCCCCATCCAGAGTCAGCAGGACATAGTCAAGGTCTGTCTGGTTTTCATGGTTTTCTATTTCCTTCCAATCTCTCTGTGCTGACTGAAGTATCTCATTTACTGCAACGGCGTCTTGCAGGTTATTGGCATCCCAAAATGCAAAAACAAAAAGAGCCGCCAGTTCTGCTGCAAAAAAAAGCAGCAGGGCAGCCAGAAAATTCTTATTTTTCATTGTCCCTCCTCACCAAAGCTTCCGCTGAACCAAAAGCAGCCAGCGCATCAGCGTCCAAACCTGTACCCATCACCCCAAACCGTAACAATATACTCCGGCCTGCCTGGATTTCGTTCAATTGCTTCCCTTATTTTACGGATATGCACATTTAATGTCCCATCTCCCGTAAACCTGTCCTCCCAGACTTCCTCAAACAGCTCCTGTTTGGAAATAACCCTGTTCGCATGCTTTATCAGGTATGACAGAAGCTTAAATTCCATTGATGTAAGTTTTACCGGAATGCCGCCCACAGACACCTGCTTTGCATCAAAATCAACAAACAGCCATCCGTCGGAATACCCTTCTGCCTTATTCTGCCCAAAACGCCGCAGGAGCGCCTGTACTTTTGCAAGCAGGACTCCCAGCGAATACGGCTTCTCCACATAATCATCGCCCCCGATATGTAATGCTGCAATCTTGTCATCATCGCTTGTCCTCGCAGAAATAAACAAAATAGGAATATTGCTTTTTTCCCGAAGCTCTTTGCATAAGGAAAATCCGCTGCCATCCAAAAGATTGATGTCAAGCAGCAACAGCTCTGTTGTATTTTCCTGAAGGAATTTTCTGCATTCTGCAATGCTGTACACTGCTGCCGTTTTAACGCCAAACAGGTTAAAGTACTCCGCCGTGCTGTCTGCAAGCAGTACTTCATCATCTATCACCAAACAGTTGTAATCCATATGATTCTCCCTTACCAGAATACTGTATCCATACCTCACATATCATATCACATCTGCACTTTAATTGTAATAGAAATTTTCGTAAACTTTTCTGCCTGTCTGCTTGTACAAACCTTGAAATGCTGTTATAATAAACTATGTCAAAACTTACTATATGTGGAGGTTACTTATGGAATATTTAAATCAGTTTTCCTTAGACGGAAAAGTTGCTTTAGTGACCGGCGCTTCCTATGGCATCGGCTTTGCAATCGCAAGCGCCTATGCAAAGTGCGGCGCTACAATTGTATTCAACGATATTAAGCAGGAGCTGGTTGACAAGGGAATTGCGGCATACGAAGAGCTTGGCATCAAAGCTCATGGCTATGTATGTGATGTTACAAACGAAGAACAAGTAAACGCTATGGTTGCCAAAATCGAGCAGGAAGTCGGCGTAATTGACATCCTTGTAAACAATGCAGGCATCATTAAGAGAATCCCGATGTGCGATATGACGGCTGCGGAATTCCGCCAGGTCATTGACATCGACTTAAATGGGCCATTTATCGTATCCAAGGCAGTCATCCCAAGCATGATCAAAAAAGGACATGGAAAGATTATCAACATCTGCTCCATGATGAGCGAACT
>CAJTZB010000326.1 GCA_910583815.1 uncultured Lachnospiraceae bacterium
AACAGTTATATCCTACTCTTTATTTCTTAACAACAGGTATCGCTATTTCTTACTTTTTCATTAAAGATGCAGAGGACCTTTTGTCTCATAAAAACACTTTAGCGTCGGTGTACAGATGTCAACACGGTCGATGAAATGATAAAAGGGGCCGCAGATTCCTTGCCCCCTTCTCTAAAAATGTAATGAAAAATTGCCGTAAGCGGCATTCACAGATTTACAAAACAAACCTGTGAATGCATGCTTCTTATGGCAAAGTTTCCTATTCTATTTCTCTGTGCAATTGATAAAAGCCAGAATGCATTCCACTGCATTGTCAATCCCAACAAATCCGCTGTTGATAGACAAATGGTAATTTGTCGCCCTGCCCCATTTTTCACCAGAATGATAATTATAATAGTTGGTTCTGCGTTTATCGACCTTCAGAATTTCATCTTCTGCTTTATTTGGATCCAGATGGTCAATCTGAATCGCACGATCCTTCCGGAATTCCATATCGGCATAGACAAAAATATGGACTACGTTTGTCATTTCCTTCAGAATGTGGTCTGCACAGCGCCCTACGATAACACAAGGCCCCTCTTCTGCCACTTTGCGGATAACATCCGACTGTGCCAAATAAATTCTGTCGTCCAAGGACAGGTGCGAAAAACCGATTTCCTGATTGCCGTATGCTCCCATCCCCATAGCAATGGAATACAACAGGCTGTTTGTAGCCTTTGTTTCAGCGTTGTGAAACGCCGCTTCTGCATAGCCGCTTTCTTTTGCTGCCCTGGTAATCAGTTCATTATCATAAAATGGAATTCCAAGCTTAGCAGCAAGTTTTGCGCCGATTTCCCTGCCGCCGCTGCCATACTGCCTGCTGATTGTAATGATTTTTTTCATAGAAACCTCGATTCTGCGTGCCTGCACGCGTTTCATCTTTGGACACCTGAATGCCCTTTTCTATCTATATTCAGTATAACACAAGGTTTGCAAAAAATAAATTAAAAATTTAAGGACTTCTGACGCCTTGGTTTTACATAACAAAAGAAAACGCCAACATACCGCACACAATCCACGGCACAAGAGGAATTTCTGCACTGGAATTCTCCTTGTTGAGCTTTCTATTTTGTATTGCCCTTTTTGCTATATATACCTCCATTGCAGCTACAAGTCCGAAAAACATCCCAAAAAGAGCCTTTTCCCATCCAAAAAACAACATGATTCCCAAGGCGATCTTAACATCTGCTCCTCCAAAATAAAAATTTTTTCCATTGCTTTGTCTGATATTCTTAGCCGCAAAATACAGAACAAGCAAAAGAAAAAGGAAAAAACAGGTGAAAGCTATTGTCTCCCACCTGTCCTTTGGACTTGAATTTATACTTATATTTACCGCTCCAAGCAGGCAGACTGCCCCTGCGACACGGTTTGGCACCCTATGTTCTTTTATGTCTTCTGATGCCGCCAGAAACAGCAGCATATAGAAAAGAATTGTTAAAACAGCAGAACCCAGTCCTTTTTCCTCCTAATATTATGGTTTTACATGCAGCGTTATAATTGCCTTTACACCGCTTCCGTCCTGTGCCTCAATCCAGATTTCACAAGTTCCCTCTTCATAGGTGCGAATCTTGCCATTCTCAGAAACTGTTGCAATGCTTTCATCGGAAGACCAGTATGATTTCTTTTTGTTCTCGGCGTTTGACGGAATTACTACCGGTGTCA
>CAJTZB010000327.1 GCA_910583815.1 uncultured Lachnospiraceae bacterium
ATACGCAAGTACTTCCTCTTTTTCTGTTCCCTCCAAATGCTTTGTTCTGCAATCCGCCTGGCGGCAGGGGATAAATTTTAGATATTCCAGTGCCTTATCCTTAATAGAAATTTCAATAAGGCAGGTATCCTGTGTCCTAGAATTAAACCAGTAATTTCCTAAACTATACACCACCGGCACACCTGCTACTTTATCCAGCTTCTGCAAACAATGCGGATGATCACCCATAATTAAATCCACCCCTGCCTCTGCATAAAGCGGTGCCTGTTTTTCTTGCAGCCAATCTATCTCCTCTTGACTCTCTGTACCCCAATGTATATATAGAATCACAAAATCACTGTTCTCCTTAGCCTCCGCAATAACAGAAAGCAGCCTTGTTGCATCCATACAGCGCAGTACACCCGCACGGTTTTGTGTCGCCTCCTTAGTATCCGGCGTACTGGTACGCTCAATCTGCGTAGCGCTAACAATCGCAATTTTCATGCCGTTTGCCACAAAATAAACTGGTTTTATAGCCTCCTCAAGATTTGCCCCTGCACCAACATACGGAATATCCGCATTGTTCAGCGTTTCCAATGTATCCAACAGCGATATTTCCCCAAAATCAAAGGAATGATTATTGGCAAGCGACACCACATCTACTCCAAGCTGGTGCAGAAAATCAACATGCTCTGGCTTGGCACGGAAGGTAAATTTTTTCTCTGGCGTCGGCTCTCCTCTATTTGTAAATGTAAACTCATTATTCAGCATAAAGATATCCGCGCTGCGCATTTTATCCAGCAGTTCCGCCGAAAACGTATCTTCAATACTACTCCCGCGGTTCTTAAACGTCGCCATCATTGCATAACTGTCATCTAGCAGAATGTCACCCGCAAACGCCATTATCACTCTGTCGCTCTCTGCACATTCTACCAATTTCACTTTTTGCCCATCCAAAGCTGCCTGCTGATAAAGTGCTTCATTTAATGCCGCATTTTCTTCTTCCAAAGAGTTTTCTAGTTCTAAAAGAGTATCTTGCTCTACGCGCTGTTCCTCTCCATTTACGAAAGAAGCATCCTGTCCGCCTCCAGAGGTATCTGCATCAGTAATAAAGGAGCTTGGCGATTCTGCATTTTCTATAACATCTCCACCAACAAAATCTGCAAAATTCACGGAATTCTGGGGACGCTGTGCCGCCTGCGTACCCGAAATTATCCCAAAATCATCCTGTTGTGAACTGTTGTTTCTTCGCAGTATTAAACTGTATGCCACCATTGCTGTCAGCCCTGTTACTACCACCAAAAGCACTGTAGTCATAAAAATACGCGCCCGCCTTTTCGCCCTGCGCCTTCTGCTGCTCCTTCTTCTCACCATACCATCAAGCCTCCACATTGCAAAAAAGACCCCGCTTTTCTCCAAAAACGAGGTCTTTCCTTACAACAAAATATCGGTTTCCTTAATACTTTGCAACATTGATCTTAATGCCTGGGCCCATTGTAGATGCAAGTGTAATGCTCTTTAAGAACTGCCCCTTTAAACTTGAGGGTCTTGCTTTCACAATCGCACCAAGCAATGTATCAAGATTCTGTTTCAACTGCTCCTCCGTAAAGGAAGCCTTTCCGATAGGACAGTGAATAATATTCGTCTTATCAAGTCTATACTCAATCTTACCAGCTTTAATATCATTGATTGCTTTCGTAACATCCATTGTTACCGTACCA
>CAJTZB010000328.1 GCA_910583815.1 uncultured Lachnospiraceae bacterium
TCCATACTTATCAATGACTTCCAGCGGATCAATTCCGTTTCCAAGCGACTTGCTCATCTTGCGGCCTTCAGAATCCCTGACCAATCCATGAAACAGTACCGTATGGAACGGCTTTTCTTTCATATGCTCATAGCCTGAGAATATCATACGGATAACCCAGAAGAAAATAATATCATAGCCGGTTACAAGTACATCAGTTGGATAAAAATAGTCAAGTTCCTCTGTTTTTTCCGGCCATCCAAGTGTGGAAAACGGCCAAAGTGCCGATGAAAACCATGTATCCAATGTATCCGGATCCTGTTCTAAATGCTCACAGCCGCACTTTGGACAAACCTTTGGCGCATCTTTTGTCTTTGCTATGGTAATTTCACCGCACTCCTTGCAGTAGTATGCAGGAATCCGGTGTCCCCACCAGAGCTGCCTTGAAATACACCAGTCTTTTATATTATCGGTCCAGTTAAAATACGTCTTCTCCAAACGCTCTGGAATTAAAGTGACTTCCTGATTCTTTACTGCTTCTGCAGCCGGTTTAATCAGCTCCTCCATCTTAACAAACCACTGTTTCTTTATCATCGGTTCTATAGTTGTCTTACAGCGGTCGTGCGTGCCTACATTATGGGTATAGTCCTCTATTTTCACAAGCAGCCCCATCTTATCCAACTCTGCCACAATCTGCTTTCTTGCTTCATAGCGGTCTAAACCAGCAAACTTCCCGCCATTTTCATTGATGGTTGCATCATCGTTCATAATATTGATTTCCGGCAGGCTGTGACGCTTTCCTACTTCAAAGTCATTCGGGTCATGCGCCGGTGTAATCTTTACGACACCGGTTCCAAAGTCCTTTTCAACATAAGCGTCCGCAATAATCGGAATCTCTCTGTCTACAAACGGAACCTTTACGGTTTTTCCAACCAAATGTGCATAGCGCTCATCTTCCGGATGAACTGCAACCGCAGTATCACCAAGCATTGTCTCTGGTCTTGTTGTCGCAAAAATCAGGTACTCATCCGTCCCTGTCACCGGATATTTGATATGCCAGAAATGCCCTGCCTGTTCCTCATATACTACTTCTGCATCCGAAATCGAAGTATGGCAGACCGGACACCAGTTGATAATGCGGGAACCTCGATAAATCAGGCCTTTTTTATGCATATTGCAGAATACTTCTTCTACCGCCGCATTGCAGCCCTCATCCATCGTAAAGCGCTCTCTGTCCCAGTCGCAGGAAGAACCCATTTTCTTCAACTGGCTGACAATTCTTCCGCCATACTCTTTTCTCCATTCCCATGCACGCTTTAAGAAGCCCTCTCTTCCAAGCGCTTCCTTGCTTGTTCCTTCCTTTTTCAGCTGCTCGATAATCTTGACTTCGGTCGCAATGCTTGCATGGTCTGTTCCCGGCTGCCAGAGCGCATTGTAGCCCTGCATTCTTTTAAAACGAATCAGAATATCCTGCATCGTGTTATCAAGCGCATGGCCCATGTGGAGCTGCCCAGTAATGTTTGGCGGCGGTATCACAATTGTGAACGGCTTCCTTGTCTTGTCTGCTTCTGCATGAAAATACTTTTTTTCCATCCATTTTTCATACAGCCTGTCTTCAATGTCTTTTGGATTATAAGTCTTGGCTAATTCTTTTTTCATACTGATTGCTATGCTCCTTTCAAAGTCTGCTGCTAATAGGCGTTTGC
>CAJTZB010000329.1 GCA_910583815.1 uncultured Lachnospiraceae bacterium
GTAATGCATGATTAAGACATTTGTATTAAAAAATGGAATAAGGGTAGTGATGGAGCCGATGGTACATCTTAGAACCGTTTCTTTCGGTGTCTGGGTGGGAGTCGGCTCCGCCCATGAGAACAAGGAAAATAATGGAATTTCCCATATCCTTGAACATTGCTTGTTCAAGGGAACGAAGACGCGAACTGCAAAACAATTGGCAGATGAGATTTCTGCTATTGGCGACCAACTGAATGCGTTTACAGGAAAGGAATGTACGGCTTTTTATGGCGTGACGCTGACGGAATTCCTTCCAAAACTGATGGAACTGCTTGGCGATATGCTTTTAAATTCCACATTTGAAGAAGAGCCGCTCAAAAAAGAGCTTGGCGTTATTTTGGAAGAAATCGATATGTATGATGATTCCCCGGAGGATTTGGTACATGAGATGCTTCAGAAAAACGTCTGGAGAGACCATTCTCTTGGATTTCTGATTTCTGGCGAGAAACCTGTTGTAGCAGGAATGACAAAGGAACAGCTGACTGCTTTTATGGCAGAGCATTATTATGGAAGCAATATGGTTGTTTCCATTGCAGGAAATTATGACGAAGCCTTGTTCCTCTCAGACTTAGAACGGTATTTTGGGGAAATCCCAAAGTATGCGGCAACATCACAAACAGATGCTACAAAACAGGCTGTTCCGGTGTTTCATCGGTGCTTTTGCAAGAGAGGGAAGGACGTAGAACAGCTTTATATGAATCTGGCATTTGATGCAGTCTGTGAATGTGATGATGCGAGACATACGATGATTGTGGCAAATGCGGTTTTAGGCGGCAGCAATAATTCCAGGCTGTTTCAGAAAATCAGAGAAGAGTCAGGGCTTGCCTATTCAGTCTATTCTTACTCCAGTATGTACCGTGCAGCAGGCCTCTTCCATATTGATGTGATTGTCAATCCGGCGAATGCAGTGCTGGTCTATCAGACTTTAAAAGATATTTTGCAGGATTTTCGTTCAGAGGAAATCGGTGAGCAGGAACTGGCAGCTTTGTATACACAGCTGAGGACTGAAATGATTATGGGCAGTGAGAGTGCAAGAAACCGGATGGAGCATAATGCAAAGTCGCTTCTGATGCATGGGAGAGTGGTACCATTAGAAGAGACGATTAAGCGTCTTTCAGGTGTTACCGCAAAAGAAATCCGCCTGTTTGCGGAGCGGTATCTGGATATGGAAAAGTGCAGTGTCTGTCTGGTCGGGGACATAGAAGAGAGTGCTGCAAAGCTGGAAAAGTATTGGGATGGTTAAGTGCAGTTTTCAGAAAGGGCATGGATGATGGGAGAATACAGAAAGAGTACAGTATGTGTACAGGGCGGATATAAGCCAGAAAACGGCGCACCAAGAGTTGTGCCGATTTGTCAGAGTACAACTTATAAATATGACAGCAGTGAAACTGTCGGAAAGCTGTTTGATTTGCAAGAGGACGGATTTTTCTATACACGGATTGCCAATCCAACTGTAGATTGTGCAGAAAAGAAAATTGCAATGTTAGAAGGTGGTGTTGGTGCGCTCTGCACTTCATCAGGACAGGCGGCGAGCCTGCTTTCAGTGTTAAATATCTGTGAGGCAGGAGACCATCTGATTTCTGCGGCAGCAATTTATGGAGGAACCTTCAATCTGTTTTCTGTCACCTTGAA
>CAJTZB010000330.1 GCA_910583815.1 uncultured Lachnospiraceae bacterium
CAATTTCATTCCGGTTTGCCGTTGCTGACAGGCAATACTTTGCTTTTGCAGTGGAGCCGGTCTTTAGGCCGGTAATTCCCTGATATTGCTTGACAAGCTTGTTTGTATTGGTCAGTCCGAAGCTTGATTGTCCGTTTCTGGTCGTATGGATAATCGTATCCATCCATGTGGTCGCATAGGCACTGATTTCAGGAAAACGTGTTATCAGCTCTCTTGACATCAGCGCAACGTCATAGGCACTGGAAACGTGTCCGTCTACATCAAGCCCGCAGCAGTTGACAAATACTGTATCGTTCATGCCAAGCTGTTTTGCTTTTTCATTCATCTGCTTGACAAATGCCTCTTCTGAACCTGCAAGATGCTCTGCCATTGCAACACAGGCATCATTCGCGCTTGCAATGCTGATACATTTAATCATCGTTTCGACCGTCTGTGTTTCCCCGACTTCTAAAAAGACCTGAGAGCCGCCCATGCTCGCCGCATGGTCGCTGACGGTCACAATATCTCCCATAACGATACGCTCTGCTTCTAAGGCTTCATAAATCAGCAGCAATGTCATAATTTTTGTGATACTTGCAGGCGGCAGAACTTCATGCATGTTTTTTTCGTACAGGACTGTACCAGTAGAACCTTCCATCAGGACATAGGATGCTGACTGGAGTTCCAGTGCAGGTGCTTCCAAATCCCATGTTCTCTCTGGGACCGTTAAGTTTTCTTCTGCATAGCCTGTCTGTACTGTGGCATGATATCCACAGGAAATAAGCAGCAACAATGCCGTCAAAAAGCAGACCAGCCTTTTACCTCTTCTCGTTTTCATGGTGCCTCCTCATATATGGTTTATCTAGCGTCGGTGTACAGATGGAAACACGCCTCACCCCATGTGATTTCGGGCATGTTTCTGTCATCTTCCCCCGGCGTATGTCTCTGTACGCCTAACTCATCTTCCTCGAACATGCCCGAAATCACATGGGATGAGGTCGCAGAGTCGTGAAGAGGCAGAATTTCCGCCTTTAAGGCACTTGAACGACGCGTACACCGACGCTATCCTATTTAGATATATAGTGTTAGGAAGGCACAAATATTCCGAGAATACTTTCTTTTAGTGAACAGAAAATTCCATCACTTTGTAAACAAGCTCATCTGCACGGCATGGCTTATTTGCAAGTGCAATTCCTGGTCTGTTTGTGAGAGGGTCAATAAAACCGATTTCAATATCATAAGTTCCGGCGGGCAAATCAAGCTTTGGAAGCGTAATTCTTATTGTATGCTCTCCCGGAAGTATTTTATTTAATGAAACGTCTTTTTCTTCCTCGTATATGACGTTTTGTTTATCATCCAAGATTCGGAGTACCATCATCCAGTTTTCATAAATTGGAGCAATCCCAATGTTGTCCAGATGGATGGTTAATAACATCGGGAAATTCCAGAACCTTTTTATCAAGGAGGCAGCCTTTATTTGGAAACAATATCCCATTTCACGGTTCATAGTAAGAATCTGTTCTGAGAATTCAGGGTCTTTCCTGTTTGCACCGCTATGGGGCCCAATAAATGTAGTATGGCTCTGTCTGAGCAGTTCCATTGTAGATTCATAGCCGTCTGAAAAATAAAAAGCATCATCATCTATAGAAGCAAATTCCCCGCCGGAGG
>CAJTZB010000331.1 GCA_910583815.1 uncultured Lachnospiraceae bacterium
ACCGATATGCTATATGACGGAGGACGAAAAACGATGATAACGGATGAAGAGTTTTTAAGAATTGCCGCGTATATGAAGAGTCATTACGGAATTGACTTAGGACAGAAAAAGGTCATTATGAACGGCAGACTTGAAAATCGTATTAAGGCAGGCGGCTGGGGAACTTTTAACAATTTCATGGATGCGATGGAAAAGGATCAGTCCGGAAAATTGGAAAAAGAGCTGGTCAATCAGCTGACTACCAACTATACTTATTTTATGAGAGAGTTCGAACATTTTGAATTCTTTAAAAGCCAGGTGCTTCCCTGGGCAAAAAAGAAGGCGGAGAAAACCAAAGATTTAAGGGTTTGGTGCGGCGCTGCCTCCACAGGGGAAGAACCCTATATGATCGCGATGGTACTCAAGGACTTTTTCGGGCTGGAGCATAATTCGTGGGATACAAAGGTATTGGCAACGGACGTATCAACAAAGGCTTTGCAGAGGGCGGTGGCGGGAACTTATGAAGAAGAGGCGCTCAAGGATATGCCGGACCAGTGGAAGCGGCATTTCTTTCAGAAACCGGTCGCAGGCAGGTACACGGTGACGAATGAGCTCAAGCAGGAAGTTTTATTCCGCCAGTTTAATTTAATGTCGCCTTTTCCGTTTAAGAAAAAAATGCACACTGTATTTTTGCGCAATGTTATGATATACTTTGATAGTAAGACAAAACAGGAGCTGCTTCAAAAAGTATATGACTGTTTGGAACCGGGAGGATACCTGTTTATCGGAATGACGGAGACGCTTGACAGAACCCAAACGCCTTATCAGATTATACAGCCCTCTATTTTTAGGAAAAGAGAGTAGAAAATAAGGAAGGATTTGATGATTATGCGGCCAATTAGGGTATTAATTGTGGAAGATTCCCTTGTGTTTCGGGAATTGTTGGTACAAAATTTAAACAGAGATCCGGCAATTGAGGTCGTGGCGACGGCAAAGGACCCTTTTGAGGCGCGGGACGCCATTTTGGAATACCGGCCGGACGTCATGACTTTGGATGTGGAGCTGCCTAGAATGAACGGAATTGAGTTCCTGCAGAAGCTGATGCCGCAGTACCCGCTTCCGGTGGTGGTAATCAGCGCATTGAGCGATAAGGTATTTGACGCGCTAAACGCAGGGGCTGTTGACTTTGTGGCAAAGCCATCCGTTACGGGACGTGCGCAGCTTGAGGATTTCATACAAAACGAGCTGCTTGTAAAAATCAAGATTGCATCGACTGCAAAAATCAGTCAGATTAAGCAGAAAGCGGTTGCTGCGGCGCAGCATGGATTTTCGGGAACGGGAAAAGAACTGATTGTGGCAATCGGAGCGTCCACAGGCGGAACGGAAGCAATTTTTTCGGTCGTTAAGGATTTTGGGGTGGATATTCCCGGCGTGATTATTGTACAGCACATGCCGCCGGGATTTACAAAGATGTATGCACAGAGATTGGATAATCAGTGCAGGGTGCAGGTAAAGGAGGCGCAGACGGGAGACAAAGTTCTTCCCGGACACGTGCTGATTGCGCCCGGCGGAGACCAGCACATGCGTTTGGTTAAGGTGAACGGCGTGTACCAGGTTGAGATTAAGCAGGGACCGCGGGTAAACGGACATTGTCCGTCG
>CAJTZB010000332.1 GCA_910583815.1 uncultured Lachnospiraceae bacterium
CGAATATATGCCGGAGGACTGCACAATTACAACGATTGAAAAGGTTCCGATGCGCATTGTGGAGGCAGAAAAAAATCTGGCGGCGCTCAGGCGGAGCAAAGATGTGACACTTCTTACCGGAGATGCCGCGGAGGTACTGGCAAGGCTGTCGGAACAGGGAAACACTTATGATTTTGTATTTATGGATGCAGCAAAGGGACAATATTTGAATTTCCTTTCATTGCTGCTTCCTATGCTTCCGTCGGGAGCGCTGTTTATTACGGATAATGTACTGCAGGAAGGTTCTATTATTGAATCCAAGTACAGCATTGCGAGAAGAGACCGCACAATCCATATGCGGATGCGTGAATATCTGTATGAATTAAAGCATAACGAGGCACTTACTACCTCTATTGTACCGGTCGGCGATGGTATGGCGCTTTGCGTCAGACGCTGAAATGTGACGGTATGGCGTGGAAAGGAGCTGAAAAAGCAAAATGGAACAGAAACAAAAAAAACCGGAGCTTCTGCTTCCGGCAAGCAGCTTAGAAGTGCTGAAGGTTGCAGTATTATATGGTGCAGATGCCGTATATATTGGCGGGGAGATGTATGGGCTTCGTGCGAAAGCAAAGAATTTCTCAAGAGAAGATATGGCAGAAGGTATCCGTTTTGCACATAAATATGGCAAAAAAGTATATGTAACTGCTAACATTACGGCACACAACCGTGATCTTGCAGGGGTTGCGGACTATTTCAAAGAACTGTCCTGTTTGGATGCGGATGCGGACGGCAGCCAGATACGTCCGGATGCGTTGATTATTTCTGACCCGGGTGTGTTTGATCTTGCAAAGGAATATGCACCGGATATCGAGATCCATATCAGCACACAGGCAAACAATGTAAACTATGGAACTTACCGTTTTTGGCAGCGCATGGGAGCAAAAAGAGTAGTTTCTGCAAGAGAACTTTCTTTGGAAGAAATCAAGGAAATCCGCCAGAACATACCAGAAGAACTGGAAATGGAGACGTTTGTCCACGGAGCAATGTGCATTTCCTATTCCGGGCGGTGCCTGCTCAGTAATTATTTTACCGGGAGAGATGCCAACCTTGGTGCATGTACGCATCCGTGCCGTTGGAAGTATTATCTGATGGAAGAGAACCGGCCGGGTGAGTATCTTCCAGTATTTGAAAATGACCGTGGAACCTATATATTCAATTCCAAGGATTTGTGCATGATAGAATATATTCCGGAGCTTGTGGACGCCGGAATCGACAGTTTTAAAGTAGAAGGCAGGATGAAGACGGCGCTCTATGTAGCTGCAGTCGCAAGGACATACCGCAAAGCAATTGACGATTATTTTGAAGATCCTCTTACATACAAAGAGAATCTTGAATATTACCGTCAGGAAATTGCAAAATGTACGTACCGCCAGTATACGACCGGCTTCTTTTTCGACAAGCCAAAAGCAGACGCACAGATTTATGACAACAATGTCTACGTCAAGGAATATACGTATCTTGGCATTGTGCATGAAGTGACAGAAGAAGGATTTGCCGTATTAGAGCAGAGAAACAAGTTTTCCATTGGG
>CAJTZB010000333.1 GCA_910583815.1 uncultured Lachnospiraceae bacterium
AAACAGGCAATTCTGGAATTGGACAGCAGAGGATCGGCTGCTCTGATACGGGAATCTGAACGAACTTTATGGAATCAGACTGCACAGACAAAAAAAGACACATTTTACGGTGTGTGTTATACAGACACATCTTATACTACCAAGGAGGTCAGTGTCAGCGCAGATTTTCAACTGAAATCCGGTGTGATTGTAGCAGTGTATTTTAAATATGCAGTTAAGTCTGGTAAAATGTTGAATGTAAACGGTACGGGAAGCTATTCTATTCAGTATAATGGAAGCAGCGATCTGGGTTCGGAAATGATTCCCGGAGGAATGCGGGCGCTCTTGATGTTTGATGGATCTGCGTGGCAGCTGCTGAACCCGGCTCATATAAACAAAACCCTGATGGTGCTGACGTTCGGTTCAAACTTTGCAGGAAAGACATATACAGTATATGGCGGCGGAGCAGCAACGCATTCGGACGTTGTGCCGGCATGTCTGGAAGTGACTTTGGGCTTTATAGAGACGGGAAGTTCCTGCACAGTATTCTGCGACGGCTATACAAAATCCTTTACGGCTGAGGGCAAAAACGGATTGTATCACGGTTATTTTAATATACTGGAAGAGAACACATGGGAAGAAATCGCAGTGGCTTCATCATCCGGAATGGCGAACAAATATTGGAAAGTGGGCGATGAAAAAACACTTTCTCTGGGATCACTTGGAATGGCTACCTTGCAGATTTATGATTTTAATCATGATGATCTGGCTTCCGGAATTGGAAAAGCAGGAATCACCTTCGGACTGAAAAATCTTTTGAATACTACCCAGCATATGGAACCCTCCGGCACGAACAGCGGCAGCTTTATCGGTACCTGTCTATATGACTGGATGATGCAAACTGTATGGTATGCATTGCCTGCCAACCTGCGTTCAGCGATTAAACCTGTAAAGAAGAAAACTTCTGCCGGCGGCAGAAGCACAACCATTCGAACGGACAATATGTCGCTGTTCTTGTTTTCTCAGGTAGAATGCACAGGATTGTCTACTATGACTGCTGCAGGAGAAGGAACAAAATATCCGATTTTTACAAGCGATGCCAGCCGTGTGAAGTCCTTATCAAACGGCTCTGGAAATAAAAGCGAATGGTGGACCCGTTCTCCGTATGTTTCAAATACCAGCAGTTATGTTTGCGTTGGTACTACCGGAGGGGTGGGTACGGCAAGTGCTACTTACTACAGGGGCATTTGCTTCGGATTTTGTATTTAAACGAAAAGGAGAGATAAAAAATGTACCATACATGGATTGACGGAAAAGAATTGACTGCAGAAAAATTGCAGTGGGTAAAATTGCAGGATAACGGCGTTTTTGTTAGCTGTGATGAAACAGAAGGGCAGGGCGTTGTTTTGGATGGAGAAATATATCATGTGGAAGGACGGGAAGAACTGGAACGTCCTACCGTGACACTGATTTGGCAGGAGGATGCCCCCAGAATCAAAGACACAGTTTCCATTGCTTTTGCAGCGCTTGCACAGGCACAGATTCTGGATGATGTAACGATTGCAGAG